>JAGDWE010000039.1 GCA_023255965.1 Desulfurococcales archaeon | reverse complement strand
ATACAGAACTTATAAACACCATCCCCACCATAAATGGTGAGGCTTTCAGTTGTAACGATTAAATCTCATTGCTACCTATTTTCGGGATCGGCATAAGTAATGCCGAAGTATATGGGTGTAGGGGTTCACTGAATATTTCCTCCGTAGGGTTGACCTCAACCAATTTACCTGCATACATTACGGCAACTCTATGGCTTATGTAGCTAACTACCGCAAGGTCGTGGCTTACGAATACGTATGATACCTTAAGGGATTCCTGGAGGTCCTTAAGTAGGTTAAGTATCTGAGCTTGAACTGGGACGTCTAAGGCCGATGTAGGTTCGTCAAGGACTGTTAACTCAGGATCGTTCGCTATGGCTACAGCTATTAAAACTCTTTGTTTCATACCGCCGCTTAATTCGTGCAGGTGGCACTTCACTACTTCCCTAGGCGCTGGTATACCGACCTTCTTAAGTAACTCTTCTATACGTAAATCAGCCTCATTACCCGGCAGCTTACTACCACTATGACTTAGTATCACATCCCGTAAAAAGGTCTTTACCTTAAATAACGGATTTAAGGCGGCCGATGGCTCTTGAAAAACTATAGTTACCTTACTGCCCCTTATCTTCCTAATATCATCAGAACTTAACTTAAGTACATTAACACCACTAAGCAGTATAGTACCTGAAACTACTTCAGCATTCCTAGGTAGTAGCCTAGCTATCGACAATTCCAGCGTACTTTTACCTGAGCCGCTCTCACCTACGATAGCTAACACCTCACCCCTACTCATCGAGATACTAACTCCGTCGACAGCCTTTATTGCCCCATGTGCTAGGTGATGCAGGAATGTCCCGAACGGTATCCTAAGTTCAAACGCTACCATATATTCATCAATCACCTCTATAGAACTTATGTACGGCTGGAATAATGACAACCTCCTTAAGTTCTTGGTAATTAATCTCTCGAAGTTAACTTTAACTGCGGTAGCGTTAAATGGGGTACCATCATGGAATTTAATCCCCCTTCCTTAAGTAGAGTATATACGTTGATCCATAATCTTTGACCTCCCAACGCTCAGCTAACGCCGGCTTTATGTTTAAATTTTCATCGAATTCGACGAGTCCCTCATATATAACCCTATTAACCATCTCTGATGGGTTGTCGGTGGCATCATGCGGATCTAACGTGACCATCAGTACCCATCGCGATAACCACCGAGGTCTTACCTGGAGTGCCCGGGGTCGCCACAGTAGATGCCGTTGGCGTAGGTGATGTCGATGTAGTTAATGGTGGCGTCCTAGACATTAATGCTAAGCCTGCTACCGCAGCACCTAAGACAACTATATTACTATAACTAATGCCTGAACTTTAGTTAGCGCCTTCTTCAATTTAAGCATTATTTTATTAACCCTTACAGGTTAAATTACTTGGAATTTATATATCTTTATGCTTAATAAAGCATTAATCTATGATGAGGTTAAAACCGAATAATATTTAATCATTATACGCTCATGAAATCCTAGAATTTAACGGCTTATAATGTTACCTAATGCTCCCACATACTGGGCAGTCGCCTTTCCTCGCCACCTTTAATTCGTTGAAAGTCATAGAATACCCGTCGTAGACTATTAACCTACCTAATGCCGGTATTCCATAGCCGGTTATTAATTTAATGGCCTCAGTTACTTGAAGCATTGCCATAACCCCTGGGGTGGTTCCAATAACTGGGAACGGCCTAATCTCTGGAGGCGGCTTAGGAATTAAGCAGTGTAGGCAAGGCGTCTTACCAGGGACTACTACAAGTAATTGACCATAGAGCCCGTAAATTCCAGCATGGATGAATGGCTTACCTAACTCGACACATACTTTATTAACTAGCAATCTGGTCTTCCAGTTATCGAGCCCGTCCATGACTAGGTCAACCCGAGCTATGAACCTACGTAGGATGTCCTCCTCCGCCCTGCATTTAATGGCCTCGACACTCACCTCAGGATTAAACCGCCTTAGTTTCCAGGAAGCAGATAATGCCTTAGGCCTCCCTATGTCCTCAGTCCAGTGTAGTATTTGTCTATTTAAGTTGCTTAATTCAACGTCTTCGGAATCCACTAGATATATGTTGCCGAATCCAGCCGCAGCTAAATATAGCGCAATAGGCGACCCTAAGCCCCCAATGCCCACTACTAATACTTTAGACCTCTTCAACTTCAACTGACCTTCAACACCTATCAACCTTATCTGCCTATCATATCTCTCAAGCTCTAGCGGGGATAACACTGCTCCCCACCTCAGCTATCATATGAACCTACTAACCAGCTCAAGAGGCTTCCTGGGCCTCGCACTAACCTTCTCAGCCGGATACCCTAAGGCAATTATGGATACTAATCTGGAGTCCTTTGGTGGCTTAAGGACCTCATTGAACTTTTCCTCAATTAGTAATGGCACTCCAAGCCATACAGAACCTATACCGAAGCTCCATGCAGCTAATATCATGTTTTCTATCGCCGCTGAAGCGCTTTGTATATCCATTAGTAGCTCGAAGTTAGACCTATTTTCATCTACAGCTATATATACAGCTATATATAATGGCGCTAAGTACATTCCCTCACTCATCAACTTACGCCACTTCATCATCCTATCAGCAGGCATCCTAATAACCTCAGACGCGTATTTCTCGTGCGCCTCAATAAGTAATTCGTGAATCCTCTTCCTAACGTCCTTATCCTCAACCACTATGAAGAGCCAATTTTCACGAGCGCCTGCTGTAGGGGCTCTAGTTCCCGCCCATAGTATCTTAAGGATTACATCCCTAGGTATAGGTTCATCCTTGAATCTACGCACTGATGCCCTACTGCCTATAACCTCAATTACTTCGTTTCCCATTTACGCCCACCTCGAACATAAGTCGAAAACGCCTAAATTACTTTTAGACCCAACTAAATATTACTTACATGATGGTATGCTAAGCGATGTAGTTAAGATACACACTGCGGTCCTGACCTTCTTCTCTCTCGCATGGACTGTCGCACTAATAATTCCCAGATACACTATTAACTTAGGTGCCGACCTCATCACCGTCGGCGTTGTTATATTTATAGCACCGCTGGCGATCGTCGCAACTCGAGCAATCCTTAGCAATAATATTCACCATTAAGTCCAGGAACTTAACCCTTAAACTTAGCTTCCTTTTCTTGGAATGTAATTGGCCAGAGACAGGCCTGGGATTAAACCCCGAAAAGCAGGGGGTGTAGCCCGAATCTCCAAGCCCTTAGGGCGGGAGGTCAGCGTCGATATTAACTGCTAACCCTAATAACATCTATAAAATTTATTCTGAAAATAACTATTATTCAACGGACCTCTTTCGTCTTAATTCCCTACCTTTCCCTTTATACTTCTTAACCCTACTTTCTAAGACTTCTAATGCCTCCCTAACCGCAGATAATAGATCCCAGCCACTGCCCTCAGAGACCATAACTCCTTGGTTAGTTACTAATTTAGTTCTAACCGTGTACCTAGTCCTCCCGCCCTTACTCTCCTCCTTTATATTCGCTTTGAAGTTAATTACATTAACGACCCTTCTAATGTCGGATAGGTACTCATTAAGTAATGTCTCTAGCTGGGACTTAGCTATTTTATCACTTCTTAATGACTCAGCGATCTTCCCCTCAATTAATTCCCTAGATATTAAGGTCTTACCGTACTCCTTAAGAATGTCAATTCCACTTATAACTCCCACGACATTACCTCCCTCAATCACCGGCATTCCCGTGATTCTATACTCAAGTAGCTTCTCGACCGCATCATCGATCAATTCATTCTTCACCGTACATATAGGGGGCGTTGACATGAAGTCCTTAACCGGAGCTGCCAGGAATTCCTCCTCAAATTGTTCAAAGCCCTTCCTACGTGTTAATCTTATGATGTATATTCTCTCAACAATGTCCGTCATAGTTATAACTCCCTCAATGCTATTAAGGTGCTCATCAATTACAGGGAGCCTTGAGATCCCTCCCCTCAACATTAGCCACCTAGCCCTAGCTATGGACTCGTCGCTAGTGATGACCGTAGGGGGTGAGGTCATAGCCTCCCCAACGGATCTCCTAGGCAGCAAATTACTGTTGCGTAAATACTCAAGCAACCTATCCCTGCTTAAGTAACCAATTAATATCCCATTCCTAGCCACAGGTATGGCCTTAGCCTTCCATAAGACGAACTTAGCTACAGCCTCGTCGATGGTTTCAGACGGGTTAAGGCTGTATGGATGCTCCATAACAGTCTTAACTTTACTTGAACCGCCTACACCCCTCATCAACAATCCCTTATAGCTTATGACACCAATCAACCTCCCATCACTAACCACCGGCACTACTCTAACCCTTAACTCCTTCATCTTAGGAAGTAGCTCACCAACAGTCATGTCAGGGTTAGCAATTAACGGCGGCTGAGTCATTACATCATAAACCGATACCCTACCTCCTAAGCTCACTAGAAGACCCCATTGTTGTGTTTCATTAGGGGGTATTAAAATTAATGTCATTAATTGTTAAATGCTTAAAACACCTTAACATAATATATGTTCGGAATGTTCAGAACTTGGTGATAGAGATGCTAGACATCGAGCTTAAGTCGCATCATATGGTAATCGTCTTGGATAGCGATTTAGATGGCTTAGAGATGGTACTACGTAATATGGCTGAACTAAGCATTAAGAACGGCTTTAGGAGATTCGTAATACACGTCATCTCCACATATGGTAATCCCTACTACTTAGAAAAGCTTAGATACCTACTGCAGTCTATAACATCATATACTGTGGTTGTTAGGTACGAGGGCTCCTCATCATCAGATTTATTAAAATTAATTAATAAATTGCCTTCGGACTCATCCATATTCATTCGTAGGGATAGCCCGTTAATCGATGCGCTTAAGGAGCGCGGGTTAAATATTTACTTATGGTGATTGATGTGACTAGCTATGAAGTAGTAATTACTTCAGATAGAACTATGATGAGCAATCATCATGGCAAGGAGTTCCTAGGATTCCTAGCAACAGGACCTGCTGTAGGCCTCCCTGAGAAATTATGGATGTGGCTTGCTGCCCCTAAGATCAAGGTCGACGGCGAGGGGAGACCTATAGAGGCACCATACGGATTGAGGAAGATTGAGGCTAAGTTGATTGACGCAGGGTTTAGGGCAGCCGTAATAGATCCTGATCACATACATAAACACCTAGACGGCATGAAGGTATTGATGGTTGGCCACCATGACTTCTTCGCGTACGGACCACCAAGCAATGAATGGTGGCTTATAACTGGAGAGGAGCCCGTTAATAGGTTAAGCTTCATGAGATTTATGAGGAGTGAAACGGTTAGGAAGGCTAAAGCAAAAGGAGTTAAGGTTATAGCTGGCGGCCCAGCGGCTTGGCAGTGGCTTTGGGAACTCGATTTCTGGAGGGAATGCGGTATCGACGTAGTTGTAGATGGTGAGGCAGAGAGGGTTATAGTGGATTTGGTTAGGAAGGCGTTAGATGGAGAGGAATTACCTAACTATGTATTCGTAGGCCCTGCTGACACGCCATCGATTGATGAGATACCAGTAATTAAGGCAGCTAGCGTTAATGGCTTAATTGAAGTTATGAGGGGATGTCCTAGGGGGTGCAAGTTCTGCTCAGTTACCTTAAGGCCGCTTAGATTCATACCTCTAGATAAGATCGAGAAGGAAATATTGGTAAATATTAAATCAGGCATTACGAATGCCATACTACATAGTGAGGACGTGTTACTCTATGGAGGTGATGGCATTAAGCCTAGGCCGGAGGCTGTCATAAAGCTACATGAAATGGTTAGAAAGCACGTTAAAGGCTCCATAGCATGGAGCCATGCTAGCCTAGCCTCTATCAAGTACGCTGAGGACAACTTTAAACTTATATCTAGGCTGGCGAGCGAGTACTTATTAACTGAAGGACAGAACTTCTTAGGCGTTGAAGTAGGCATAGAGACGGGCTCGCCGAGGCTTGCTGAAATAATAATGCCTGCTAAATCAGCCCCTTACCCAGCATCTATGTGGCCTGAAGTAGTTGAGGACTCGTTCAGGATAATGCATGAGAATACTATTATACCAGCTGCAACATTAATAATCGGGTTACCAGGAGAGAATAGCTACGATGTAGTTAAAACCGCCGAATTAATTGATAAATTAAGGCCGTATAGAAGCATCATAGTACCCATGTTCTTCGTCCCTATGGGGGTTTTGAAGAATAGGGACTGGTTTAAGAAGCAGTACTTAACGTCGGATCACATAGATCTCATGATTAGAATAGTTAATCATACCCTTTACTGGGCTGAAGACATAATGAATAAGTTCTACCTTAGAGAACCATACCTAACTCCATTGAGATTCCTCTTAAAACTATTTATACAGTATGTTAAGTGGCGTTTAAGCAGATTAGTCCCTGTAATAGAGGCTACGACTCATAGGTGATACCATGAAGGGATATGTGGAGCTATATAACTCTATGGCCCCAATAATCAAGGAAGTACAAAAGTTGCTATCACATTTAAACCTGCCATACTCATGCAGCTTAATACTAGGTATACTACTGCTGTTTCAAAGCAGTATAACCATCAAAGACCTAATGCTTCTAACCGGCTATGCTAAATCAACTGTATCTACATGCCTTAACATACTAGATAAGATAAATGTGGTAAGTAGGGTTAAGAAGGGGAAAGGTAATGTCTATGTAACTAACGTCGACTTAATGCAATTACTTATACTTAAGCAGAAGTCAATAGTAAGTAATGAGATAGAGCCACTAAGTAATAAGATCGATAAAGTATTAAGTGAGATGAAGGTAAGCAGCGAAATGAGCGAGCGCCTCAGTAAGTTGAGCACTAAACTTAAGATGCTCGCACACCAACTTAATCAACTTATCAGGAAATGCGAGGAAGGAGCGATAGCTTTAGATTCAAGCCCTAACTAGAGATGTGGAAGTCATGGCTTCGTGAGTCCCTGAAGGCTCATAACTAAATGTGCATCCGAGAGAGGAGGTGAGAGAAGTCCGTATCCGTTAGCTAACAACCCAACTATATGGATATGGCAACACTAAATAAATCACGGCTAAATTAATCCTTAAACTTATTTTATCTTAATATAATGTTAAATCATGATCTGTGAGGCGACGTTAACTAAAGAAGGCGATCATATATGCGTGTACATTTAAAGTATGGTGTAATGTTGGCCCTTATATTACTAATGATCGCATTATTTTCATGTCCTCAATTGCTTGGTTACGACGTTCACTACTTCTTCTACATCTACGGAATGCATACATGCCCCCACTGTACATCATTGAAGGAATTCCTCGCCTCCCAATACGGTAATGATTCCATATATTTCTGCGACCTACTAGATCCTCACACATCTTGTGCTGATAGGTTTATCAACCTCATATCAATAGCTGGCTTACCGAACTCTGTGCCATTAACAGTAGTCATTAAGGACTTAGAGGTTAAAGCCATAGTACTAGGGAAGGTAATAAATAAAACTTTCTGGGATGATATACTCATGACGCATAAGTCATTTGAGGTGCCAATCTACTTCGGCACTAAGTCATATTACACTATATTAGTAAATAATTTCACCGACTTCATCACGTTATTCGCTCCAGAATACTTCATTCAAAAACCTCAAACCATTCAACCACCTCACATCACCCACGCATTGACCCTCCTTACGACGTTAGCGCTTAGCGACGCAATTAATCCATGCGCGTTTTACATATATACCTTACTACTCATTGCTGCATCCCTATCATCAAGTAGTAAAAAAGCTGTATTGACGTCGGGCATAGCATTTATAGCTGCGGTATTCATGTGCTATTACTTACTGGGGTTAGGCTTAATAATCATCGTTAAGTTAATACCATCAATGATCCTGAGCCTAATCGCCATATTCTTCGGCATATGGACTGTTTTATCTGGTTTAAAAGGTAAATCGAGAATCGTTGCTAAGGAGGGAGTCTTAAATTTAATTAGTAGGGCTTCAGCCTCCGCGCATATGTCGTTCTTTTTCGGAGTCATGATTTCGCTCACATTGCTTCCCTGTTCCTCAGGTCCATACGTGGTATTTATTGGGATAGCATCAAAGTACGGAGCGCCGTTACAGTATGTGCTACTACTGATCTATAACCTCATATTTATACTTCCCTTCATTTCAATACTCCTCATGATCACGTATATGATGAGAATAAGGGATGTACAGGAGTTTATAGTAAGGCATAGTCGAGGGCTATCGATTATGGCCGGCCTTATATTAATAGCTGTTGGCCTATGGTTATTTTACATTTAACTGCTTTTATATCATCTTACCCATGATCCTTTCATTAATTACCTTAGGTATTGGTGGAAGCATCTGCGACTTCCTTGAAGTCACGTTCCTTAAGATGAAGCAATTACTAACTACCTTTACATTAAATGCATCCTCAACGATACTTGTATTGCCTATCGCCTTCAACAATTACATGAGAAATGTCATCTATGTGGTCGCTCAGGACCAACATGTATGACCTTGAATTACTATCCCTCACATCAACTAATTAGTAAGGCCTAATAACTTATCCTTTATATGAGAAAATTTCTCCGGATCAACTGTAAGTATCTGAGCTATTGCAAACCTATATCCATTTACCTCATATTCCTTTAAATCATGCCAAGCGATTTCCTTTGGATCTTGAGCTCTTTTAAGCCCGCAAGAACTTAATATATGAAGTCTCTCTGCTTAATTCACAGGCCCTAGCAGGAGTTGACCCCCAATAATTAATATAACGTCTAGGCAATAAAAGACTTAAATTAGTGTTCGATAGATATAAAATCGGTGCAGTTTATGGGTAAAGCGAAAGTCATTAGAATCGAAGATCAAGAATTCGTTCATCATAAAGCCAACCCCAATAGGATCGTTAAAATTATCACATTACCCGAGTTCGGCGGACCTAAAGGCGTTGCTGTAGGTATAACGGTATGTCAATCAGCATGTAAGGGTATGCCGCCACACGTCCACCCCAATAGCGATGAGATCATGGTTGTGACTCACGGCGTCGGTAAATTCATAGTTGACGGCGAGGAATACGTTTTAAGGGAAGGTGAGGCAATAATAGTTCCAGCAGGGACTCCACATGGATATGAGGCATTGGATCCAGCAACGCCTTTCGAATTTGTATGGATTTATAACGACCCCAAAGATGCTAAATGGCCTGAGGAATATTGGACTACGGTTAGGAAACATGCGCTTAGAGGCAAATAATTAAGTGAAAAAGTAGAATGAACCATTAACTGAGTTTTTAATGGAACTTTAAATAGATCTAAGGCTACTATAATTAACGATAACGTATATATTTTTGAGAGCAATTATTTTGAGGTGCCGATAAATGTCCGAGAAATTGCTTGAGTTTCTCAAAAGTAGAAGAAGTATTAGGAGATTTAAGCCTGACCCAATACCTAAGGAATTAATTTTAAAGTTATTAGATACTGCAAGGTACGCTCCAAGTGCTGGTAATAGACAGCCGTGGATATTCATAGTTGTGGATGACCCCGAAATAAAGATGAAACTAGCTAATATACATCCGTGGGCGAGGCCCCTAGAAGATGCTCCATTGGGGGTAGTAATAGCATGCGATTGCGAGATCTCGCGTGAGTCCTGTCAAGTGGACTGCGCTAATGCAACGATGCAAATTATGTTAGCAGCACATGCGTTAGGATTAGGTACCGTGTGGCTTCAGACATTGAGGAATATTGAGGAAGTTCAAAACATTGTCAATCTGCCAAAGAACTACATACCAGTAGCAATGCTTGCCTTAGGATACCCTGATGAGAGCCCACCGCCAAAGCCGCGTAAGGAATTATATGAGATAACATATTTAAATAAGTATGGAAGTAAGTTTATAGTAAAATAGCTGCCCTAGCTAGGTAGGTATGTTGAATGGAGCTAATTTTACAATACGGAAATTGATGGAGGGATTGTTAATTAACTATAGCGCCATGTTTAGTAAGAGTGGTGTACTAAATTCGGAGGGAAGAAAGGTTCTAGAGGAGATGATTAAGTTGCTAATGAACTACTACCCTATCTATAGAAGGTTAGTGTATAAAGTGAGGAGAGAGCCTACGTTAGATAACATTTTAAAGCTAGCTAGGATCTTTTTGAGTGAAGAAGAAATTAATGAATTAATTACTAACTCCATTACAACTGAAAGCCTCGCCCTTCGGGGCGGGGAGGAGGTCAGCTCCTGCTAACCCACCCTCCAGGAGCCTGCCTTCCAGGGGAATCGACGGCCTCGTCGACCCCTGCCTAGCTCGTCGAGCTCATCATTGATACCTCAAAAGTATGCGTCAGAAACGTCCATAAGGTTTACCGTCATGATGGCTATTATTTGCCATTAACTTAATTATTACTTATAGACGTGGATTACTTTGGTGTAGAGCCATACGTAAATCAATATTAATAGCGGGTCTCTTAGCATACGATTCCGGGAAGACATGGTTCCTAACTTCATTAGCCAAGGGAATTACCGAGCTAGGGCTTAAGGTGGGGTTGTATAAGCCTGTGGCAGCTCATAACGCATGGTTTCAATACGGATCCCTAATAAGAAGTATTAATCTGGGATTACTGGTTGGATCAGACGTCCTGACCTACTTAGATATAGGGTTAGCTGCCTTCAATAACATACATATAATTAACCCCGTGGATATGCTTACATCGCCACCTGAAGTAAGCTTTAGCCCGCACCTGGTAAAGAATTACTTACTTGATTTAGAGGATGTGCTTAAGCAAGTCGTACTCTTAAGAATCACTAATTGCCATGATGGAACCTATAAACACTACGTACTAAGAAGTAACTTAAATAATTCCATAACTGCCTTAATTAACGAATTACTTAGGCTATCTAACAGTGTTAATGCGAGAAATGTTGACATCAATTACTTAATTAAAGTCCTTAAAAGCGACTGGATAAGTAGGAACTTAGACAAATGCCTTGAACTGATAAGTGAAAATAGCGACTTAATACTCATAGAGTCATTTAGTGATTCCGTAGCACCCTACCTAGCCGTACTCGACCGCATAGACATGGTTGTGATAGTAAGCCCTGGAAACGTCATGATCTATAGTGATGTAATTAAATTCAATAATGCAGTAAGGAGGAGCATTGAAGCCTATGGAGAATTAGGTCTTAAGTCCTCATATGTAATCGCATATAATGAGTTAAGACCTGATAAATTAATTAAGATTAGTCCTAGAACATCAATAAACGCATCGACGATTAAGAGCTTCATTAAAGAATTTATATAAATAGCAAAACTACAATAACGGTGTAGAATATTTCAAGGGAGTACCCTAAATATGCGATAACCGCTGTCGGCGCGGTAGTGCTAAGGGACAGCAGCATATTACTTGTCAAGAGAGGCTATCCTCCAGCTAAGGGTAAGTGGTCTATTCCAGGAGGTGTTATTGAAGCTGGGGAGGACATTTATGAGGCTGCTATGAGGGAACTAAATGAGGAAACAGGATTAAATGCAAGGCCGCTAGGGATTATATGGATTTACAATAATATAGTTCGCGACGACGATGGGAGAATTCATTACCACTACGTAATCTTGGATGTATTATTCGACTCGCAATCAATAGAGGGTACCTTAAGGCCGGGCGGTGATGCCGTAGATGTCGCGTGGGTCCCGTTTAATGAAGTTATCATTAGGAATGATATTTCAAGCACCGTTAAGAAGCTTGTTAGCAAAATCGTAAGTACAGGCATTAAATACATAGAGTTATAAGCTATAATTATAGAATTTCATCGTAGCGAGCTGACCCCCCACTATGAAGAGCGGGACCTCTAGCATCTATTCGGACCTGCATCCGTAACTAGAATAGGTAGGTATATGGGCTGCTCAACAATAAGTACCGTTAACGCCTGTACATAGTCAATAATTCAATTACCGACTTCGCCACCGCTGGTGCAGTTAATCCATAGTAATTCAATAGATCCCTTACATTCTTTGCCGATCTACCATAAGTTGATGTCCCCAACAACTTCATAGGCACAGGATACTTCGTAACCAGAACCTCAGCTACTGCCGACCCTAACCCGCCATATATGCTATGCTCCTCCACAGTAACTACGTAACCGCACTTCCTTGCGTAAATTTCTAATGTGACTTCATCAATAGGTTTAATTGACATGAGGTTGATTATCGCTGCATTAACGCCTAATTTCCTAAGTTCCTTAGCCGCATTTAAGACCTCATATAATATAGGCCCTGATGAAACGATAGCTACATCATACCCATCCTCTAGTACATAGGCCTTCCCTAATTTAAATTCATAGTCATAATCATTAGTTATACGCGGTGAATAATCCCTCCCGATCCTATAGTAGAGGGGGCCTTTAATGTCTTTAACTATTATTGGTAAACTCCTATATATGTCAGCAACATCTGACGGCACAACCACGGACATATTAGGTATTGTCCTCATCAACGCTATATCTTCAAGTGATTGGTGGCTAGATCCATCAGCATGATCGCTAAACCCTGCATGAGTCCCTACAATCTTAACATTTAAATTCATTCTCCCAACGGCATTCCTAATTTGCTCCCAAGCCCTCATCAAGAACATCGCAAACGCTATCGCTATCGGCCTGCCTCCAGCCACAGCGATGCCTGCCGCAAAGTCTATTAAATGTTGCTCTGATATACCTACATTGAAGTACCTACCCGGAAACTTAATCCCGAACAAGTAAGCCCTAGTTGCTTTACCAACATCAGCTGTTACTATAACAAGATCTCCTAACTCGTCACCTAGTTCGCATAGCAGCCTCCCTACAGCATCACGCATACTCACATCTGCTAACTCCATAGTTCTACCCTTTGGATATCAGTACCCTCTATTTGCTTAAGCCCCTTACCCCTTACCGTCTTAGCAAATATTACAGTTGGTTTTTCATTAACCAACGCTCTATCTATAGCACTAATTAAACTACTTACCGAATGACCGTTACATAATATTACGGCCCAACCAATGGTACTCCATATAAATGGCATGAAATACTTAGGCTTTATATCACATACCCTACCATCTAATTGATAGCCGTTATCATCTACTATGACTATTAGATTGCTTAATTTCCTAACTACCGCATGAGTGATGGCCTCCCATACTTCACCTTCATCTTGCTCTCCATCACCCATGACGATGTATACCCTTCCTGAACCTCCTCTTAATTTAATCCATGTTGCAATACCTACGCCGATGCTGAGTCCTTGGCCTAGGCTGCCTGTGGAGACGTCTACCCCGGCTATCGAGGTATCGGGATGCCCCTGGAGCATGGAATCTATGGACTGCATCTTAAATAACTCCTCGTAGGGTATTAAACCCTCTAATGCTAGTAATGCGTACAATGCTGGCGCCGCATGACCTTTACTAAGGATTAGCCAATCCTTCTCCAACGGATTCGAAGATCTTTTAACGTACTTAGTTAATAGCACTGTTAATATCTCAACACAACTTAGTGTCGAACCCATATGAAGATTTACTTCATTCTTATGGATGTTAATTAATAATTCCCTTACATAGCTTGAAATCGATTCCAAATCATTTGATTCATTGATTTTTAATTTTGGAGTTGCATCGCCTACACCAAGTTAGTTACTTCCTAGGCAGGCCTTTATAAGTTTTTCGAATTAATTACAGACCACATAAAATTATTTATTAGATGCATTCTACATAAATCCAGTAAGAACGTGGTGATGTCGTATGCCTCAGTCGTTAACCGAGAAGATATTAAGTAGGGCTTCAGGTAAGAAGGTCTCTCCAGGGGATATAGTTGAGGTAAACGTGGATATAGTGGCATTCCACGATCTGACCGGATTTCACGTTATTGAGGTTATGAACGAAATAAAGCATGCCACCATATTCGATAAATCTAAGTTGGTTATTGCATTTGATCACATGGTTCCACCACCGGACGTTAGAAGTGCTGAAATACAGAAGTTAGTTCGAGAATTCGCCTTAAATCATGAAATCAGGCACTTCCATGATGTGGGTTCAGGAATACTCCATCAAATACTACTAGAAGAATATGTCATGCCCGGTCAGGTAGTCATCGGCGCTGATAGCCATACATCAACTTCTGGAGCTCTAGGGGCGTTCGCCCAAGGCATGGGGGCCAGCGATGTTGCGGCTATAGTGGTTACCGGCAAAACATGGCTTTCAGTGCCTCAGCCATTTAAGCTGCTGCTTAAGGGCAATCTCAGGGAATGGGTTACCGGTAAGGATGTTGCTTTAGAGTTACTTAAGGTCTTCAAAAGCGACTACTTTAACAACATGTCTGTGGAGGTATTTGTAGATGTCGGTACTAAGTTCCCGATGGACTACAGAGCTACCGTAGCTAATATGGGAGTGGAGCTAAACGCTGATTCACTAATATTCGTCCCAGACAATGAAGTCATTAACTACATATTGAGTGAGAGGGGTTATAAGCTAGATCAGGTGAGCATTATGCCCGATTTGAACGCTGAGTACGTCGATGAATATACATTAGAGCTAGACCGGGTGGATTTACTCGTTGCTGCCCCCTATAGCGTAGATAATGTTAAAAGCGTTAGAGAGGTCGAGGGCACCGAAGCTGATGTAGTATTCATCGGATCATGTGCTAATGGTAGGTTAAGCGACCTGGAGATATCCGCTAAGCTAATGAAGGGGAGGAAGGTTAAAAGCAGATGTATAGTCATACCGGCGTCGAGGAAGGTGTTTATGAGGGCTTTAGAGCTTGGGTATATCCAGACGCTAGTGAGTGCTGGATGCGTAGTGACCTACGGTACATGCGGGCCGTGCATCGGCGGTCACTTCGGCGTTGCAGGATCCGATGAAGTCGTCGTCTCAACATCTAATAGGAATTTCCTGGGAAGAATGGGGAGTCCTAAATCTAGGACCTATTTATCAGGTCCATCCGTTGCAGCGGCTACGGCCCTATGCGGTAAAATATGTGAGCCAGGTGATGTGCTATGATTGTGGAGGGTAAGGTAGTTAAACTAGGCGATAAAATAGATACCGACGTGATAATCCCTGCCAAACATCTAAAGTATACTGACCCAAGCTACCTAGCTCAACATGTATTAGAGCCGTTGGATCCTGAGTTCCATAAGAAGGCTGCTGAAGGAGTTATTATAGTTGCCGGTAGGTTATTTGGTACGGGATCCTCAAGGGAGCAAGCCGCCATAGCTTTAAAAGCTGCTGGAGTTAAGGCGATAATAGCTGAATCCTTTGCTAGGATATTCTTCAGGAATGCAATTAATAACGGATTACCTGTATTAGCGTGTCGTGAAGTGACTGCATACGTGCATGATGGTGATGAAGTAGCGGTTGATCTCCGTTCCGGTGAAGTATTAGTTAAAAATAGGGGTGTATCCATTAAATGTGGTAGGCTACCTGAATTAATACTAAATATATTATTGCGTGGAGGACTAGTAGAGTATTTAAAGAGCGCGGTCAACTAATTACCAGGCCTAAACCTATTAAAAATAATAAATAATTAAGCTTTTAATCGCGTGTTTTGTAAATTATTCCGGTATCCTTAATGAGGAGCGATATTGTTAAGAAAGGTATTGAAAGAGCTCCACACAGATCGTTATTTAAGGCACTAGGCCTTACCGACGAGGAATTAAGTAAACCACTTATAGGGATAGCTAATTCATGGAGCGAGTTAATACCTGGACATGCGCATTTAAGGGAGATAGCTGAAGCAGTTAAATCAGGGGTACGTGTTGCCGGTGGAACTCCGCTGGAGTTTAATACTATAGGTCTATGTGATGGAATTATAATGGGGCATGATGGTATGAGGTATTCGCTTCCATCCAGAGAATTAATAGCTGACTCCATCGAGGTCGTAGTCAATTCATATCACCTAGACGGCGTTGTCTTCATAGGATCTTGCGATAAGATAGTGCCGGGCATGTTAATGGCTATGGCGAGGTTGAATATCCCGTCTATATTCGTGGCTGGAGGTCCGATGCTAAGCGGGAAATTCCAGGGCAGGGAGGTTGATCTGCATGATGTTTTCGAGGCTGTAGCAGTCGCTAAGTCTGGTAGGCTATCGCTTAGCGAATTAAAGATGCTGGAAGATAGCGCATGTCCTGGCCTTGGTTCATGTGCAGGGATGTTCACCGCTAACACCATGTGCGCATTAAGTGAGGCTTTAGGGGCTTCTCTACCAGGTAATGGGACTGCGCCTGCGGTATCCTCCGAAAGGATTAGAATCGCTAAATACTCCGGAATGAAGGTTGTTGAATTAGTTATTAGTGGAGTTAGACCCAGAGACATACTTACTAGGGAGGCATTCTTAGATGCGATCGCCGTTGACATGGCTTTAGGTGGTTCCACGAATACAGTACTTCACTTAATGGCAATAGCGAAGGAAGCTGGAGTTCATCTAACGTTGGACGACTTCGATGAGCTTAGCGAGAAAACTCCAACTCTATGTAAGCTAAGCCCAGCGGGAATGCATCACGTTCAAGATCTCCACGAAGCAGGTGGCATATTAGCTATTATGAGGGAATTAAGTAAGAAGGGGTTAATACATGAAAAGCGCTTAACAGCAAGTTTAAAAACCGTCGGCGAACTCCTTAAGGACGTAAGGGTAATGCGGACTGATGTTATAAGATCGGTTGATGATCCGATACTCCCTAGGGGAGGCCTAATGATTCTTAAGGGTAGCCTAGCACCTGAAGGCGCTGTGATCAAATTGTCTGCAGTCGCAAGTGATGTTACCTACTTTGAAGGTCCGGCTAAGGTATTTAATGGTGAGGAGGAGGCAGTTAGTGCCATATTAAACGGGGAGGTGGTAAAAGGAGATGTGATCATTATTAGATATGAGGGTCCTAAGGGAGGACCTGGAATGAGGGAGATGCTTACGGCAACCTCACTACTAGCAGGAAGCGGGTTAGATAAGGATGTAGCGTTAATAACTGATGGGAGGTTCTCAGGCGCTTCAAGAGGGTTAGCTATAGGGCATGTCTCCCCGGAAGCTGCTGAGGGAGGGCCTATAGCATTGGTCGAAAACGGTGATAAGGTAGTTATAGACATTAAGAATAAAAGACTAGATCTCGTAGTACCTCAGGATGTTATTAAGGAGAGATCGAGTAAGTGGGTGCCACCAACTAAGAAATTTAAGGCAGGATACCTAAGCAGGTACTCAGACATGGCTACGTCAGCAAGTACCGGAGCAGTGCTTAAGGAGCTGATTAGAAGTTAATAAAGGCCTT
>JAGDWE010000041.1 GCA_023255965.1 Desulfurococcales archaeon | reverse complement strand
GCTCTGAGGGCGATGGAGCCAAGGGTAGAGAATTAATATCAAGCTATGTCAAGCCCGATGAAGCCTGAACCCCCACTACTCTATACTGTTTTAAATAATTATGCCCCACTACTATCAGTAATTAAAATCTAACACGCTTCAATCTTAGTCTTACAAGCCGACCTCCTCGCCCTTTTAAGGTGAGGCCTTCAATTGTAAATAGCTCTTTCTGGAGTTTCAATGCTTTCTTTACTTGTAGTTGTTAAGCGTCTTATGTGAGGCCTTAGATGATTTCTTAGCCTCCTTTACGACCATCAAGCGACCGCATTGTACCTCCCCTCCCTGTGAAGAACTACAGCGGTCTCTAAATCCCATAAGGCCTCCTCAAACCAATGTAGTGCCGTTTGTCCCTTAACGCTCATTTCTATTGGTTCATGGTCTTTCGTGGTCGCATCAAGGGGCTCTGGGACATAGTTGTTTTGAGGCAATAAATGGCTGATATTGATCACTTGCTTACATCTTCGAAATCTATTCCTAGTTTCCTTGCGTATTCGTATGCCTCCTTCAACTCGTCGTCCGTCGGCCTCCTAGCTATATCCCTATATTCCTCTTTATTGCTTAACACTAGGTATTCAGGTCTGTATTGATCCATTATATTTACTAACGCATTGCTACAGTTCCTCGCTATCCATTCAAGTACGGGCTTAGTACAGCATTCTATGTGGTTAGGCATTACTAGGTGCCTAATTATTATCGGATCTTCATTTAATGATATCATTCTATGATTCCTACCTACCACATCAAAGTAATTCACCACCTTAGATAGCCTCTGAGCACATGAGTTATTACCATATTTAAAGTCAGGTAGCCATATATCTATGACATCCAGGAGTAGCTTCAGTGACTCGGTGGTTAAGTACATATTACTATTCCATAGCTGAGGTACATTCGCATCCAAGTACTTAAGCGACTCAAGTATGATTGGTATATTAGGTGTTGGCTCACCTCCGACATGGTTGATGTTCCTAGCCCCCTCCTGACGTAGGTACTTCTGCATAAGCGCTAACTCCCTAGCATTAACTTTAACTCCACCGAACGGCCTTACCTGGGATATATCGTAGTTCTGGCAGAACACGCATCTGAAGTTGCAGCTCCCATAGAATATGGTGCCACTAGGCACTAGAGGTGCTTCCTCACCTATGTGTAGGAAGTAACTAGCTACGTATGTAGTGGTAGCCAATCTACATACGCCGACCTTACCCTCATATCTATTAACACTACAACGCCATTCACACAGCCTACAGGACTTAATTAACTCTTTAGCAATCCCTACCTTAACGTCTAGATAGGTCACCTTAGGCTCCTCCAGCCTCATGAACTCATTAAAGCTTAACTTACCTTTTTTAACGTCGTTGAATAACGACTTAAACTCCTTTGAGAGAGATTCATGTATATTAAATAACTCATCTAGCGAGTAATTACTTAAATTACCATCCTTAAACCCCACCTTCCTACATATTAAGAACTTAGCGGGCTTTCTATTGAGCATTACGTCGTAATACCATCTAAGCTTATTAACTACTTTCTCATTATGCCATATATACTCAGCATCAGGTCTCAAGAACCTCCAGCTAGTATTAACGAACATACCACTAGTTAATCAACTTACTTAAAATATATTCTTTAGGTACCCTCCTATTAACTACCCTAACTCCCTCGACCTCCAATACCTTCCTCTTAAACTCCACGTTACTAAGACCATTAAACGTATATCCACCGAGGCTACCATCACTCTTCACCACCCTATGACATGGTACTACAATAGGCGACTTATTCCCCCTGATAAGCACACCTACATACCTAGGGTGTACTCCCATCAGATCAGCTAAAGCCTTATACGTCGTTACATGACCCATAGGGATTAATTGAAGTAAAATCTGTAGTACCTCTAAGGCTATGGACTTAAAAGGGATGGACCTCACCGCTACGTCTCCATCATTTGAAATATTAATTAGTTTAACCATCACATTATCTGAAACCCGATGTTAATTACTTTACCTGGCTCTTTGGTCTAATTAATATTACCCCCTTCTCATTATCTCTCTCAATAATGAACTCTGTGCCCCACTTCTCTACAACGTTCTTAGGTATGTATAGATTTAATGGTAATGTATAGTATGTGTAGGTGTATACCTTATCCTTAACTACCTTCCTACCAACGACCTTACGTACCGTGACGCTCCTCGTAACCATGCTTATGCTCTTCACCAAACTTAGATGATGTTCAAGGGCTTATATTCTTTTCTAATTAGAAATCTAACCCAAATAACGGCTCATCCTGGACGTAACTCCTACGCAGCTTTAAGGCTATCTCAGCCTTACATAATTCATAGCTTAAGTACATGTAGTGATCCCTAGAAATTAAATCGCCGAAATCACTTAATACCTTCCTACAAATACTTAACGCGTCGATACCTAAGTACCTAACTACGCATTCCCCGGATCGATTATTAATGACATCAACTACTAAGTAGTTATTATCGTGATCCACATATATCCTGAAGTAATATTCGTCAGTAATCCTCGGCGGCAACTCATCTTTACCAACGTATATTGACCTAACGCAGTTGCTTAACGGCTTAATTCCCCTCCGCCTCTTCTCCTTAACTACCAGTAAATCTATCCCTACATCTATTGGCGGCGACTTCCTTAAATATGCCCTATAAACCATCTCACGAGCCCTAACAGCTTCTGCAACGGCATTATAGCTCTTAGCGCTTTCCTCAGTAACTAATAGCGTACTAACGCCTAGCTCCATAGCTATTGAGGTAAGTAGCGCTATTACTGAGTGAGTGTCTGAGTCCATTAACTCATACACGTTTGATAGTCCCATCATCAATGGATATTCTAATTCCCTCGATAACTTATAGTAGGACATTAAGCTCTTAGTGAGGCCTAATTGAGGTGGCCTTAGAATGGGGTCGATGATTAGCTTGCTGAAGCTCATAGAGCGTGCGAGCTGTATGGAGCTAATTAATGATGCTATACATGAATTAGCGTTCGATGCGTCGTTAGGCACTATGACCAACGCCTTATCACTGTAACTAGATAGCGATTTAATGCCTTCACCACTTACGTTCATTATTAGGTCGAACTCTGCACTTAACTTACCCACGGTATCTACCGGTAAATCCACTCCTACAGGCTTCCCTAATACATCCCTCACAGTCGATATTAAGTCATTAAATACCTTTATGGGCACTTCATGTATTACAGGAGACCCGATAATGACCAAATCTATGTCTAACTTGCATGCTCTTTCAATCTTACTTAACGTGTTGCGGTAATCATCCACACTTCTGAGCATCACCTCATACGCTAGAACTATCGGTGGAGGTCTTAAGGGTACCCCTAAGGACTTGATGTGGAATACGTAGTTACGCTCATTTAATAATTTCCTTAACTCCGATTCGTAATTCCTACTTAAGTACTCCTTAAGTACTTCATCAGCTGGCTTGGTGGTCGATAACTTAACCCCTGATTCAAGTAATTTAATGACCTCAGGTAAGTCTCCTAAGTACTTAGGACCCTTAAATACCTCACACTTAACTACGTTCTTAATCACCGATGCGTCACCTAATGCAAGGCCAGGTATTAATATGTAGTCGTAACTGCTATCTACCTTCCCTGACAATTCCTTAGATATATACGTAGTCGTCATCAAAGATGCTATCGGGTAGTCAAGCCTATATACAACTACCTCATGATCCTTAATCCTACCTACAACCTCCTTAGCGATATCATATGCTAGCGAGCTAGTTACTACTAGCACCCTCACCTATGGCACCTCATTAGAAGTTATTTAAAGGCTATTATATTTTGAATTATGGTGGTCTAGGAAGTGAATGTAAAATCGCTACTTGATATTGAGGGATTGGTGCTTAACGGATTCGTAACTGATATGAGGTTGGAGGACTGCAAATCATCTAAGGTCAGATCTTCAAGGCTCGTAGCTAGGTTAATCGATGGCTCGGAGGTAGTTAGTGATTGTTATGATTACTCACGGATCAGCAGGATCTACCTAATATTTATTAAGTACAGTGAGAAGAAGTGGGTTAGTAGTGTAAGCGCTAGTAATATGATGAATGGTATTACATATGATAGATGATTAAGGCACCAGAAGCTGATTTTAGCCAACGGCACCTTGATCTTTAATTAAGTAATTTAAAGAATGATGAGTGTGCTAATATTTATTAACCTCGAAGTGTAGGACTTAGGATGTGAGGAAGTAATGAAGTTCTGCCCTAGATGTGGTGCGTTACTCCTTCCTAGGAAGGAAGGGAAGGAAAACGTACTTAAGTGCCCTAAATGCGGGTATGTAGAAAGGTTAGAGGTCAGTAGCAAGAAGGGCTATACTATATCCGAGGCAGCAAATACTTCATCTAAGGTTAAAACGACATCTATAGTTAGTGAGGGAGGGAGGAGATTTAGATCTAAGGAGGAATTTGAGCATGAGAAGGAGGAGTACTATGAAATATTCCTCGACCTAATGCATGAGGAGGAAGGAGAAGAAGGTGGAGGAGAAGAAAGCTAGGTAATGTTAAGAAATGACTGGCTAATACGACGTCAATAGCCGTAGTACTATAAATGCTTGCGTTCACCGATTAACTGACCTCCTTCCCGACCTAAAGGGCAGGAGGCTCCCAGCATCTGTTCGGGCTGCATCTGTAATGATTAGGTGATATCTATACCCCCGAGCTCCTAAGGGTAGGTGTAAGCAACCAAATCCGGACGCAGAACTAAACTAATCGAACGCGGATCAAATCTCCCCGCTCTAAGGGAGTCCCACTACTTAAGTAGGAGGAGAGGTTAGATCACAGCTCATCTAATATTTTAACGTACCCTAGCTCAGAAAGCATTAATGCCTCTAGTACAGGTAATGAAGTCATCGAGTCAGCGCAGTAACTTATATTACCTATGTTTAAATCCTTAACGACCCTTACGATGACATTGCCATTGCTATCCATCAATCCCTTAAGAAGCAATCTGTAGTAACGCCTTGCGATGTTGATTAATGAGTTTAATACCATGGCATCTACCGATTCGTTAGGTACTAATCCGATGTTGACGGCCTTTACTATCCTAAGCTTGGATACTACATCGCTAAATTCGTTCAAGACCTTATTGAATTCATTACATATCTCAATGTTCACGTCAGAGCACCAGTTAATGGTGTTCATGACGTACTCACTTAACTCATTTACTTCATCCCTACTTAGTTCTATGGACTTTAAATTCAGCAACTCGTTAATTAATACCTTATATAATGTCATTGCCTATCTACAACTATAGTGTGTACGAGGGGTTAATTAAAGTTTTAATCAACAAGTTTCTAATAATTTACTACTTATTGTAATATTAATTAATACCTTCCTCCACGATTATTAAGTGGTTAGCAGCTAATGAGTGATGAGGTAATAAGGCTAGTTAACGTTAGTAAGGTGTATGTGAGCGCTGGCGGGGTTCAGACCTGGGCGCTTAGAAACATAAATCTATTAATACGCAGGGGTGAGATGATATCCATAATGGGTCCCTCGGGACATGGAAAATCAACCCTCCTCTACGTCATCGGTACCTTAGAGAGGCCTACTTCCGGGAAGGTGTTCATAGATAATGTAGATACCACATTACTTAATGATGAGGAGCTATCTAAGCTGAGGAACAGCAAGATCGGCTTTGTTTTTCAGCAATATAATCTAATAAATAGGATGACCGTTGAAGAGAATATTGAGTTACCGTTAATTAAGTTAGGCATCCCGCGATCTAAGAGGAAGGAATTAGTCCGTGACGCATTGCTTAAGGTTGGTGGGGAGCTATCGTGGCTTAATAAGAGGCCAGTCCAATTAAGTGGAGGTCAGCAACAGAGGGTTGCTATTGCTAGGGCATTAGTTGCTAACCCACCTATAATACTCTGCGATGAGCCTACTGGGGCTCTAGATAGTAAGTCATCTGAGGTAGTGCTTAACATCCTGAAGAAATTAAATAACTTAGGTCACACGGTAGTAATAGTTACCCACGATCCTAACGTAGCTTCCATAGCCAGGAGGCTGATACTGATTAGGGATGGAAGCATTATTGGGGAGAAGTTTATTTAGACTCCATAATTACTTTATAAAACTTAAAATAATTCGCTCACACTATTTACGAAAGGTGATGACCATATATGCCTAAGGTAAATAGCTTCAGGGCGCTAATGATCCTACTGCTAGTATTAGCCCAAGTAATACTACTTAACACCATGTCATTTAATTCCTCACCCTTAGATTTCAAGGTCATCAGCTACGGCTGGAACTCCCAGCTTAATCCGCTACGAGTATACCCAGGTAGTTCTAAGGTCACATACTACGTGACGCTAATGTACCTAGGTAGTAGTCAGGTTAGCAAGATATACGCTGAGCTTAAGTTACCTAGAGGGTTAGTAACATATTCTGAGGGCTCCTCTATAGTCTATAGGGAATTAAGCGTCGCCTTAAGCAGGTATGACTCAGTAACCTTAGACTTCCCAAACATCAACGTCTCAAGCGACCTGGCTGGAGGGGAGTACACTGGCGAGCTAAGAATTACCTATGTAGTCTCAGGCAACGTTGAATATTCAACAACAATATACGTCCCTATGCACGTTAACTCGCTCCCAAGCCAGCCCTTAGAGCTCGTCGACTACTATTGGTCAAGCCGTGATGGATTAAGAAGATCTGTTGAGCTAGGATTCCGTGAGGTTGATTTAATATTTTACTTCAGGGTCAGGGACGAGGTATCCGTAACTAATATGTACTCATATATTGAATTACCCAAAGGAATTACATGCGGCGGGTTAAGCAATGCTACATCGGCCGTAGATGTGACCTATGGCCGAGGTGATTTAATTAAGTTAACGTTCAGAAATATTGACATAGACGGCAACTTAGGCTACGGTGCATATAATGCTACATTGACTATTAATGCGCAATTAGATCTATATGGATTAAGCACGAATGTCACGCAGGTATTTAACGTAAGCTTAGTAGTATCTCCAACTGAGCTAGAATCATTAGATATAGTTAATGCTTTCTGGGGTAGGGATCAACCATTGCCGGTATATGTAAATACGTCAAATGCAGCGATATCTATAACATTCATGAACGTGGGCTATGATGATGTCTACGGTATTTCAGGCATTCTCCTACTTCCTGAGGGCTTTAAATCAACTTACGGGGAGGGATTCATCAACTTCACCGTAGCTAATAGATTGAGTAGCGGGTCGTTGATCACTTGCATTATTCCAGGTATTAACGTAGGTAATGTAGAGCCAGGTCGATACGTATTTAAGCTGCTGGTTAATTACTTCCGAGACTTTCAAGGCACGTCAGTTAAGATTATCCAGGAGTTCAACATCACCTTGAATGTACTAGGACCTAAGGACTCGGTATCTGTGTTAAATGCTCGGTGGGTTAATAACTACGGATTAGCCTTCCCCGGAAGTAGGGCTGAGGAATATGAGGTAACAATGGCTAACTGGGATAGGTTTCAAGTAGATCTGTTGGAGGCGCACGTAGAGGTACCTAGCGGATTTGAGGTCACATCACTAAGCGGGGACTGCTTCAACGGCATCTCACCATACTCTACGTGCTCCTTAAGGCTTATAATTAACGTCTATGATTACGTGCAGCCAGGTATTTACTCAGCTAATATTTCAGTAAAGTACGTGCTCAGATTAGACGACTCCTACTCAGTAAGCCTAAGGGAATTACCGCTTGATATCAGGGTCTGGGATCCATCAATATTTGGAGCTAAATTAGAACCTGCATTAGTTGTTTGGGGCGATGAGGCTAATCCAAGGATTGCGTTACCCGGTAGCAGAGTTCTACCGCTGACCATAAGATTAATTAATACTGGTAAGGACGTAGCGTCAGGAGTTGTTGCTTCCTTGGATTTACCTGAGGGCATGAAAATGACTTACCCTGGAAGCAAGGGCTTCTGTGATAGGATTGATAGGGGGTCTAGCTGTTTAGTTAGATTCTACATCGACTTGGATCCAAAGCTAACTCCTGGAACATACCTAACTAACCTAACTGTGAACTACGTTACATACTTCAATAGCTTAAATATAAGTAAGGTGGAGAGACGCATCATAGCATTAGCTGTGGAGAATGTGCCAAGGGAGTTAAAACTCTACTTAGTGGAAGCCAATTGGAGTAATAGGTGGCCTGCCTACCCTGGAGATAAGGCAGTTTTAAACATTAGGTTAGCGAACCTTGCACCATATCCCATATCCTCTGTAATAGCTAGGCTTGAATTACCCGACGGAATTACATGCAGCGGTAGATCCTCATGCGATACGTACTACTCTGGCCCAGTAAATCAGTACCAGCAATTTAACATAACCTACGCATTAGAGCTAGGAAGTACATTAAGTCCAGGGGTTTATGAAGGTAGGTTATTAGTTGATTACATAGTTAATTCGGGCGGCTACGGCATTAGGATGCTGGAGTATCTTAACCTATCCATATACGTAAGCAATATAACGAATTCGATCAAATTCGTAGGCGCCTACTGGGTGAATACAACCCCGTCTAAGGGGGATGTGGGGCTACTTAGAGTAATTTTAAGGAATGATGAATTACCTTCAATAGATGGCTTAGTGTTAGATGTATACTTACCAGCCGGGATGGTGGCATTACCTAATAACTCATCTAAGGTGTCTATACCCTACCTTAGCCAAGCAACAGACTTAAGTAGGTATTTATCTGTACCACTACCTCCTCAGGCAGTAACACCTAGTAGGATCAGCCAAGGTGATATAGCGTATGTTGACGTACCTGTGAGGCTGTTAGAGAACGTATCTGAGGGACTACGCGAATTCATCGTTACGTTGGATTTTCTCGATCATTGGGGAAGCCCGCAGAGATTTAACCTAACTGCTGAGGCATATGTGGGTAGTAAGTATAGGGTGCTATCCATAATGCCCATAGATAACGTAGTCGTCGCTGGTAAGGCGTTGTCGACGGTTAGGTATGAGATTAGAAACCTAGGTGATGCCCCACTCTACAACTTAATAGTATTTACTACCATACCTTACACCGCCTTAGGGGTCATCAGCCCGATCAAATACGTAGATGTCTTACCAGCCATGAGCTCCAAGATCTTGGAGTTTAATGTGACAGCTAATCCGGATGTAATAGAGGGTCCATACCCTATAGTATTCGTAGTAGTCGCTCAGGACTTCGGCGGAAGGTTTTACAACATGAATCTAACCTCAACCGTCATCGTTGAAGGATACATGGGTATTAAGTTACTTACACCGCAACTAAGTCCTAAGGTCGTAGGGAACGGCAGCATACTTTCATTCTCAGCAACTCTAATTAATGAGGGTAAGGCCCCCCTACGTCACGCCGAAGCCATCTTAGAGTCTGAAGTTCTAGAGACCTGTGAGCCATACTATATAGGTAATGTTGATCCAGGTGCTCAGGTGCCTATCTCCCTCGAGGCCGTAGTGAAGAGCGATGTCAAGCCAGGTAATTACGTCGTTAAGGTAGTTATAAGGTATTACAACGTATTCTACGCGCTAAGGACTTACGAAAGCAGGTACATCGTTACAGTTACAGCTAACGTCACTACTGCTACTCCATCCACACCTACATTGCTCCCCGCGATACCCGCATATGGCGTTGCCTTAATAGCATGTATAGTAGTATTCGTAATCGCCGTAATGGTCCTATATCTGAGGTGGTTTAGAAAGAGGGTAAGGAAAGTTGATTAACATCGTAGATCTACTCCTATTAGCATTTAGCGCCTTAAGGGAAAGGAGATTAAGGGCTGCCCTAACCATCTTGGGAATAGCCATCGGCCCTGCGGCCATGGTTGCCATAATAGGGACCACCGAAGGATATACGGACACCATCGTTAACCAGCTACAGGCATTAGGTCAAAACACCGTAGTTATATTTCCAGCGAAGGACTATAAATTAAGTAATAACGATGTAAACAAGATTAAGAAGCTCAGCTACGTTAATGACATAACCCCATTCTATCAATCTAGAGGACAGTTTCGAAAGCCTGATGGTACTTCAATGATGGTCACTATTTATGCGTTAGACCTCAACTTACTTAATAAGATCGTGGTTGGGAGCAAATTAGCTGAGGGCGGCATTCCCCCTCAATCACTATACACTAATTGTGTTGTAGGTAATGACGTAGTTATCTCTAAAGGAATTAAATACTATGATGTAGGTGAGGCGATCACAGTATATATTCCGACGATGAAGGGGGATAAGCTGGTAATTAGTAGTGTTTCATTTAGGATAGCAGGTATTCTAGCCCCGTATGGAACGGTCTTTCCTGTTAATCCTGATGCATCGATCTTCCTACCCCTTCAAGCAGGTAAGTCGCTACTCAATATTAAGGACTACTCAGGGATATTCATAATTGCTAAAAGCGCTGAGGTCGTTGACGCCCTGGTCAATGAGCTTAAGTCGATGTATGGGGATAACGTTGAAATAGTATCACTTAAGGAGATAGCGAAAACTGTAACCAACATCATCAACATATTAAATAATTTGCTATTTACAGTATCATCGATAAGTTTCGCAGTGGCATTTACTGGAATAATGTCCACCATGTTTACGTCGGTTGTTGAGAGGACTAGAGAGATAGGTATATTGAAGGCGCTGGGATATAGTAGCAGAGATGTCTTAATGCTATTTCTATACGAATCCATAGTAATGACGTTAATAGGGGTCATCATAGGCATAGCAAGCGGGGTCGTAGGCGCTCACTTCATAGCATATAGACCTCTTAGGATAGCTGGTTCGTGGACTGTTGTATCGGAGCCTAAGATAACCTACTTACTGATACTAAGGGCGTTAGGTAATTCGTTGATGGTAGGCGTGGTAGGCGGTCTACTGCCTGCTTGGAAGGCGTCGAAAATGGTTCCAGTGGAAGCATTAAGGTACGAATGAACATGTTTGGAAAGAAATATTACTCGGCCAACAGTACCATATATGTAGGTGATTTAATGCGAGATAATATCTTAGATGGTAGGTTTAGAGGTATGGCTATTAAGCTATCCTTAGTTAACGGGGACGTCTTAGAGGGCGTAGTAGACGACGTAGCTAAGTACGAATTAGGCTTAAGGGTTAAGGACTCGCTCTATATAGTCTTTAGGCATAGTATTACGTATCTGGAGATAGGAGCAAGCGAGCTACATGGAGAGCGTAGAGAGGAGTTAGAAGACACCCTACTAACCAATGACTTAGTAGGCCTAGACGTAAGCATGCTACTAGTTAATGGTGTAAGGATCAGAGGTAGGTTGATGAAGGTATCGCGATACGAGCTAGGGCTTAGGTGCGATGACAGGGGATTCATAGTACCTAAGAGCAGCATCATCTATGTTGAGTTACCTAAAATCTGACCTCCTCCCGCCCTTTAGGGTGGACTTTCGGCTTTAATCTCTTATTCGTATTCCCTCCATACGTGGTTACATCTAGTGCACCTATAGAACCTCGTTGGAGGCTCATCTGCTCTCCTAGTTTGCATCATCCAATAATATGCTTCATCATTACCGCACTTAGGGCAGGTCACCTCCCCCTTAATTTTGGGTAGGATTCTAACGTCCCCGCCGCCTTCAATAACTAAAGTCCTCTCACGTTCTGAATGCCTTATGTCCTGGCTTAGTACGTATTTACCCGACTTACCGACCTCCTTCCTATAACCGCATTTAGGGCATAACAGGACGTTCCTACCATTACTCTCTCTTTGGGGCCTTAACATAGTCCCGCACTTAGGGCAAAACTCAACCATATACCACACCTACGCACTTACCATACATACAGTATATTCACATTTTACTGTAAACTAAAGTCTTTAACTCTTGCTCAATCACCTTAATTATCTTTCCATAACTTGATGTTAGGTCTACTATGAATTTTAATTCCTCCCCAGATATTTGAGGATGAATTAAGTTGCCTCCCTTAACTTCAAGAACCCTCCCATCATATAAAACAACGTACCTAACCTCATCAAGCAAGTGATTTCTTTTTAAATGAGTTACTACGTCCTCTACATCGCCTTTTACTAGCCCTAAGTGCTCTATCCCTTTAATGCCCCTCAATATGATGTATATTGAGAATTGCTGTAATACCTTATCAATAATTAAAATCCTTACCTCCTCCTTAATCGTTAATCATTCCTCAAACATCTTCTCAGATATGTTAAGCAATTCCTTAGACATATCTATGATTTCATTAATGACCTCCTTTAAAACATCTAAAGGAGCTTTACTACCATCCGTTACAAGCACTATCCTCGGCGAGCCAACCAATGGATGGTCTATAGAGTACGCTGCAATCTGTACGTTAGGGTGGTTTAAGGCTGTTTTAGCTATTAGATTACCTAATGTGTGATCCTCACCTATTATCCTAAGCTCCAACTCGTTCATTGTTAGTTTCTCAACCCTAATCACTAATCCATCACCTAACCTCACAAACGATGTATTAAAGGTCATTAAATCCTTTTCGGTATTAGATGCAACGTTTCGCCATCCACTGTTCTCTCCAAGTCTCTGACCTCCTTCCCCTGAATGGTGAGGGTTCTCTACATTTACTTTAAGAATGCATGAACTATTCATTGCGATCCCGCTTAAGGACCTCGCTGCAGAGACCCATCCATAGTTACCCGGGGATTTGCGGTCAGCGAATCTTGGAACTCAAGCTGTTACTGAAGCATCTGTTGGCTTAGTTAAAGGTTTATAGGCTTTGGTCGTACAGATTTAGAGCTACGCCTCGATGACGCGAAGCGGCCATCAGGGGCAGGAAGCGTCAATCGTATTCAATAACTAAATTTAAAATTATGTACTAATAATTTTAAGAGTAGTAGGTGTGCTAGTGATGAGTGTTGAGGAAAGCCTTATTTCCGTCGGTAATAGGCCATTACATGATTATGTGACGTCCGTAATAATACTCTTTAACCAAGGCATTAAGAAGGTCGTACTTAAAGGTAAGGGAAATAACATAAGTAAGGCAATAGCTGTATATAATGCAGTTAAGGATAGATTAGGCGATTCAATTAAATTAGAGCACGTTGATATAGGTAGTGAATTCGTTAATAATAGGAAGAGGGTTTCATATATTAAGATCTCACTAGTTAGATGAGCTTAGTAATGTAGGCAAGACCTTTAAGGGCTAGGAATACAGCAATACTCGCTGGTACCTTATAATTCATGTTCCTACTTAAACTGATCTTATAGCCTAGGATCTCAATACCATTTAAATCAGCTGTAGGGATTATCATTGCTGAATACTTAGTAAAAGGTGATAAGCGATCAGTAACTTTAAAGTCGTCTAACGCCTTCGGATCTACTCTGACGACCTTTAACCCCGTCTTACCATTTAAGCTCCCACGGATTCTGACCAACCTTGAAGTATCTATAGTTACTTTCTCATCGATGCTGATTGCCAACGACTTAATTAGATTTTTAATATGCTCCTCATCAACTTCATTAGTTCTACTAATTAACTTAGCTATACGCCTACGCCATCCGCCTTCGTTAGGGCTTGGGGGTACTACTTTAAATCTCTTACTACTTAGCAGTAAATACCTAACATCTAATCCAAGTCCCTTCAGGTAGTCGACTATCTCCCTCCTAGCCGTTGAGTCTAGCATAAGCCATGACTTGTCCCTTGGATGAACCCTAGTATGGAAGCCTCTGTTACCTGAGAAATTTACTTCGATTTCATCATAATTAAATCCGAAGTCATTTATCAATACATCAATTAATAGTTCCTCATGTTTCTTGGCTAACTCCATGCACTCACTACCAACTATATCGGCCTCGTCACATCTATCATCAAAACATACCTTGATAGTTAATGGATCACATCCAGGAACGTCGTCAGCATCTATATCAAATATTAGATCTGATCCTGCCCATCCTTTCTCATCCATGTTCTCGGCAGCTGGATCTCTGTATAATGCTGATGAGAAGTACATGTGCTTAGGGACAATTTCTAGTATGTATTCCCTAAGAAGGGCCGTAGATGAAAACGACCTATGCCTTATGTATGAATCACTATCAAATGTCTGGAAAGCGAATTCCCTCATCATGTAATCTTCAGGAACCTCTAATTGAGCTCCTTTATAGTAATCCCTAAACAAGCCCTTGATTAGCTCATTAGAGCTCTTAATCAATTCTCGGTGCGACATAGTAATTCATCTTAGCACCTTGAGGAAGATCCATAGACAGCTTACACGGCATTTCAGGACTTAATAGTATATCAATTACCTCTGATATCCTGATTACTGGCTTTATATACGTGAAGTAATCTAAGCCGTATGATACTTCGGTGCCTGGCTCACTAACTTCATATTCAATTAAATTGCCTGAGCCTGTATCAAATACTACTTCAGCCTCACCTAAATCGCTACTTACACGTAGACGTAGTTCCTCCTCGCCTATGTTTAGGGTAAGTACGTCACCTAAGTCCTCAATGCTACTTAACCCATCATATAATGCCGTGCCACTCACTTTAAATCTATTTTTTAAGTCTAACTTTAATTCCGGTATCGCCTCAACCTCACCTGTTACCTGAAGAGGTAACGTAAACATCCGCTGGAGACCCTTTCTTTCGAGAACTATAGTTAGCGAATTCTCGCTAATATCTAAGGATATCCTATCATCTTTCTCAGAACTCCTTAGTACCTTACTTAGATCCTCAACGTTAATAGCTATTTTAACTTCTCCATTAATTTCGAAATCATCAAATGATTCCCTCGGTATCTGAAACTCTATTAAAGCCACTCTAGATGGATCCATAGCCTTAAATAGCAAGCCATAGTCGTTAATTATAAGCATACCGGATTCAACAAATTTACCGGCACCGCCCATCACGTACCTCCATACCCTAGCATTATTAAATGTCAACCTCATAATTAATCCACCTAATAATTAAGTGTTAATACCACTTTTAAAATCAACCTATAAAATTATAAGATCCCGCGATCCCATCAACAATTAAATAACGTTTATCAGGAGCCATTATTTGGTGGGCCCGGGGGGATTCGAACCCCCGACCTACGGGTCTCACCTCTCCAGTCCTATATCATCCCCTACGGGTCAGCAGACCCATAGATGGCGAACTGGAGCTACGGCCCCCATAATGGGGTCCGCCGCTCTGCCTGGCTGAGCTACGGGCCCACCACCTTTCATCAACTAATTTATAGATGAGGAGTTTATATAGTTTATACAATTATTCAATGTGGTGTGATATTTGAGTAGGTGCCTACTTAAATGCAGGGAATGCGGTACCATTTGGGAGCTACGTGTTAGCTATGACATTAAGGACTTTACACAGCTCTATCACTACTGTAAGGTATGCGGTAAGAATACGTTCCATGACATAATTAAGGACGAATTCAGCGGAGGTTCACCTAATCATCCTTGATTCGATATATGGGGCGAAACTCATCATCAAATCACTTAATCTTAGATCATTTATAAGGATTTAATCGCTCAACACATTAAAGCAAGTAGCACCTAAGCATTTGCCAGGCGCTTGAAGTACATGGAGGAGCTATGTCCAGACATTAGTTATTGAGCTAATTCCCTTAAGTAGTGAAATGAAGGTCTCTGACTCATGTATAGCGGCAATGCAGATTCAACTATTGGATAACCACTAACATCTTTAAGTACTAGGTCGATTAACTCGTCCACCGTCATTATTTTCTGCAGGCCGCCACGCCTCAACCTCACGTTGACGGTGTTTGTCTTGACCTCCCTATCGCCAACCACCACCACATACGGTATCCATTCAATGCCCGCATCTCTTATCTTTTTAGCTAATTGAAGGTCTCTATCGTCGACGTCAACCCTAATTCCTTTAGATGAAAGCTTTATTAAAACATCTTTGCAGTACTCCATAACATCGCTCTTCACTGGTATTATACGTACTTGTATGGGTGCTAACCACGTTGGTATTGTAGGTACTTTACCTGCTTCCTCGTCCTGCATCGCCTTATCTAATACTGCATAAATGTATCTCTCTATAGATCCGATGATTGCTGTATGTATTATTACAGGGTGCTTCTCCTTTCCATCCGCATCAATGAACTTTATATTGAACCTAGAGGCATTACCTACATCTATCTGGAATGTGGCTATCTCTCTAGGCCTCTTAAGAGTATCTATAATTATATATTCTACATTGATTACCCAGTAGTAAATACCGCTTGGATAGATAACCACTAAAGCTGGTTTCCCGATTCCTTTAATTAATTCAACTACATAATCTCTATGGCTCTCGAAGAAATCTTCAACTACATTGAATATCGCTACATAACTCCTACCTATCTTCTCTATCTCCTCAAGGATCTTCCTCTGAACCCTAAATGAGAAGTTCTTAGCTTCATTTAAGTCTCTTAAAAGTATGTGTAGGTCCGGCATGTAAAACTTCCTTAGCCTAAAACACAGTACTAACTCACCCCTCTGCTCATACCTATAGCTATCCGCTACCTCAAATACACCTAATGGTAGTTCCCTATAGCTTAATATCCAATCCCTAATCATGGCAAATTGCTGGTGACAGGCAGCATACCTCATAACCAACTTGTTGCCCTCGAGATCGAGCTCATAAAGTCTGTCGCCGAACAACTCTGCATGCTCTCTAATAGGCCTGAATTTAAGGTTAAACATATTAGTTCCTTTAACCCTAATTACCGGTATCCCTAAGGACTTAGCAACTAGCCATGAATACTCAGTTACTGCGTCAACCATTACGGTTGCATGCGGTCCGTACCTCATATGGCCGCTATCAGACATAGGCTCCCATTCAAATCCGAACTTCCTACATACGTCAAACAACCTTGACCTACCACCACTTAATTCCTTCTTAAAGACCTCCTTCTCAACTAATACCCTTAAGTCCTCCTCATCAGGCTTGAATATGTATTCCTCAGGATTGTATACCTCACCCTCAGGCGTCACTATAATGTACCTTCTTGAGATAGCCAATCGACTAACTAATTCCTCAGGCCTGTACTCCCTAGACAGCTCAGAGAGTGGATGGCCATAACACTTTATAGTAAATGACTTATACCACCCAAATGGAGCTCTATAAACACTAACTTTATCACTGAACGCGTTCTCCAGATGCTTTAAGACGTCCATGGCCTCCTTAGGATCTGCTAATTTTGAAGATAAATGCGCATACGGATAGAGGACTAACTTAGATGCCTTAACCTTATTAATGATATCCATTATGTCCTCAACAAATTTATTAGCTAGCGAGTTAATGGCCTTCCCATCACCTGCCTCAACACTAATGAACACTACTAACGCATTATCAAACTCCCTACCATGGTCGCCTAATGGTTCAGCTTCATCAATAGCCTTATCTCTCACCTCATACTTAAAGCGCTCTGCATGAATTATAAGGACACGCAATCTACTCACTAATACTTATGATTAAGTAAGGGTTTATAAATTGGGGAATAAATCAGGTGACTTAGAGCAGGTGGTTGCCCATGCCCATTATTTTGCTATTTTTGTTTCCATGGGTTCACCCCGCCTTTCGA
>JAGDWE010000013.1 GCA_023255965.1 Desulfurococcales archaeon | reverse complement strand
AGCTAACAAAGGCATCGAAACGAACCGCTATGACGGTATGACTCCCTTGAGTAATCCATTAACCTTATTTAATAGGTCGTTCATTAGCTTCGACATCAACATGCCCGAGGCCTTCTTACGTGCTGCCTTAGACATCTCCTCCCTTCTCCATTCATTCTTAATCAACTCTTCAATAACCTTAGCAGCTCCCTCAACATCGTCAGGCCCCCTGACAAGGACTCCATCTACTCCATTACTTATTAACCACCTCTGACCGTACACCCCACTAGATATTACCGGAACCCCTCCAAACATGAATTCTATCTGCGTTAGCCCTAATGCCTCCATCCTAGACATTATTATATTTAAGTATGAGGCTTTAATTAGCGATGCCTTCATCCTTTCATCTAATTCGCCAGTAATTACCACGTTCCTTAAGTCCCTAGATTCTCTGACTACGTCATCCCATTGATCCCCTGGTTTACCCGCAATAACAAATACCACATTCTTTAAATTCCTTAGCTTCTTAGCGACCCTAACCACCGATAGAGGATTCTTCCTTTCCTCTATAGTACCTAGGTACGAAATCAAGTACTTATCTCCAGGGATTTTAAATCTCTCACGGAACTCATCACCGTTAACGCTATCTATTAATGTGGCTGTGTCATCATCTAACCCACCAGGAAATATGTAGATCTGATCTGGCCTAGCACCAAGGGCGATCATGTCCTCGGCTTCAATCCCTGTAACGCATATAACTATATCTGCGGCCCTGAATATAGCTGGGAAGGCGGTTGAATTCCAAGCCATTCTATAAGTTCTCTCAATGACATCATACCGCTGAGGGTCAGGTGGCTGATAATGCGACATATGAGCAAATACTGAATGGCTAACCGACTCCCCTAAGCTCTTCATAATTCTTTTCCACATGATCCACCTCGCTGTCTCCTCAGGTCCATTCCATATGGTTGAATGAGTCACTATGAAGTCTACGCCTATGATTTCATCTAAATTCCTAAGTAGCGTTATGAAGTCCCTAAATAATATCCTCCTCGGGGGCCAGAAGGTCTTGTTGCTATCAACTCTTATTGTAGGTAATCCGATCTTCGGATCTTGATAGAATTTCACAAACCCATCAATACTCTTTATGACTTCGGATGGTGGGACTACTAATTCGCCGTCATGGTATATACTGGTTATTAACCATGCGTCATGACCTAATCTCCTAGCCCACTTAACCATCCTTTGAGCTACTAATTCCTGCCCCTTACTATTCGACGTCTGATACATTACGGAAAAGAACTTCATTTCCTTATAACCTGTTGAATTACTTCAGCTATAATTATTATCACCATAGCGATCGTTAAGCCCCAGATAATCGGTATTATTAACATGTTTAAGGTATGTACGCTAATACCACCCTGTTCTAAGGCGAATAAGACTGTGGCTAGATAAATCATAATCCTCAGGTATTCAGCTATAGGTACTAACAACCTAACCTCACCCCTTAATTCAGAGCTCTTATATATATAGCCTACAAATGCATCGGTGAGTATGAACCCAACTATGATTATCAGGAGCGCCTTAAGAAAGCCTACAACATATATATCAACTAAATTATACATTAGGTCAGCCAGCCAGTTTATATTTAAATATGAAGCGCCGAGGGCTATAGCTATAATCACAGACGTTAAGTATATGATCCAAGAACTCACTAATCCAAAGAACTCGCTCGCTGAGTAACCACCCCTTATTATTGCCTTACCTATCGCGAACTTCTTAAACCACTCGTCAAACCCTACCTTACTTAGCGAGTACATCAGACCACGCCTAACCAACCTACCTAGGATGTAACCTACTGCTGCAGTTACGATGGCAATGACTATAGAACTTAATATATCTATGTAGTTAATGGCCCACATAACTACTCAACCACCTACCTAGATCATCGAAGTTAACTTCATAATCAACATCTAACTTTAAGTCCCTATTGAATTCATGGCGAACTAATACCGATACATCAGCTACCTTAAATGCCGGTTCGTCATTCTCGCTATCTCCAACATAGATAACTTTCTCTAAATTATAGATAGATTTTACTAACCTCACTGCATCCCCTTTATTCCTTCTAGATATATAGATATCTATGAACGGATAATTACTATAGGTAAGTACATGGAGTCCCCTGCCTATTGCTTGATCGACTAGCGAGTCTATATCCTTAGGTCTTATACTATATCTCCAGTCCACTGAAATTCCTAGAAGGAGACCTACTACTGATTTCTTTTCCTCCACATATACGTTAGGTAGCTTTCTCGCGTAGGATGATAGTTCATTAATAGCCCTAATTAGTTCCATATTACTTAAGGCCCTATCGTGGATTATGTAATTAGCTGTAATCACTTCTAATCCATTAACGCATATATAACTATGGAAGTAAGGTGCCTTACTTAGCAGGAAGTTACAGTCCTTACTACTAGCCACCGCTATTAAGTACCTACTACTTAATGCCTTAATGATTTCGGCCACATCATTACGTACCCTAGCCTCATCTCTGCTTACCGTCAATGGACTTAAAGTTCCATCGAAATCGAAGAAAATGCCCGCAGCCATAAATATCACCAGTTCAAGTTACTAAAAATAAACTTCCGATGAGCTATTTAAGTCTTCATTAATTACGACCGAAGACGCTGTCGTTCATAGCGAGATGAATCTCTATAAGCTCCTCCTCATTCCTTTTATTCTTGATGGCGGATCCTCGCTTCGAAGGTCCAAGAGCGCTTCTCAAGCAATGCCTAACGGATTTGTGAAAACGCGCATTAATGCCTCCAAGGCAGTGACATCTGATATCCATAGCTCCGGGTCCCTAAGGGATAGAAGTAACACATTAAGACCGAGCACGAGGCCCAGACCCCAGGATGTATCCTTAAAAAAACCGCCCTAAAGGGCGAGGGCCCCCTTAGGGACAGGGGGATCAGTTACTAGCCTGAACCCTCTTAACTAGCTCGCTCCACACGCTATCTACATAATCCTGGAATTCCTTGATCAGCCCCTCATTCCCGGGCATTAATAGATGCCTAAACCTTTCTTGAACCCTTAGGAATTCCCTTACAGGCTTTTTGAGCTTAGGATCCTTAAATATTGCTAGGCTTCTATCAGTTAATCTCCATATACCTTTTTCATGCTCCCATAGAGGGAAGTAACATGTATCTACAGCTAGCCTACATACCTCCATGGAGAGACTCGAATCGTACCTCCAACCTCTAGGACAAGGCGTCAATACGTGGATGAATTTAGGTCCTTCGATACTTAATGCCTTCTTAACCTTCATAATTAAATCGGCCCAATGCGCTGGAGTTGCAGTGGCTACGTATGGAGCCCTATGTGCTACGATTATATCTGCTATAGGCTTCTTATGCTGCGGTTTGCCGGGAATCAATTTACCTACAGGCGACGTAGTTGTCCAGGCACCAAATGGAGTGCCACCGCTTCTCTGTATTCCTGTGTTCATGTAGGCTTCATTATCATATAGTATGTATAGGAAGTCATGGCCCCTCTCTATCGCACCACTTAATGACTGGAAACCTATATCGTAGGTGCCTCCATCGCCTCCAAATACGACTACATGGATCTTTCCGCCACCTAATGCGCCCCTCTTCTTAAGCGCCTTAAAGGCAGCCTCAATACCTGCCGCAGTAGCCGATGCGTTCTCGAATGCGTTATGGATCCAAGGAACATGCCATGACGTGTACGGGAATATGGTCGTAGCTACTTGGAGGCATCCCGTAGCAGTGACAACAACCACAGGCTCATCTATAGCTGCTAGAACCAACTTCACTGCCACGGGAACCCCGCACCCGCTACAATGCCTATGCCCCGGCAGTAGCTTGGGTCCCTTCCTTGCTAACTCCCTTAGATTAATTGTGCTCACATCCTCACCCCAATATACTTAACTTTACTTACCTCACGTCCCTTAGCAACATCGAGTAGCTCATGATAGATGTTAACGACGTCCGACGGCCTTAGATCCCTACCGCCTATGCCGTAGATATAATTAATCATTTCCGGCCCCTCGTCTAGATCGTAGAATAGGCTTCTAAATTCCATGAACAGCGGTCCTCCATAACCACCGGACGTTAGAGCCCTATCCATTATCCCTACAGCCTTAACCCCCCTTAATGTCTTAATCAATTCGTCCGTTGGGAACGGCCTAAAGCACCTTAATTTAAGTGCTCCTACCTTAAGGCCTTTCCTCCTTAGTTCCCTAGCAACATATCTTATAGTTCCTGCAGCTGACCCCATAGCAACTAATACTACATCGGCATCCTCAACGCCATATTGCGTTATCAGTCCATCGCCGTAGCTCCTACCACTTAATTCCTTAAACTCATCATTAACCTTCTTAATAACCTCCTTAGCGCTTTCCATAGCCTTGATCACCTTCATCTTAAACTCATAGTAGTAGTCTGAGAGCGCTATAATCCCAAGCGATATAGGGGTGATGCCGTCTAGTACCGCATGAACCTCCTTACCTAGGTACGGTACGTAAACCTTAACATTACTCCTAAACCCTACGTAATTACTTACTACTTCATCAGGTAGGACCTTAACTGGTTCTAACGTATGGCTTACGAAGAACCCATCTAAGTTCACCATAACTGGCAGTAATACGCTATGGTCTTCAGCTATCTTAAACGCTTGTATGATTGTGTCATATGCTTCCTGAGGATTCTCAACGTAGAACTGAATCCATCCAGCATCCCTAGCACCAATCGAGTCCCCGTGATCGCAGTGTATGTTTATAGGTGCTGATAGAGCCCTATTAACTACCGCCATAACTATAGGTAATCTAAGGCCCGAGGCTATATACAATAGCTCCCACATTAACGCAAGTCCTTGAGATGATGTAGCCGTGAACACCCTTGCCCCGGCAGCCGAAGCACCTATACAAACGCTCAACGCTGAGTGCTCGGACTCCACATTTACGTACTCAGTATGTACCTCACCATTAGCTACGTACTCAGAGATCCTCTCGACGATTATAGTCTGAGGCGTTATAGGATACGCTGAAACGACGTCAACATTACATTGCTTAACAGCAAATGCTACAGCCTCATCACCATTTAGAGCCCTAGTCAAGTAAGACGCCATATTAACCCCCCTCAGTAACCATCGTCACCGCCTTAACTGGACACTCATGCGCGCATATGCCGCACCCCTTACAGTAATCATAGTTTACCAATACCTTACTACCATCCCATACTATACATCCCTCAGGGCAGTAGATCCAGCATATCAGGCACTTAACGCACTTACCTTGATCTATTACTGGCTTAAAAGTCCTCCACGAACCCGTCTTAACCTCAGTGGATAGCTTAATTGTGGTAGGTACCTCAGGCAATTCATGGAACTTAAGCGACATACTCAACACCTTCGAAGGCCGTTCTAACGACGTTTACGTTAGCCTCAGCTAGAGGTCCCTTAAACCTCTCCCTAATGACGTCGATAACGGTATCTAACCTAACTACAGGCAGTACCCTAATTAGGGCACCTAACATCGCTGTATTAGTTATAGCTCTACGCAGGAATTTAATGGATATCTCAGTTGCCGGCACCCCGTATACTTTATATCTGCTTAAGTCGTAGTTAGTAAGCTTGGATACACCCCTAGCGCCTGTATGCGTGCCTGTATTTAGTAGAAGTATCCCGCCATCCTTTAGACCGTATGTAAAGTCCTCAGAACCAACTAGAGAATCATCTAGAACTACAACAGCGTCGGGTTCGTACACCTCTGAGTGGATGTCTATGGGCTCGTCAGCAAGCCTGGTGAAGGCAGCTATAGGCGCGCCCATCCTCTCAGGGCCGAAGGTGGGAAACGATTGGGCGTACTTTCCCTCCTTAATAACTGCCTCAGCTAAAAGGTTGCTAACTGTCCAAACTCCCTGCCCACCCCTACCATGCCACCTAATCTCAATCGATAACGACCACCGATTAATTAGTAGGTATTTAAAGTTAAAATGAATAACCATCCTTAAATTGTTTAATCAATTAAATATGGATTTAATTAAAGACAAAGTAAGACGCCATAGCTCATGTGGTCAGTTAATGTTATAATAATTAAGTCCCACGGCATGTGGGTCTTACAACTTGTAAGTTTAATAACTTATTTAGGGGAATGCTACATATTACTTAAGGACGTCCTAGGAATGATTTACATGGACTTCACTGTCGATGTAGAGGAGGTTATCTCGCTCCCTAAAGGTAGATTAGTGTTTAGCAGGATCAATGATAGTATGATTAGAATCGTATTTAATGGTGACCTCCAAATACCACCTAAGACAGTAGGCGTAAGCAGGAATTCATCTATTAGCCTTAGGCCTATTCCTCCCTCAGGTAATTTACTTAAAGTCGATTATTTATTCATTAAATTAAATGAGCCAGTAACTGTGCTTCCTAAGGAGTCGGTTGAGATTTATTTCAAGCTCCCTGTCGATATAGGCGTTTATGTAAATAATTACCTAATACATACAGTTCCGACGGTTAAGGTTAAATACGCATTATATGGTCCACCCGACTTAGGTCATCTATGTCGTTACGTGGATGGTGGTTTAATTAATTCGGTGCCCGATAACTTATTAGGCATAACTAAGTTGGTGATTAATAATCAATCCAGCGACGTAGGAACTGTAGGTAAGGTTGTTGCGCCATTAAATGGACTTCAAATATATCTAACAGCATCTAACGACTTAATATTCAATACTATTTACGTAAGGCTAGCTGACTCGCTTCATGCGGAAGTAACTACTAAGCTAATTCCATCTAAGCACGTGGAGAATTTGAAATACTTATTTAAGGGGATCGAATCCGCATACGTGATGAAGTATGGCGTTTGACTCAATAATTGATTACATACCACTGAGCATGGATCTCTTCATTAAGATTTTAATAGCTATCACAATATTCATTGTATTATACTACATCGGCGTGTTGGTGAGCAACTATATTAGGAGGGCTAAGTTAAAGGCATCTCCTGAATTAATATATAACCTAGCTAGGACGGCTAAGTACATCATAGCATTCTCAGGCTTCCTAGCAGCGCTATCGGTACTTGGCGTAGAGTTGAGCGGCTTACTTATAGCGGCTGGATTCACTGGAATAGTCATAGGTCTAGCTGCTCAGCAGACCCTAAGCCAACTATTTGCTGGGATCTCCTTAATTCTTGAAGGTAGGGCTAGGGTAGGTGATGCGATTAGGATAGGTGATGATTGGGGGGTAATTGAATCTGTGGGGCTGATGTCAACTCAGATAAGGTTATGGAGTGGTGAGATACTTACAATCCCTAATGACAGTGTTATGGGATCTAAGATATATAACTATTCTAAGTCCGTGGCTAGGAGGATTGACCTAACTATAGGCATATCCTACAGCTCCAGCATCAGCAAGGCATTAAACATCATTACATCATTACTTAGTGAGAAGGAATTAGTCCTAGCCGAGCCCCCTCCGACGTTAATGGTTGATTCCTTAGGTGATAGTGCAGTAATTATTAAGGTGTTACTATGGGTACCTAATAGTGAGTTCTGGACCATTAGGAAGGAAATTATAAGGGAGATTAAGGAAGCTCTTGAGGCTGGGGGTATTGAGATACCATTCCCGCAGAGAGTGGTGTGGTTAAAGAGTGGAACTGAATCTAAAGGCACTCAGCAATTCATCACCGCTAATTAAAACGGTATTTAGCTTAGCAGCAAGTTCCCTCGCCTTACTTAGCGGCATCGAATAACCTTCATCTAATACCTCGGCTATCACTGCCGTAGGTATTAAGCCAGCCATCCTAGCAAGTAATTCACTTAACTCTGTATGGCCCCTCCTTACCTCCAAACCCCTGCTAATTAGTATTGGAACGTGACCGGGGCTCATGAAGTTCTCATAGAAGTACTTCCTACCTCCCACCACATCACCTGAAGCTATGCGTTCTGAGACCTCGTATAGCTTCCTAATGGTTAATGCCCTATCTACATCAGATATGCCTGTTTTAACTCCCAGGTAATTGACCCACAGACTAAATGCCGGCTTATCACCATACCCTAACCTCTTATTACTTAGCTCCTTGAACTCCGTATTACTCAGCAGTTCATCCACAAATTTAAGACCTAAGGGGTTAGCTATGTCCTTAGACATGACGAAGCATATTAATCCTCCGGCCAACGTCCTTAAACTATAGACCTCCTTGTAAGTTATGAAGGAGGGGTAGAAGACCATATCGACCTCACCCTCACGTACGTCTGAATCATATATTAGCACCGGCCTACCGCTCTTGAAGTTATTGATAGCCTTCTTAATTATGTCCATTACTAACTCCGGTAACCCTTCAGATTAATTAAGTATTTAAGCGTTATTGAGGTGATTATGAATGCTAGCCCAATAACTAAGATGTACTCATTTCTACCCATAGCCCTACTCCTGAGCTCATATAGTGGCTTACTATAACTTACATTACCTGATGAGGTGCTTATCTGCGTTGAAGCATTTAGCAATCTACCTACGTACTTCATGCCTAAATGATGCTCGTTAACATCGTATGTTAAAGGTTGCTTAACTAAATTAAACCTAATCTCGGAGGACTTAACTTTAATGGCGTTTAATGATACCTTAACCTCGTTAAGTGCTTTCCTCAAATTACCTACGTCATTAATAATTAAAACGCCCTTTAACTCATTCAATATGTTAAATGTTAATACGCTTTCCTTAAATACCGTCACAGATGAAGCATTACCGACGTCATAAGCATTTACACTAAGCGTACTTACATTTAACACGGTCAAATATCTGCCTCCAGTAACTAAGTCCTCAATTAACATGATGACTTCATCACCACGGCTCAAAGCTGAAAGGCATCTTACTGAGGTCGTCCCTAACGAAATCCTATAAGCATCTATCCTTAAATTAGGTAAGCTTATCGCAGCAAGGTACACGCCCGAGGGGTCAGAGTTTATAACCACATATAGTAAATCACCGAACATAAATGCATTAACCACAAAGTTGTTCCCATCAAGTTCTATGTATATGCCATCTACGAATGCATCCTCTAATCTACCAACGAATACATCGTAATTCCAGCCATATATACCTGACTTCAGGTAGGCCGAGCCGGTTATCAATGTATTTGATGAACTAACTATTAACTTCCTACCATAGCATGAGGTACGACAATCAGCTACGTATGAGTAAGGGTTTGATCTACTTAAGTTATGAACAACTAGTCTATAGACGTTATCTAATACAACATATCCAACAGCAAGTAGATAGTCATTAAGTTTAACGACGTCATAAAGCGTGCTATTCACTCCTAACTTAACAGCTAGTACGCTACTTAAATCATATACATCTAGGATGGTAGGCGATTCGTTCAATCTACCAATACCTATAAGCGAGGAACCACTTGACGTCAGATGATCGATAATGGCGTTAGCTACCAACTCATATACTTCATAACTGGTTAGGTTAACTATAAATGCCTTCCCATCAACGTTAATTATTATTAAATCATTATATTCGATGGACTTAAACACATTATTAATTCCTTGGTTTAATTCGAGGACGTAATTCGCTTCAGCATTTACCGAATTAACTACCATTAAAGCGATTAATAATGATGGCACTAAAATATTTCTAAAATCCAAATTAAGTACCCTCTCTTACCTTGCCGAACCTACTTACTATATCAGCTATTCTATCTACATTTTTACTATAGAACCTATATCTTATTGTTATGTTTTTATCCCTCCTAGATATCTCTACGAACTTCCTCACCGGATCAACACTTACTGAGTACTCCTTACTTAATGGGAACTTAACCACCACTCCAGATCCTACTATGCCCTTATCATATACTGCATAGTTATTAATCACTTGGATCATGACTTTCTGGGATCTCCTAGTAATGAGGTTAATTAATGTAAGCCCTACGAATGGTACTTCATAACCTATTAAGAAACCTATGAATTTATATGTTAGGTCGCCTTCCTCGAAGTAATGTATTACCGTGTTAAAGTATATGTAGTACCATGCTATCATTATAACCATATTTACCAGGCTTAATAAGCTAGTCTTCATCATAGGCCTCAACTCCTCATTTAACTTAGAGTCATACTTAGCTATGTTCATGACTTCGTCAGCCTTAACCTCAACTAATTTCCTACCACTCCTAACCTCTTTAGCGTCCCCACCCATTATGTGCTTGAATGAGGTCCTCATAGTGTATATCATTGTTATGATCATCGCTATTATGAATACTATGAAGGTATATGTGAGGTACTGAGGGTAGTATGTGTTGACTGTGGATAACAGCAATATTACTGCCTGACCGTAAAGCATGTTAAATATCATGAGCTTCGAGCTATACATGTGTGACATCTAAACACCTAAGATTACATTGACGTGATTACCTTTATAAATGTGGTGTAGTATCTAAATAAAGTTATCAGTAGTATCATCCCAGGGATTACTAAACCGAATACCAGACCTAGAAATCCCCAAATAAGTAGTGATTCCTTAATTCCTTCGAACTTACCATTCTCTATATTATTCAATACATCACCTAATTCTATATATCCATAGAGAGACACTATACCCGAAAACATTAGATATATAACCCTAGGTAAGTCCGAGAACTCATTAATTATTATATCACTTAAATTCAATACTGAAGTTGTCACAACCACGACAGTAGCTATAGATAGCATTGAAATGCCCACTATGAGGAAGGCCGCTGACGCAATGTTAATGAATGTTCTTAATTTCCTAGCTAATGGATCGAATTCGTAGATCTCCCAGCCACCTATATATGGTCTACACTTGGCGCGATATAAATTTTCAATAATCTTATCGAAAAATTAATTAACTTAACCTTAATTATAGGTTCGGCTACTACTCTATGTCCGTTACCGGACTATACTTAGGGCGTCCCGAGGACCTTAGTAAATTATTCAGTGGATTGCTTCACTTAGGTTACGAAGTCATCGGTTATAAGGTGGTAGATAATGTATTAAGGTTAGTTAATGTACGTAACTTCAGCGAATTGGCTAAGGATATAGAGGACTTACAGGCACCTGGTAAGTATAGGATCCAGCGTGGTGATTTCTTTAGGCATGGCCCTGACTCGCCTAAGAAGTTCCTATATCCATCAGAGCTTAAGTTATTTACTGTGATGGGTGATTGGAGTATTCGATACCCTGAAGTTGATGAGGTTAAGTTAGCTTTCTTCGGCATAAAGCCATGTGATCTAGCCTCAATAAAGGTCATGGACAGAGTTCAAGGCGTTATAGGTGATGAGTACTTTAAGTTATTACGTAGTAACTTGGTGCTAATAGTTGAGAACTGTACTAGGCCTGCATCAACGTGCTTCTGCGCCACGATGGGCACAGGACCGAGGGCTAAGAACGGATTCGATCTATCCTATACTAGGATAGGTGATAAGTTAGTAGTTGAGGCCGGTAGCGAGCTTGGAGTTAAATTACTTAACTTAATGGATGTAGTGCCAATCGATAATGTAACGTATAGAGAGTTTGAGGACGTAATGTGTAAGGCCTACATGGCCGCTAGAGCGGACTTCACTACGGATAATCTACCTGAAGTCCTTGAATTAGGGATCAACTCATCGGTATTCACTGATGTAGCCAGTAGGTGCTTAGGCTGCGCTAACTGCAATTTGGTCTGCCCGACGTGCTTCTGCTTTGACGTGGTTGACGTACCTAGGTTGGATGGATCAGCCGATAGGGTAAGGGTATGGGATGGCTGTTTAAACTATACATATGCGATGGTTGCGGGAGGGCATTTTAGACCTGACATATGGGCTAGGTACAGGCACTTCGTCCTCCATAAGTTCGCCTACTGGATCAAGCAATTTGGCGTATTTGGATGTGTAGGATGTGGGAGATGTATTACCTGGTGTCCTGTAGGAATAGATTTGAGGGAGACGGTAAGTAGGATTTTTAAGGAGGTGAAGTCGGGTGGTTAAATTATCCTCAATGCTTACCCCAAGGCCATCGTTAGTTGTAGGTGTTAGGGTTGAGACTAGTAATGTAAGAACGTACTACGTAAAACTACCTGAAGATGTTAACCTGCCTAAGCCTGGGCAATTCGATCTTCTGTACATTCATGGGGTCGGCGAAGTACCTATATCAGTTAGTGATATATACTATGATAAGAGGATCGTAGCTCATACTGTTAGGTTCGTAGGTTCTGTGACTAAGACCTTCGCGTACATTAGAGAGGGTGATATCATAGGTTTTAGGGGGCCCTACGGTAATGGGTGGCCTCTATACCTATGCGAAGGCAAGGATTTAGTAATTATCGCAGGAGGTATTGGATTACCCCCGTTGAGGCCGGTTATTAGGGAGGTAGCAAGGAATAGAGCGAAGTACAATAAGCTGATAATAGTTTATGGCGCAAGAAATCCTAAGGAGCTAATCTATAGGTATGAATACGTGGACTACGAATCCATCCCTAATACTGAGCTCTACCTAACTGTTGATGCCCCGGACGAAACGTGGAGGGGTAATGTAGGCGTGGTCACAGCTTTATTGCCTAAGATCAATTTAAGACCTGATAATTCCATAGCATTTATCTGCGGTCCTGAGATAATGATGAAGTACGCCGTGAAGGAGTTACTTAACATGGGGTTTAAAGGTAACCAAATATTCCTATCACTTGAGAGGAGGATGAGATGCGGTGTCGGGCTATGCGGGCACTGCCAGATGGGACCTTACTTCATATGTAAACATGGACCTGTGTTCCCGTTTTGGTTTATAGATAGGTACTTCTGGGTTGATCAGATATGAGGAAGTTAAAGGTAGCCGTATACAAGTTCTCCGGCTGCGATGGTTGCCAACTGCAATTCCTAAATATGGAGGAGGAATTACTGCAGTTAACTGATAAGGTGGAGTTCACCATGTTCTATGAAGCGAAAAGGGATAATAAGCCCGGCCCCTACGATGTAGCCTTCGTTGAGGGAGCCATATCAACGCCCCATGAAGTTGATGTGGTTAGGAAGTTGAGGGAGGAGTCGGACATAGTTGTAGCCATAGGTGCGTGCGCTACGTATGGCGGCATTCAAGCGCTGAGAAACTGGGCTAACGTTGAAGAATTTAAGAGGTATGTATATCCCAATCCTGAATGGATTGAAGCGCTTAAGACAGCCGAACCTGCATCAGCATACATTAAGGTCGATTACGAGATATACGGATGCCCTGTAAGTAAGGAGCAACTACTTCTCTTCATAAATCAATTACTTAGGCATAAGGTGCCTGTATTACCTGTTGACTCGCTATGTAATGAATGTAAGAGAAAGGGCAATGTTTGCGTAATTGTAGCTAAGGGCACTCCATGCTTAGGTCCGGTCACTAGAGCTGGGTGCAACGCCATATGCCCTACGTACGGTAGGGGATGCTACGGATGCTACGGACCCATGATAGATCCTAAACCGGAGTTGCTTGCTGAGAAGTTTAAGGAACTTAACTTAACATCTAAGGAGATAGCCCTGCTACTGAGGCAGTTTACTAATTGGGCTAAGCCCTTTAGGGAGGTGAGTAGGAGGTATGGGTAGCGTGATTAAGGTGGATTACCTATCTAGGGTTGAAGGGGAGGGTAATTTGTATATGGAGATCAAAGATAATAAAGTAGTTAGAGTTGAGGTAGGGATATTTGAGCCGCCTAGATTCTACGAAGCATTCCTTAGGGGGCGGAAGTACCATGAAGTGCCGGATATAACTGCTAGGATATGCGGTATCTGTCCCATAGCGTATATAATGAGCTCGTGCAGAGCGTTAGAGAAGATATTAGGTATTGAGGTCTCCGAGGAAATAAACGTACTAAGGAGGATGGCATACCTAGGCGAATGGATCGAAAGCCACGTACTCCATGCATTGATGCTTCATGCACCTGACTTCCTCGGGTATCAGTCAGTGCTTGATATGGCTAAGGACTTCCCTGAAGTAGTTAGGAAGGGACTTAAAGTTAAGGCGTGGGGTAATGAAGTAATAAGGGTTATTGGCGGTCGACCCGTGCATCCAGTATCGTTCAGGGTTGGCGGCTTCTATAAAGTTATCTCTAGGAGCGAGTTAATGAAGTTACTTAAGGGTGTATGGGAGGTTAAGAGATATGCTAAGGAATTACTTGAGTGGGTGTTAAAGCTACCTATACCTGAAGTTAGAAGGGACTTCGAATACGTATCATTAAAGGGCGATAGGGAATACCCGATACTTTACGGTAGGGTAGTATCAAATAAGGGACTGAATATATCTGAAGACGACTTCGAGAAGTACGTAGTTACCGAGCAAGTCAAGTACTCCACATCCCTTAGGTATAGGATTAAAGGACGTGGAGTGTACGTCACCGGGCCTATAGCGAGGTATAATAATAATTACCACCTACTTAGGCCCGATGTGAAGGAGGTTATTGAGGCCTATGGATATGGATCCCCGCTAGTCAATACATATCAAAGCATTATAGCTAGACTAGCTGAGGTGTATCACGCAGTAATAGAGATCGAGGAATTGATACTCAATTATAGGGAACCTAGGGAACCCTACATAGAAGGCAATGTTAGAGCTGGCTTAGCTGCTGCTATTACTGAGGCCCCTAGAGGCATCCTCTATCATAGATATGAGCTAGACGATGAGGGGTTCGTAGTTAACGCTAACATAATACCGCCTACGGCACAGAACCTAGCGGCAATTGAGGTGGATCTAATGGAGTTAGGCGATAAATTAGTTAACCTAGAGGAATCTAAGGCTCAGTGGCTTGCTGAGCAGACCGTCAGGAACTACGATCCATGCATTTCATGTGCTACCCATTTCTTACGAGTTAAGAAACTAATCATAAACTAACTCTACTGACGGCTCCCTCGCCTTTTAAGGCGAGGCTTCATGGAGGTGAAGCCCGATTAATATGTCGATCCTTATTAACCCCCTTAATTAGTACTGAGAGGGATTCGATGCGTATAGATGATCTAGAGTTAATCTTAAACAGGGTTGAGTCTTTAGCTAAGGATCTAGACCTTAAGTACCACGGATGTTCTCAGATGACCTTAAAGGCCATTCAAGACGTGCTAGGTTTAGGGGATGGTGATGTATTCAAAGCCGCCTCAGCCCTAGCAGGCGGGGTTGCTAGGAGCGGGGAGGTTTGCGGGGCATTACTAGGCGCGTTGATGGCTGTAAGCTTAGTTTACGGGCGTGATAAGCTTGAACCTACGACCGAGTCGATTAAGTATGGTAAGGCCATGGAGGTAGGCGCTAAGGTGTTCGACGAGTTTAAGGAATACTTCGGTAGCGTTAGATGTAGGGACATTCACATAAGGCTATTTGGTAGATACTATAATTTAAGGGATCCCAAGGAACTAAGCGAATTCGTATCCTCCGGCGATATCAATAAATGTAGTGACGTAGTTAAAGTAGCTGCGAGAATAGCTGTTAAACACATATTGAGGTCGGGGTTCGGATCCAGTAAATAACCGACCTCCTCTCCACCATAAATGGCAGGGCTTTCAGTTGTAATTACATCTACAGAAAAATCGCAACTGAAAGCCTCGCCCTCCAGGACGGGGAGGAGGTCAATCCTGCTCCATCCGGCTCCATCCTTCGCTACAGGAGCGCTCTAGGACGGCCTAATCCTACATACGCTTCTATGCCAACCCATAATTTTTATAGGCCTTTAGTCGTCGAGGAGGTCAAGTAGAAGAAGTATTTAAATACCTGCAAGGTTTCTTCAAAACCTACAGCTACGTACGTAGCAAGCAATTTTAACATTTTAAGGTTTTTAATTATATTAGCTCCTAGTATTTCTAGGGTGTGTTGATGAAGGCTCTATATAAATTAATTACCGTAACTATGATACTATTCATACTATCATTGATGGTTATGAAGTCCATAACCGTAGATGTAAACTCCGACGTAGGTAAGCGACTATTATCTATTTGGTATGAGGAAATAGGTAATGTACTACTTAATGATATTAACTCCTTCACTGCAATCTTACATCAAGCACTAGCATTAACCCTCTTCCTAATGGTAGTAGCTGCCACGGTATTTAAAATGGAGTGGAGGGTTGCTGCTGCGTTATTATCCCTATGCACTATAGTGCTTATTGGTTTAGTACCTCCTCAAACCCTTATCACATCGGCTGTTGAGTGGAATTTAATTCTATTCCTTATAGGATCTATGACATTGGCCGGTATACTTAGGAAATTGGGTACCTTCGAGTACTTGGCGATACGTATAGTTGAGGTTAGTAAGGGAAGCGCGTTAAGATTAATAACCCTCATGTTAGCTCTAGCGTTCATCCTATCTGCGTTGCTAGGTGAAGTCACGAGCATTATATACGTGGTTACGCTTATATTTGAGTTAAATAGGCTGATAAAGTTCGACGTTAAACCGTTAATAGTGTTATCTGTCCTAGCAACTAATACCGGTAGCGTGGCATTGCCTATAGGCAACCCCATAGGAATATATCTATTCTTTACTGCAAACATGTCCATGTCGGAATTCATTAAGTACGGATTCACCGTGGCTTTAATCGGATTTATATTGATTTTAGCGATCATATATTTAACTAATAAGAGAACGTTAATGGAGTTCAGTAAGGCATTAATAAGTTCTGGACGTAGCGTTGATACGTATATCACTTCATACTATATGCGTGTAACTAGGAGGGAATTAAGGATGGCATATGCAGGTATTGTAATTCTATCCATGTTTATAGCCACCGTAGTACTTAATGAGCATCTAAGTGAGTGTCTCTCGGTGTTTTCTGGAACCCGTATAGACCCGCATTCGCTCCTTGCATTCATCCCTTACGCATACATAGTTCTATCAATGGCTTTTATACCCCCAGAAAGCATTTCAGAGTTCATTAGAGATAGCGTTGAGTGGCCTTCATTACTCTTCTTCATCTCGCTATTCATATTAAGCTACTCCCTAACATATAGTGGCACCATGATTAAGATCGCATATGTAATTTCATATATAAGGTATCCAGCCCTACTCATGCCTACTATGCTGTGGAGCTCGGCTATACTTAGCTCAGTACTCGATAATCTATCAGTAATAGTCTCAATGACGCCCATAGCAACTCTCTTAAACTCGTTAGGCCTGGTTGGGAGGGGGATATTCTTTGCATTACTTTACGGAGGCGTATATGGAGGTAACTACACTCCAATAGGTTCTACGGCAAACATAGTAGCTATATCTATATGTGAAAGTAGGGGTATATCGATTAAATGGGGTGAGTGGTTAAAGATAGCCTTAATTACTACAACAGCCCAATTAATTGCCTCGCTCTCACTACTTTACGTAATCTAATTTCGTAATAAAGCCCATTAATTCAGCGCATGAATGGATCTTCATTAGATCTGATGTAAGGCCGGGCTTCATCATCAATTAACTATCCTTAAGCTACCTTAAAAGAAGTAATGCAGCTATAACCATGATTATTCCCGCCAATAGCCTAGCTTCCGGAGATATGTTCACTATCCTCACCACCTTAGGCATCAGCTCCACAATACTATTCACTATTAAAAATGAGCCAGTGACTAGGATGATTAGCGCTGCCAAGGATCTACCATCTACTCCCTTACCCCTTACGTTAGCATGACTATTGGATTCCCCGCCTTCCTTAGGAATAACTAAACATGTTATTACATACAGCAAAGCACCTACACCGAAGCTTAGGAGCGTTAATGCAATCCACAAAAGCCTAACTATGACTGGATCTACGTTAAAGTACTTAGCTATACCGCTACATACACCGCATAGTATTCTATCCTTACTCGACCTATATATGCGTCTCTCCACCATATCACT
>JAGDWE010000007.1 GCA_023255965.1 Desulfurococcales archaeon | reverse complement strand
GGGCTCGGGGCCAACCTTCATGCCAATCGTTACGGTTAGCGCTCCCTCACAGCCCGCTATCCAACCGCCTCGAAAACAAATTTATGAAAAGCTCATAAACGCCCATCCCGCCATAAATGACAAGGCTTTCGGTTGTAAGGGAGCAATCATCTGCGTCGATTTCTTGGGTAGTCAACCACATTGCATGTTCTGTCGCTTCATTAATCAAACATTATGGTCTAAAATAGTTGAGGTGATTCGTGATACAGTTATAAAGTTAGGGTTTAAATTAGTTGAGGTAATTGATTGCTGGGACGTTAATACCTAAGCATCCTCGACTCGTACTTCCTTAGATGTTCCACGGCCTCTGAAACATCCATGAATAGGTCATCAACCTTATCTACGTCCTCCACGGATACCTTGCTACCTCCCCTGCTCCTAGCGTTCTCAGCCGCGATACTAAGTAATTGAACAGCATATCTAAGACTCCTCTTAACCCCTATCTCGGTCAACTTATCTAACGCTCCATCATCTAACTCTATCCCCTCCTCAGCTGCCCTTATCTTTAATATTTCCCTAACGCTTTCTGCATCATACACATCCGTACCTATTATAACTGCCCTATCAAGTAGGTCTGCTGGGAACCCTAGAGGCGACTCGACATCCGTCCCTCTAATCCTTGCGAACCCCCTGTTAGTCGCTAATATTATTAGCGGTGATAATTCGCTTTCAATGGCTCTCCCTAGGAATGCGAAGCACTCGATATCAAGCATATGTGCATCATCTATGAATAGCACTCCTGGGTATAGACGGCCTCTCCCCTGCTCGATTAAATCCTTAACCTGCTTATCGACCTCAGCGATTACTTCAGGCCCTATCTCCTTCGTCTCAACACCCCCGAAGAAAATGGAGAGTAGGCCCCCTGAACGCCTCCTCGCAACCATCCTATCTAGATCAGCTAGTGTTAAGTAGTAGGTAAATTCCTTTTGCTTCCTGACTTTACCTGATGGCCTAGGAACCTTATACCTACTACCTACCTCAAGCTTTTTAGCATAATCGCTCTCGCTGCTTATCCCTAATACTGAAACCCTACCAGTCTCTGCATCAATCTGAATTACGTAGCCCTCCCTAATCCCTTGCTGTATCAGCTGCTCGGCTATGTCTTCACTAACCTCTAATGTCCTCTCATCATCGGTTGTCTTCAGCGTTATTGATGCCCTCTCAATGACTCTCATATACGGATTGTAGGGGTGAGGCCCTGTAATCACGTTTAGCTTAGTTATCTCACCCTCATAGACCTCCCTTAACTCCTTAATCTCTATGCCTATCGCCTTCCTCATAGCTGATAACAGTACTTCAGTTTTCTTAACCTCAGCACTATATACCTCCGCTGCACTCATAGATATAAATGGTACGTTAATGCCTAACTCCCTGGCAATAGCTACAGCTAATGCGGTCTTACCAGTACCTGGAGGCCCTGCTATAATTATTAGCTTCCCAGACCACTTCCCCTCCTTAATCATCCTAACTATAAGTCCTGCAGCCTCCCTCGCTTTTTCCTGCCCTACCATGCCATCCTTGACTTTAACAGCCCTACCATTTTCATCAAGACCTAGTCCCTTAATATGGGTATGAGCCCCTATCCTCCTAAGCCTCGTGACCTCAGGTTGTAGCTCACGTATTGAAGTAGCCATATCACCACCATTAATCATTAATAATGTAGCTGTCTTAAAGGTTTTTACTAGGAGCTATTATCATTACATAAATGCGAATATCCCTTAGCTCTACGGGTTTGAGCCGACGCTGACGGCTCTCCGCCCTGAAGGGCGAGGCTTCAGGGTTGCGAAACGATCTAGGGAAACTAGGAAGGCCCTCACTATCCACGAGAATCCATGGAGCCCTCCTTAACTAAGGCTAAAGCCCTATGGGCGGCGAGTTTCGATAGCCAGGCAGTAGATAATATCGCCTACGACGACCTAGGACGAAGAACAACAATCTCACTAAGCGCCATATACAGAGAGCTTTATAGGCCTTTCTTTTAATAAGTGCTAATGATAGAATAATCTCAAGCATAACATTAGATTTAGTGTTATCAGATAAAGTAAGGGGATATAGTAGCTGCCTGCGCCCGCTACTTTAGCCATTTCTAATTATCTTGCTACTCTGGTTTCTGTAGATATGGATTCATCCTACCTACACGCTTACTCAGCACCCCTGTCAGCGGATAGTGGCCTACAGGGCCTTGTCCATCACCTAAGGCTCATTAGCCCGAAGCGCCTACACTGTCCCCAGGCCTAAGGCCCCTTACCCTAGATTACGTTTAAATTGGCTGGAGGGCTGAATAACGTCGCCTAGACAAGAGTCTTCAATTCCTTAGCTACCTCAACTATATATAAATCGCTAAATCTATCCCCTATTAACTGAACGCCTACAGGCAGTCCATTAACCATCAACTTAGGTACCGATATTGCTGCAACACCTAAATAAGACGCTAGAATTAAGTTATGGGTCAATAGGGTCCTGACCTCACCATCCTCTTTACCTAGGACATCATCTATCTTAGGCGCTTCAACCATAGTTGTTGGTGTAATAAGTAAATCAACCTTCTTTAAAGCTTTCTTAAACTCTTTGTAGACATCTACCCTAGCTCTAAGTGCCTCTATATATTCAACTGCTTTAAATTCCAAGCCCTTCTCAAGCATTCTCCTTACATCTGGGAAGTACTCACTCCACCTATCTTTATTACTCAGATGTATCTGCGTAGCCTCGGCCAACCTAATTATGGTGAAGTACTTAAAGAGCGCTTTCTCGGTTATAGGCATGTCTACATTTACGTAGTTTAACTTGGAGATGAAGTTATAGAACTCCCTCTCCACGGGCTCACTAGCACGCATCCATGATGGAACCCCAAATAAAATCTTTTCAACATCAACCTTCCTACCTATGAAGTATCTCTGCATTCTCTTTAATGACCTCACATCAACTACTGAAGTTATCGCCTTAATTATCCAGCTAGGATCTTCAGCTAGGAATCCAACTGTATCAAAGGAGGGTGCTAGTGGGTAAACTCCTTTAAGGCTAATTAAGCCGTATGTGGGCTTTATGCCGTATACCCCACATAAGGATGCTGGGATCCTACAGGAACCTGCGGTATCGGTTCCTACAGCTATCGGTAGTAATCCAGCCGCTACCGCAGCTGCCGACCCTCCGCTACTGCCTCCGGCAATTCTGGTCGTGTCTATGGGATTTTTCGTAGGACCAAAGATGCTTGATGTTGTAGTGGCTCCTGATGCAAATTCGTGGGTGTTTGTCTTACCTGCAATGACGAACCCTGCCTCCTTCAACCTACTCACTATTATTGCATCGGAATTTGGGATGAAGTCCTTGAAAAGCTTAGAGCCCATGGTGGTTCTTAGTCCCTTAGTGTATATAATGTCCTTAATACCTATTGGTACTGGTTCGGCGCCTTTTCTATATGCTTCTTCAGCTTCCTCGTAAACCCTATCATTAAATGTTACTATGGCGTTTATGGCCTCATTAACGTGTTTAGACCTCATGAACTTCTCGACGTACTCCAACTATTAATCACCTAAGATATAAAGTACTTTAAATTATTATATATTGCTATTTTAATTATGTGTGGACGATGACTTATAAACAATTTTAAATGCTATAGTTTTAAACTACGAGATGATGGTAGGTAGCAAATATCCATTATCCATGAGTTAACGTCGATACTATCTTAATTACATCCCCGTCCTGTAATTCATAGTCACCTCCAACTCTCCTCTTACCCTTAGCTAATACCGCGTGAAGGAATCCCTTGCCTAAATCGGTGTGCACCATATACGCTAATTCAAGAGCTTTAGTACCCTTAGATACTAAATATGCATCGGGCAGTATATTACCCTTACTATCAGTTAATTTATTGATGTCCTCAACAGGATATACAACTATGTTATTAAGTACTTTAAATACTGCAGTATTCAACGCCTCCTGGACCCCTACGCCATTAAACTTACTCATAAATTCTTTTATATCACTTAACACCTCCTTTTGTTTGGGTGTTAACGCGTCTTCCTTGAGGATCTTAAAGTCCTTATCGCCAGGTAAGTAATCAATTAAACCAGCCTTAGTGGCCTTCCTTAGAGCTAATTCATACTCGGAACTTACTGGCACTATAACCCTGTTGGGATAGTGCTTTATTAACCTTTTTAAATTATCTTCAGCCTCCTTAATGTCCATTTTATTGGCAACTATGACTATAGGCTTCGATGCCTCTCTTAAATACTTACTAAACGTTCTTAGCTCCTCATCACGCCATGAGGCGAATTTAACTGAATCAAGTTTTGATGCTCTAAGCGCCTTAATCACGTGCTCCCTCCTAATAGAGAGTCCTGAAACCCTCTGAGTAAGTGCGTCAATCGCTTTATCTAGCGGTAAAGTATCTAACGCCCTAGCCAATTTAATCCAATCCTTACTTATGATGCTGTAGAACCACTCATCAATCTCATTTTCGATTACCGCCACATCTACTAATGGATCATGTTTACCGGGACCTACGTAATTACCTTCTTCATCAGTGCTTCCAGATATATCGACGATATGGAGCAGTACATCAGCCTGCCTTAAGTCGTCGAGGAACTTATTACCTAACCCCCTCCCCTTATGAGCGCCCCTAATAAGCCCTGCGACGTCCATTAACTTAACTGGAATGAATCTAAAGCCCCTCATACATAAGGAGTTCTGAGGCATGCACCCGGTTAGGTTAAATACCTTATGAGCACAAATAGTTCTAACATAGCCAACCCCGATATTGGGTTCTATAGTTACGAAGGGTCTATTCTCAATCTTTACCTGGACTAGAGTAGCTGCCGAGAAGAACGTTGACTTACCCACATTCGTCTTGCCGATCACACCTATTAGCGGGTATTTAGCAGGCATTACAATACCTAATAAAACATCCTACTAAGTAATAAATAAAGTACAAGGTGCTGTGGTTTATATTATGTGGCCTGAGCCTCATGTAGCTTGATATGGGTTGGTATCGGATCCTGGCCTCATCTTCACCTACCTCAACGCTCTACATCATAGAAGCTGTATCGTAAGCTTCCACTAATTCGGATAACCTCGATCTGTAGCTCGATTCTCACGGCTTCCCAAAGTCATTCTATGGTGAGATCCCACATGCCGTGCGTCCAAGCACCATCATCGGCATCGTGGGGCAATTCAACGCCTACAACAAACATAGCATCACATCTATAAACTCCCATGAAGCTCGGGATAGCTCGCATACGGCTTAACATATATTACCTCATATCTTATTGCTTCATTACTTAGGTCTTTACTCAGTACCGTATAAAGTATTAAGCCGTTCTGCTTAAGTAGTCTTAAGTACTTGCTTATGATGCCTGTGATGTTGTAACTTCCTCTCAATACGGTTATTAGCGTAATGTATGTAAATAACCCACCTTCCCTAATAGGTGGATATGTTAAGTCAGCTATAATGAAGTCAGCTAATGAGTTTAAATATCTAGATCTGCTTAATGCATTCTTAATAATCTCGGTACTTACATCTAAGCATACGTAGTAATTAACCCTGTAGCCGTTAACCAGTAAGTACCTTAGGAAAAGCCCTGTGCCGCATCCAACGTCGAGCAAATTACCTACGTCCCTGCTTAAGTACTTAGAGAGGGCTTCATATTTCAGGAGTTGGTCGTTAGCGTATAGCTCGTCGTAGCTATTAGCTATGGAGTCGTACCACTTAATAACGTAGTTTACTTCAGCTAAGTCTATGTCACGTCTGTGATTGGTGTTCAACATGATGTATACCTATGGACTAGATGATGCGAACGTATCATACAGTATAGTCCATGTTAGAAACGATATTGAGTAATACACGGTTATCCCCTTGGTTAAGTGTTTTCTATGATGGCTTCTACTTAACTTCATTAGAGGTATGTATCCAAAGTACAGGACCACATATATGGCTAGGATGAGGTAGTCAACATTCAGCGGGATTAATTCGTGTTTACGAAGAAGTGCTGTAATGAAGTAGAGTACTACGCCGGAAAATATGCCATAGATCGCCTTAAGTAGTACTAAATCCATCCCACATTCCTTACCTAACAGTATCTATAGGATATTTAAGTAGTTTTGAAGGTATAGGTAATAGGATGTCTAAAGAACGAAGGTATGAGGTTAAGAGAGCGCTTAGCTCGCTGGACTTAGCAGTCATAATTAAAGAGCTACTTAATCTAGTTTTGGACGCACATGTAGATAACGTATACGAGGATGTGGATGGGAGCTTAGTACTTAAATTACGTACCTCATCCGAGGACATATACCTACTTATAAAGCCAGGTGAAAGGATGAACGTAGCCAGACATATAGCTAAGCTGTCGAGTGGTGGTAGAGTAGCTCTTTTTAGGAGATTCGCTAATGGGTTAAGAATAACTAATATAGGGCAGCTAGAATTTGAGAGGGTTTGTAGGATTACGCTTCGTGGGAAGGATGACCATTACTATATGTACGTAGAGATAATTCCCCGCGGGATTCTGGCATTAACTGACTCAGATAATAAAGTGTTAGCTGTAAGTAGGGAGCTGAATGTTAGGGATAGGAGCGTTATAATTGGGAGGCAATACATGCTACCTCCCATGTTTAAGGACTTTAGGTCTTTAGGTGTTAGTGAGTGGTTTAATACTATTAAGACATATGATGATGTTGTACGAGGACTTATAAAAGGGTTGGGCATACCCCCTGAAGTAGTTAATGAGGTGATTAAGGAAGACCTGCTGGCTAGGGACTTGACTGAGGAGTTGATCGCCGAGTTAAGGAGCAGGGTACTGCACTTCATAGCGAACGTTATTGATAGACCTCAGCCAGTAATATTAGCTGATGATAGCGGTAAGTTCTTATCATTCCTATCTTTTAAGCCATCTAAGGTCGGTGATGGGTTAAGGTTAATAGAGTTTAGTAGCTTAAATGAGGCTGTTGAGGAGTATTTCCTAGCATATAGTAAGTTAATTGATATGCAGCGGAAATCTAGGGAGATCAATGAAGAGTTAAGTAAAGTAGATAAACTAATTAATAACCTTAGGAGCGAACTAGATAGAGCTAAGGAGGAACTTAATAAGGTCCTTGAAATATATGAGTTAACGATTAATAACTACAATATCTTAGATGAGGTACATAACTGCGTTTGGAATACCGTTAAGAAATATGGGTGGGAAGACGTAAGTAAATGCGGTGTTATTGACTACGATAAGAATTCAGGCACTTTTAAGGTATTGGTAAATGGTAGACATGTAGTGTTAAATATTAGGGAGGATGTTAAGGATTACGTAATTAGGTTAAAGACGGAGATTAGTGGCTATGAAGATAAGATTAGGAGGATTGAGGAGGTAATTAAGGAGGCATTAAGTAGGAAGGATGTACTTATTAAGGAAAAGGAAGCTGAGGCCGTGCCCCCATTATTAAGGAGAATAGACTGGTACGATAAATATCATTGGATTATAACGTCGGAGGGCTTCCTCGCATTAGGCGGTAGGGATGCTGAACAAAATGAGAAACTGGTTAGAAGGTACTTAAACGATAATGATGTATTCATGCATGCTGATATCAAGGGGGCCTCGGTGTTCATCATTAAATGTGGTGGCATTATTCCTTCTAGCGGGTTAAGGGAGGTCTCAACTTTGGCAGCATGTTACAGTAGGGCATGGAGAGAGGGGCTAGGCAGTATAGATGTTTTTTGGGTTTTAGGTAATCAGGTAAGTAAGAGGCCTCCTGCAGGTGAGTACATAGGTTTGGGATCATTTATGGTCTACGGCAAGAAGAACTTCATAAAGGACGTTAAGCTGGAACTAGCTATAGGTATATCAATAATTAACGATAAATATTATAAGGTAATTGTAGGGCCTGAGGAATATATTAAAGGCAGAGCTAAATTTTACGTGGTGTTAAATCCGGGTAATGTAAGTAAGGAGGCCATAGGTAAGAAGATGCTTAACTTTTTCGTCGAATGCGATAAGCGCCTAAAGTACTTAGATGTAAATGAGTTAACACTAAGGATTCCTGGGCCGAGTGAAATATTAAGGTACGTTAATAACATTTAAATAATCCGTTGCCGAGGACTTGATAGATATCACGAGGTACATTAAATGGTTCCTAAAGTTGCTTCATACATGACTCAACCAGTTATAACTGCTACGTCTGAAAGCAACTTAATACACGTCAGGAACTTAATGGTAAGGCATAAGATCGGGAGGGTAGTTATTGTTGATGGTGGCAGGATCGTCGGGATAATAAGTAAGAGTGATTTTGCTAAGTTGCTTTTTAACCGTAAACGTTACTTAAAGCCCTTAGATGTAATACCTGCCTCAGAGATAATGTCAACCCCCGTATACGCTACATCGCCTAATAGATCGATTAAATTCGTTGCTAAGTTTATGGCCAAACATGACATAGGCTCGCTTCCAATAGTTGATGATAAAGGTAGTTTATACGGTATAATTACAACTACGGACATACTTAGAGCGTTCTCCGAAAGATGCAGGGGCATGTTAAGTGTGATGGACGTCATATATAGGGAACCCCCTACAATATCACCTACTCATTCTATATTCAATGTAATCGATTCATTAGTTCAGTCTAAGGTAAAGAAGGTTGTGGTTGTAGATGGCAATAATAGACCGTTAGGTGTTATAACTAGGAGCGACGTACTCGCCTTATTCTTTAACATAGGCACGGCATTTAGGATAGGAATATATCATAAGGGAGTTAGAAACATATATGAGATAGTGAAGTCCAATATAATGCCAATAGCCTCAGATATAATGACCCCGGATCCAATAACAGTTATGCCGGATGAGGACTTAGCTAAGGCAGCTGATATAATGGTTAAGAATAGGATTAGCTGCTTACCGGTCATTAATTCCAAGGACTCATTAATAGGTATAGTAATTAAAGATGATATAATAAAGGCCATCAAGTCCGCTTAAGCTCTTGCTTTAAAGCGGTTTAATGAGGGATCGCACTTCTCTATTGAGGTCCTCAAATTTAGTGATTTTAGATGCATTTTGGAGGGTTAATGGGCGGTTAATTCTATCAATAATTTTAGAATTGGTTAAATCCATAGATTCCTAGTAGAGAATACGTATCTTTAAATAAATAGCTTAGCTTATAACTAATGCTATGTAACTACTTAATGTAGTAAGTGGGGGTGCGATTCCTTGGGCGACAAGCATAGATGCGTTGTATGCGGTAAGGCGTTTCCAGAGGGTCAGGGAATCATGTTAAAGGTGGGTGATGAGGTTTTAGCATTCCATAATAAGAGATGTGCTGTTAAGTTCTTTAAGGCATTAATTGAGGAAGTAGATGTTAATGAATTGAAGAGAGCAGTTAGTGAGGTTAAGAAGATGTTTGAAGAGGATCTAAGAAAGGCTATGGATGAGAGGGGTAAGAAGATATAGCGGGGTTAAAGTTATTTAATCCTAGTCCCATATAACGATTGGGAATACAAAATTGATTAAGAAGAGATTCGGTATTGCTGTGTCTTCTGAAGTAGCTGATGAGTTAGATATGATTACTGAGAAGTTTAACACAGATAGATCTAAGGTCGTTGAGTACGCACTTAGGAGCTTTTTAATGGAATATAAACACCACTATAGCAAGTGCCACAAGTGTGTAGGGATATTAGTTATATCTAGGAAGAGCTTGGGCGTTGAAATAAGCAATAACGATATTTACAGCGAGTTTAAGGAGGTAATACTCTCATACAGCCATCACCACGTAGAGAATAGATGTATTGAGGTCCTAGTCTTAAGTGGTAGTTCCGAAATAATTGCAGACCTACACAACAGGCTCTTGAGGGCTGGATGTGAATGCAGATATATCCCGCTTCATAGCGAATAGAGGTTCCAGCTACGTAGTAAACTTAAGTATTATTACGCATGTGCATCGACTATATGTAGGCATCTATCCACTGGTACGACGCATTCGTTGTAAACATTCTTAAGTACCTCCACCTTCATAACATCACTTACGCTGCCTAGGAAATACCATCCATTATTAATTAACAATATGTTATCTGTGGCATTCATCAATAAAGTGGGGTCATGCGTAGTCACTATCACCAAACGAGTCTTAGACAGCTTAGTGATGAGCTTAGAGATCTGGATCTTGCTTTGCGGATCAATGCTTGATAACGGCTCGTCCAGTAGCAGTATGGGTGTGTTGCTAAGTATTGCCCTAGCAATAAATGCTTTTTGCCTTTGACCCCCCGACAATTTCCTAATGTTTAAGTTCCAGATATTCCGGGGTAAATCAACTAGTTCTAGAGCTTTAGCTATATCCTCATCACTTATAACCGATCCTCCATTGTTCATCAACTTTCTACTGTATTTTAGGAATTCCCATAAGGTCATCGGAAAAGCGTTGACTACCGTTGAAGTCATCTGTGGAAGCATGCTTATGTACTTACCAGCAATATCAGGCCTCCCAGTTATGTCGTCATCATCCACTAACACCCTTCCATCTAAAGGCCTAATAAGTCCTGCTATGGTTCTGAGCAACGTGGTTTTACCAGATCCATTAGGTCCTAAGACTTGGATTAATGATGGCTTACTAAAGGCTGCTGTCAGCTTACTCACTAACGGCCTCTCATACCCTATGGTTAGGCCATCAAGTACCAACCTCATCTCACTACACCTATGCACATTATACCTAGAAAGCTTATAAACATCTGTGCACATAATACGCAGGTGAGAATGTGAATGCATTACTTAAGATACTAGCAACTGTGGTGATATTGATGGCGACGATAAATAGTGCAACATTAAACGGCCTCACTATAGTCACGACTTTTTCAAACATCGCCGACGATGTAAGGTTATTAACGTGCGGTAATGACACAGTGTATTCCATAGTACCAGCTGGAGTTGATCCGCACGACTATCAATTAACTCCTAAGGACCTAGAGATGCTTAGCAATGCGGATATAATAGTATCGACGGCACATACTTCGTTCGAATTAAAAATAGCTGAGTTGATAAGGTCCGGCTACTTGAAGGCAACGTTATTAGAAATCCCTAAACTAGCTGGGGTTAAGCTACTAAAGATACCCGGTAGTAATGTAATTAACTACCATGCGGTATTATATGACCCAGACAATTACCTGGCATTCGTCAAGGAATTAGTCAACTTAACTACGTCTATGAGGCCCGAATGTAGGGATGAGTACTTAGCGAAGCTAGAGAACATCACTAAGGCGATTAATGAGGTTAAAGACGATAATTTAGGTAGATTCAGGTTTAAGGGCGTAGGATCGACGCCGTTAACTCAATATGCGGTTTCATGGTTAGGGATCGAAATGAAAGCCATACTGGTGAAGGATCTTGAATTACCCCCTACGCCTGCCGACCTAATTAATGTAGAGGAGCTAATTAAGGGCAGCTCCATAGATGTAGCCATTGTAACTGATTTCGGAGGCACGGCTGATAAAGCATTAACCGACATTGCAAGTAAATACTCGGTCCCGGTAGTTAAGGTCCCACAGTATACGGCCCCAGGCGACACCGTATCTAAAATGAAGATGGTGGTAAGTCAAGTTAAAGGTTTACATAACGTTAGCAGAATGACTAATCCAGCTAACCAGGCCCAATATCTAACACCACTCAACGAAGCACCTACGCTAGTTGCTATACTAGCTGTAGTAATAGCCATATCAGTGGCAGTTGCTGTGAAATTCTTAAGGCCTTCAAGGTAGGGAACGTTGGAGCCTGTTATCAGATGGTTAGCAGTTATTACCCTCTCATCAATAATATATGGTAGTTTAAGTGCATTAATTTCTATGAGGAAGCTCTACTTCCTAGCAAGCACAGCGCCTCATTCGGCATTACTTGCAGTTAGTACAGCCGTAGTTCTATCAAATATCACTAGGACCTTAAATGAATACCTATGGTCGTCCATAATTGGTTGCCTTATGATGTTACTAGTCGGGTACTTGATTTATAAAGGCGCTGATACAGATATAGTCACCTCAGTGTATGTTGCATCATCAGCATCCATAAGCATCCTAGTGATTAACTACGTACTAACGAACTATGGCCTAAGATATAGTTTGTGGAGTATAATTCTCGGAGATCCGTTACTAACCACGTGGGATGACGTAATCAACCTAGCAGCTATCGCCCTACTTGCCATTAGCATTATTTCCCTTAGCTTTAAATATCATCTTTACATAGGCATAGATCCGGACTTTATTAAACTATCTGTGAGGTATAGATGGGCATATGAAGCACTCATCTTCACGTTACTAGGATTAGCCTCAGTAGCGTTAATTAGAGTTTCTGGATTCATACTTCAGCATATATTAATGCTATTTCCATCAACTATAGCTATAAATCTAAGTGAGGGCGCTAGAAGAGCTTACGTATTAAGCATCATAATTAGCTTAACAACAGGTTGCTTAGGTCTATATATAGCTATACTAGCGAATATCGCCCCATCTAGCGCCATAGGTTTAATTCTACTACTAGCCTACGTGGTAACGTTAGCTAAATCACGCTGAAGTTTAGAGGTTCTCGACCTGTTAATTAGATGTGAGGCGATTACCGGGATGGCTATGGTAGCGTCACAATAAACCACCACATGCTTCCCTCCGGACCTAATTTTACCCCAGCTGATTGCCTCCCTGGTCCTAGCACCACTTAAACTGCCATCCCACTCGGTAGCTGTGGTTATATATACAGCGTAATCCAATCCATCTTTGAATTGGTTCCACCAGAGTGTGTGATGCTTACTTATCCCTCCACCAATTATTAATGCCCCAGACCTCTTACAAGTAAATACCGAATCGATCAACTCCTTCATGTCCTTGAATAAATCCAGCTCGAACCCCGTGAATTGGGACTGTATGAAGAGCGCAGTACCGAACGCGCCGTCAACTATTCCAGGTACATATACAGGGACCTTATTAAGTGATGCGTTATGTAATATTGATTTACTGTCATTAAGTCTTAGACCGACCTCGTAAAGTAATTCCCTAACCCCCCATCGCTTCCTAACCTTAACTAACTCGCTAATGAGGTTGCGTGTAAAGTCCTCTATAAGTTTCCCGTAATGTTCTTGATGGACTATGATGTTACCTATACGATGGTATCCCCCCTTCCTTAGGTCAACGTCATTAACGTCGAAGGAACTCCTTAGATATTTACCGCCTAATGCCTTTGCTACATCGTGGTCGATGGTGCCACAGGTGGTGATAACTACGTTAAATATCCTCTCACGAATTAATTGGGCTAGGATGCCTCTTAATCCAGTCGCAACTAAATTGCCTGTAAATGAGATGAACCTTAAATCAGCCTCGTGAAGCATTTCATCTAGTATTTTAATAGCCTCATATAGATGGCCAGCGTTAAATCCATGTATCTTTCCATAGACCTCAATAAGGTCCTCGATGTTCATGTTGGGATTTAGAAATACATCCTCCACAGGGCTTAGCTCCATGCCCTACGCACCAATGCACTTACTTACATCACTTGCATCGCACTCCCTTTGTTCGGCGGTTATTAAGTTCTTAACGGTGACCTTCTCCGACTTAACTTCCTTCTCACCAACAATTACCACATATTGATAACCCTTCCTACTAGCAATACCTATGTAATCTCCTAACTTACTCTTACTTACAAATCTAACATCTACTGAGACGTTACTAGCTCTTAAACTACTTGCCACCTCATCAATAAATACGTAGTCATCAACCAGGGACAGTAGCATAGCCTTAACATCCTGAATTAATTTGCTAGCTACGCCTAACTTCTCTAGAGCTAGGTATGTCCTTTCAACACCTAACGCGAACCCGGTTGCTGGGGTAGGGGGACCTCCATAGAGTTCTATTAAGGTATCGTAACGACCTCCACCACCTATACTTATATTTAACACAGGAACATTAACCTCGAATATTATGTCAGTATAGTAAGCAAGCCCTCTAGCGAACCCTAAATCAATAATTAGACGACCTATCCCTAATCTACTAGCTGTTGACACTAAATCAGCTAACTTCTTAACCCTCAAGGCAGCATTAGCATTTAGTTTACTAGAGAACTTTATTAATTCGTTTACGTCTTCAGTAGTTATTGAGGTCAGCTCATTAAATATCTCTATATCTGCCTTATCGTAACGGCGAATTACTGCTAAGGCTTCATCTAATAATTTTTTATCCATGTAGTGAAGTATTAAGTCCTGAGTTTCATCATCGATGCCCCATGATTTAAATAGCTCCCTAAGGATTCCAATGTTATTCACTTTAATGATATAGTTACTAAGGCCTACTGCCTTATAGTAATCCCTTAATATCAGGAACAACTCTATATCCGAGTAGAGGCTGTCATCACCTAGGTACTCAACACCCATCTGAGTAAACTCCCTATACCTACCCATCTGCGGCTCCTCATACCTAAACGCGTTACCCACGTAGAATACCTTTATAGGCTTAGGCTCAGCTATTAAGGACTTTAAATAAATCCTCGCAATACTTGCTGTTAGCTCAGGTCTTAGACATACATCCCTGCCGGCTTTATCCTTAAAGGCATACATAGATCTGACGATCTCCGGCCCCGATTTGAGGGTAAATAACTCGAGCGATTCGATTGTCGGGGGTATTACTTCTAAATACCCATAGGACTTAACTACAGAGATGAATTTGCTAACTAACGCCCTTATTAACTCAGACTCCGGCGGCAGGACGTCGCGCACGCCTCTAACGGGCTCGGTCTTAAGCCTCATTAATCCATCATCTCCTTTAACTCATTTACCCTAACGTTAAGTAGTTTATAGTAGGTTACATCGCCATGCGCGTCTACAACAGCTAGCAAAGGCTCGTAACCCTTGGAGAGCGCTGACTCAACCCAGTTGACTAATTCATTAGAGGTTATTGGAGCGTTCTCCTCAGTTACATAAACGATGTACTTACCGTCTCGCTCAAATACTAATGAGTTATCCGAGAAACCGGCTTTCGCCTTTCTTCCCCGGCTCCTTAAATCGTATAGTACAACGAACTTGATCCAATCGTTAGGGCTCTTTGAGTAGTTGGTGAATAGATCCTCAATAGTTAACTTCTTTCCGTCGACTATTAGAGCAGCTGTGTTAGTGTATATTAGATACGCAACTTCAGCTATATCCAGCAAGTATGTTGACATGGATTTAACGTACGTTCCAATGCCTAAGTTTCTTACCTCGTCAACTCCATTGGTAACTACAAACCGGCCGTCAATTACAGTTATCTCGATCACTTCAATCCCTATTCACTATGTTCACTAATGTTTTTTAATTTGAATAAGCTTTCCTTTTAGGTAATATAATTATGGAGATCAAAACAATTGAATGGATTAATGGAAAGGTCAGGTGGTTAAACACTCTTCTACTACCCTATGAGGAATCATACGTAGAATCGAGCAGCTATGAGAGAGTAGCAGAGGCCATAGAGAGAATGGAAATTAGAGGGGCTCCAGCCATAGGTGTTGCCGCCGCGTTTGGGGTAGCATTAGCGGCATCCTCGTTTGAGGGATCAGATATTAGCTCATTTAGGTCCTTCTTAATGAAGGTTATAGAGAGATTCGAAAGGACCAGGCCTACGGCAGTTAATTTATTTTGGGCCCTAGATAGACTTAGGTCATTAATAGTGAGCTATGTAGGAGAGGTCGATAGGCTTAAGGAGCTCTTGATTGAGGAAGCAATGAAGATCTATAAAGAGGATATAGAGGTAAATAAGCTGATAGGGTATTATGGCTCCCAACTTATTGATGACGGTGACGTAATCCTAACTCACTGCAATGCAGGAGCGCTAGCAACCGCAGGTTACGGAACGGCATTAGGTGTTATTAGGTCTGCATGGTATTCGGGTAAGAGGATCAAGGTGGTTGCTACGGAGACTAGGCCTGTACTGCAGGGAGCTAGGTTAACTGTTTGGGAGTTAATTAAGGAGGGGATTCCTGTGGTCTTGATAACGGATAGTATGGTGGGATATTTAATGAGCAAGGGTATGATATCTAAGGTCATTGTGGGTGCTGATAGGATATTAAGTACTGGGCACGTGATTAATAAGATAGGCACCTACACGATAGCTGTTGTAGCCTCTAGACATAGGATTCCATTCTACGTTGCAGCACCTACATCGACGATAGATCTAAGAAAGAAAGTCGATGAGGTAGTTATTGAGGAGAGGGATCCTAATGAGGTTAGATACGTATTAGGGAAGTTACTAATAACGGTACCTAACGTTGACGTACTTAACCCATCATTCGATATAACTCCGCCGGAGCTCATTACAGCCATAATAACCGAGAAGGGAGTGATTACGAAGCCTATAGAGGATAACTTGCCTAAGTTCATGTCACGGTAAACAACTCGTTAAGGTGTTATATATGTCTAACATCGATAAATACGCGAAGGTCGTAGATGAAATTCTAAGATCTAAAGATACGGTTAGGGAGTACTTAATAAGGGTCTCAAGGGATATAATACGTAACTCCGGCTTAGCAGTGACCTATATCCACTTAGGTAGGATTAAGGATGCCGAGGAATTAATAGGCAATGTACGTGCTTTAATTAATGAATTAGAGGAAAAGCTAAGGGAGCATCCAGAGCTTAAGCATTCAAACCTATACCTATCAGCGCTATCTGAGTACGTCGAAGCGGTCCAGCTCCTAAGCGTAGTTACCTACGGCTGCATTAAGTCGTTGGATGAACTTAACGTGCACTACCTATCATACGTTCAAGGCTTGCTTGATTTAATAGGAGAGCTTAAGAGATATATATTAAGCCTCATTAGGCTAAATGATGTTGAGAAGGCATGGACCTACTTTAACATAGCCAACGATATATACGAGTCATTTAAGGGCTTGGACTATCCAGAGGCCTTAATACCTGGTGTGAGGCATAAAGTCGATGTGGCTAGGAGATTACTAGAGGACTTAAGAGCCTTCTTGGTTGATGTTGAGTTAAGGATTAGGCTAATAAACCTACTTAAGGCAGGTGAAGCCCATTAATCTGCCTTACGGCGTTGTAGAGCTCTATGCACTCCATAAAGAAGCATAATTCACTTAATTTCTCAACCTTAAACCCTAAGCTACTTAAGTACGCGTTAACACTCTCCATACTAGACAGTGTTGACAGTATGAAGTATAGGACACCCTCCTCTAGAAGTAATTCATCAAATCCATAGATCATGTTTATGAAGACTTCGACGCCATCCTTTCCGCCCGACCACGTCCTTCCTAACCAGCTATCGAACTCGTTAACTGGCAGGTAAGGGGGGTTTACGTAAATAGCATTATATATCTTACTAGCCCTTAACGCCTTTAAGCCATCAGACTGAAGCACATGAACCCTTTCATTGTATAGATCATTGACCTTTAAGGTGTCTTTAGTGCTCAACACGGCGTATGGGCTGAGATCTATAGCTATTACTTCATTACCTAACGCAGCTAATTTAGCGGTTAAGTACCCAGCACCGCAACCTAAATCAATAACCTTACCTAAATACCTTGCCTTAGACGCTAATAGGTAGGAATCATGCGATGGATCATAGGTCTCACTATATAATACAATACTAAATTCATCAACGCGTTTAATCGATTTCTCAGCTGATTTAATATGGTATGAGGTACTTGGGCTACGTTTAATTGTTGGCGGGCAGGAATTCATATCATCCGTTACCACATCCGACGCCGGCTTCGTTATCTGCCCCCTATTAGATATTTTAGGAATTTTATTTCATTAACTTTAGTTAAAGAGTTCTCCCGTCTCCCGTCCACCAAGTAATTCTCGATGGGCTTGTCATCACGCCTCCTGCGGGCTCCCTGCGATAGCTCGCCTCCAGATTCCCAGGGGACTACGGCCCTGCGGTCCTCGGTATCTGCGGTAACCAAGCACTTAGTTCGGGCTTATATCTTCCATCAAGCATTTAGAAGTAGTTAGGAATGAGTTAAGGTATCGAGAAAGGCGTAATGGCCTGGGAGGTCCCGCCGGGGGGATTCGAACCCCCGACCACCCGGTGACTGCGCCCCCACACTACAGCCGGGCGCTCTACCGCTGAGCTACGGCGGGTCCTCAGCCTAGTAATTTTACGTAGTAAATACTTATAAAGTTTAATAGTTATTGAGGTACCTGCATTAATTTAAGGCCCCATCTTTAACCACGTTTCCACCGAACTCTGAGTTATGAGGGATAAGGTACTTAAATACTGTCTTTATGAGTTATCAATAAGGGTTTGCTATCTTTAAGAGGAAGTCGAGCAGCAAATACGACTTCATCAAATTACTATATTACCTTAAACTATGTTATGGGAGGGTTAATCATTTACTTGCTAAGCTTTCCTCTAGAGTTGAGGCGATTAATGGTAGGCTGGATCACGCGGATCCGAAGCTTAGGGAAGGCCTTACTAGGGAATTAACTACATTACGCAGCCTAATTAACTCGCTGGCTAGGATGTCTGCATTAATTGAAGTCCTGATTACTAGGGTTGAATCATTGACTATAATAGGCGCTACGGTTAAGGACTTAATGGTAATTAAAGTTATTGTTAAGGATCTACGGAAATATGCGTCAAGTATTCCAGAGTTATCGATAGTAATTGAGGACATAGATGATAAAGTTAATGATTTAATTAGTGAGATGAGGGGCGAGTTCCATAGTGTAGAAATCAATCAAGCGGTAAGCGAAGATGTTAAGAAAATAATTGATGAAGCGAATGCTATAGCGTCATCTAAGTTAAGTAGCATCAACGTATGAATCAACGAATAGAGCCTGGAAGCTGTTACGGCTGAAAGTTCTGTCCCTTAGGGCAGAATCGAAGTCAGCTGTAGGCTAGGGTTCTCTAATTCTCTCAGTAATGAATCTCAGAAGTCACCTCAAAGAACGTTTCGTGGATCCGTGGGGTTGAATACCAGCGCTCTAAGCAGTAGTAGTTAAGATTCATTGCAATAAGTCCTTAAGAGGAGAGGAGATAATTATGATCTGACCTCCTCCCCGTCCTGGAGGACTGGGCTTTCAGTTGCAATGGATTTACAATAAAAATTGAATGAGGCTGTTATAGATTTAGCGATAAATCTGAATACTTTTGTTCACATACGAATGCTTGATGGTGAGAGGAGAAGCTATGCAAGCACATCTCTGCGATCCGCCATGCAGTGATGGATCCTCAGTTGGGAGCTCCATGGCGTTTGGCTCTATGAGCCCCATGAGGTGCTGGCGAGGCTAGCGACCCTGCACCGAGGATCAACACCGCTCAAGGAATTAGAAATAATGAAAACGATTAGAGGTACCGTGAGAGGGGAGC
>JAGDWE010000012.1:1480-19693 GCA_023255965.1 Desulfurococcales archaeon | reverse complement strand
GAGGCGTAGATCTAAATCTGCGTGACTAAAAAGCTCATAAACTTTTATCTAAGCCAGCAGTCCTTATTCGTTAAGTATTTTAAGTTACTAAGGATAACATCTACTCAGGTGTATATGTATGGGTGGTGGTAAGGGAGGTAAGCCCATATCAACGCTTGAAAAACGCCAAAGGAGGCAATTAGAGCAACAGCTGAAGCAGCAACTTAAAGAAAGCAGGCAACGCGAGAAAAAGGCGCAGTTAGGTGTTGAGGTGACAGACTCATTACTAAGTAGAGCAAGTAAGGAAGTAACAGACTTAAAGGTGGTTACTCAATATACACTTGCATCTAAATTAGGAATCAACTTAAGTCTAGCTAAAAAAGTAATTAAGGCGTTGGTTGAGCAGGGGAAGTTAAAGCTCGTAGATAAGAGTAGGAGGGTGATTATAGCAACCGTTCCTAAGTAAATCTAATGATCATATTTAAGTATATCGCTGTTTAAATGATGACTTAACTTGTTGAGTAATGAAATGATTATTGATTAATGGAGTATAATCTTAATTTTATTGACGACCTCAGGGGGAAGTTCCGATAATTTCATCACGGACGAGCTCTTAGGAGGGTTGCTAACTATGACCCCTAGTGGAATATACCTTGACGCATCATCCTTAGCTCTGCCTTTGAGGATCCTGACCTTTAGGTATCTTCTATCATCTATCTCTATGTACATATACTTCCCTTTCTTCAACCCCATCTCATAACACCTGCGTAATTTAATTAGTTCTAGGATTTAAAAATACTTTAAACTTGACCCCTATATATAGTATGGATGTTGATCTTGGATGATAAGGAGAGCCTATGGAGTGAACTAATAGGTAAGATAGAGTCTTGCACTAAGTGCCCACTCCATAGATACAGAAAGAAGGCTGTCCCCGGTGAGGGCTCACTATATAGTAAGATGCTCTTATTGGGTGAAGCGCCGGGTCAAAGGGAGGATGAGGAGGGAAGGCCTTTTGTCGGTGCAGCAGGTAAATTGCTAACCGAATTACTTGAATCGAGGGGGATTAAAAGGGATGAAGTCTTCATAACCAACGTAGTTAAATGCAGGCCTCCAAATAATAGGGAACCACGTGATGATGAGGTAATCGCATGCAGCGAGTATACACTATCTATAATTAAGCTAGTAGATCCTAAGTTAGTAGTTACCTTAGGTAACCATGCAGGTAAGTTTGTGTTTAAGATGTGCGGTGATGTCGAGTGGCGCGGCATCAGCAAGATGAGGGGTAAGTTGTATACGCTAAGATTGAGGGAGATAGGAGTACTAACAGTGATTCCTACATACCATCCAGCAACAGCGTTATACAATCCCAATGTGAGATACATTTTGGAGACGGACTTTGATCTAGTTAGAAGTACATATATGGGGTTGACGTCGAAGACCCTGACAACTACGAGAGCAACAACTTTATTAGACTTCATAAGCAAGTGAGAGTATGAGCAATAAGTATAGCTATGATGAGTTAAGGAGAGTTATTGAGGATAAGATCAAGGAATTAAGGAAGGAATTAGAGTTCTATGAGGCATTGCTAGCATTCTTAGAGAAGGGTAGCAAGGGATTCGAGAAAGTTGAGGGTAAGAGGCTTAAGGAGGAAGTAATAACTTTAAGGGACAACGAAGGCAATATCATAGCCACCATAACCGCGACCCAGTCTAAGATTAAGGTGGTCCCGTTAGTTAAGATAGACGCTGAACATAAATTAGTTAAATCCTATCTAACTAAATTCCTTGACGAAAAGAAGAACTCCAGTGTAGGTAAAGTAACTGAATACGATATTAAGTCAGCTAATGGAGTGATATCTGAGCTGGTGATCGAAGGTAGCTTTAATGAGTACTTCTTAATTGAATTAGAGGCAGCTCTTCAGTACATAATTAATTCTATAATTAAGAGATAGTCAGCGTAACACTGAGCAGACATTTAAGATCTTCTTGCCGGGTTCTCATCATTCATGAATAATAACATAATAGGGCCTTAAATCTTTTAATTTATGTAAATCAATTATTCATTGGGAGATTGTGGACTTCATAATACTTGCTCAAACATTTAGCAAGCTCGAGAAGATAACTAGTAGAACGCAATTAACTGCGATCTTGGTTGACCTACTTAGGAAGACCCCAGCAGATGTGGTAGATAAGGTTATATATCTGCTCCAAGGGAGGCTATGGCCTGAATGGAGCGGCATGCCTGAATTGGGCGTTGGAGAGAAGTTCTTAATTAGGTCAATTTCGGTAGCAACTAATGTCAGTGAGTCAGAGGTTGAAAGCCTATATAAGCAGTTAGGCGATTTAGGAAAGGTAGCCGAAGTACTGAGGCAGAGAGGTAGCCGTGGTGGGCTCTCGCAATTTATAAAGACGGCCTCAACAAGCGCTAGATTAAGTGTTGAGAGGGTCTATGATACGTTAGTTAAGATAGCGATGATGGTTGGAGAGGGGAGTAGGGATGTTAAGATAAAGTTGATCGCTGGCCTGCTGATAGATGCGGATCCCTTGGAGGCTAGGTATTTGGTGCGCCTTATAGAGGGTAGATTAAGGCTGGGTGTAGGAGACGCGACGATCCTAGATGCACTATCTATATGTTACGCCGGCTCACAGACCTTCAGAAGCATTGTTGAGAGAGCATACAATATTAGGGCTGATCTAGGTAATGTAGCGAGGGAGTTAGCCACCAAAGGAATTGAAGCTATTAAGGGCATTAAACCTGAGGTAGGCATTCCTATAAGGCCTATGCTTGCTGAGAGGCTAAGCGATCCACATGAAATACTAAGTAAGGTTGGAGGCAAGGCATTAGTTGAGTTTAAATATGACGGTGAAAGAGCGCAGATACATAAAAAACAGGATAGGGTGTGGATATTCTCCAGACGCCTTGAAAACATAACGCATCAATATCCAGACGTAGTTGAAATGATTTTAAGGGGTTTGAAATGCGCTGAAGCGATAGTTGAAGGGGAGATAGTAGCCGTCGATCCTGAAACAGGTGATTTAAGGCCGTTTCAAGAATTAATGCATAGGAAGAGAAAACACGATGTACATGAAGTTTTAAGGGAATACCCAGTAAGGCTCTATCTCTTCGACATACTCTACGTAGATGGAGTTGATTTAACCCTCGTTCCAATTTTAGAGAGACGTAAATACCTCCTGAAGGTGGTTGAGACTAGTGATGATTTAAGGATAGCCGATTCAATAATCATGGATGATGTTAATGAGCTCGAGAAATTCTTCCTCAGGGCGGTGGAAAGTGGGTGTGAGGGCGTTGTAGTTAAGGCAATACATGATCAAGCGATATATCAGGCAGGGGCCAGAGGTTGGTTATGGATTAAGTACAAGAGGGATTATAAGAGCGAAATGATTGATACGGTGGACCTAGTAGTCGTTGGCGCATTTTATGGAAGAGGAAGACGTGGCGGAAAATTCGGCGCGTTGTTGATGGCTGCCTACGATAAGAACAGCGATATGTTTAGAACCGTATGTAAGGTTGGATCAGGATTTACCGACGAGGACTTAGAGAAAATTCCGTCGCTCCTACAACCCTATATAATACCTCATAAACATGCCAGAGTGGACTCCAAGGTAGAGCCTGACGTATGGGTGGTTCCATCCCTAGTAGCTGAAGTTATAGGTGCTGAACTAACGCTGTCCCCACTCCATACTTGCGCTATGAACGTCATAAGACAGGGGGTCGGTATATCAATTAGATTCCCCAGATTCATTAGGTGGAGGACGGATAAGAGCGCCGAAGATGCAACCACTGTAGACGAGTTAGTTGAGATGTATAGAAGCCAACTAAAGAAGGTTACTGAGGAGAAAGGAGAACAAACATAAGCCTACTCTCTATATCTAATTAGTGGCTGACTTACTAATACTTCGGCTGTTTCAGGGCTGTACTTCCAATCAGGTGGTAGCTTCTCTACAGATTTATAGTACTTAACAAGTCTATGGATTTTCGACTCAACCTCTATAAGTCCTCTTTGGCTATGGTAATCCTTAGGATGAGCCTCTAGGTGCTTTCTCAGATTTATGGCCTTCCTTATTAGGTTGTAGAGGTCTTCGGGTATTACTAACTCGATACCATGCTTTCTCAGGACCTCAGTGATCCTGGCATTTAGTACTGATCTTGCTAAGGGAATTCCGTATTGATCCCTTAAAATCACTCCAATCATCGATGGCGGATAACCTTTCTTAGCTAGCTCAACAATCAATAGCTCGACCTCCTCTGGAGTGAATTGAAGCCACTTAGGTGCGACTATAGCGGCTGGACGCGTCTCATGGGATTTACCCTTCTCCTTACCTCTATTCATATATACCAACCTAATTGATACGTGTCATATTCAGCTTAAAAACTATTGATGAACCATTCAAGGAATTTCCTAAAGGCTGCCCCTCTATGTGATAACCTATTTTTATCCTCTAACTCCATCTCCGCGAACGTCCTGGTATCGCCATCTGGTATGAATATCGGGTCAAATCCGAAGCCATTACTACCCCGCGCTTTCTCTGATATCCTACCGTAAACTACTCCTGTAAATAACTTAATATTGTAATCTATAGATGCATATGCTATCACGGACTTAAAGTAAGCCCTCCTATTACTTAAGCCCTCTAATACCTTAAGTATACCGGCGATGCCGATTTTCTTATATACGTAAGAACTTAGGGCTCCCGGGAACCCATTTAAGGACTCAATAAATAGTCCGGAGTCCTCAACGATTAATGGCTTACGAGCTATTAATGCAGCAGCTAATGCCGCATATGACGCTATTGCCTCTAAATCATCGTGCTGGATCTCGAATTTGGGTACATCAAGCATCTCAATATTAACACCGTATTTAGAGGCAATGGACTTCAATTCATTGAATTTACTGTAATTTGAAGTAACTACGTATAGAGCACTCATACGTCTCTCCTGGTTCTCCTCTCCTCTATATACCTACCTCTAAGCCTTATTTCCTTAACCTTACTCAGGACTTTGCCTAAGTGATCACTACCTACGATATCTTCATATCCCTTAAGAAAAGGTTCTAACAACTTCCTAGCCAGCCTATAATGAGTGCTCTCTAGCGATCTAATCATTAGGTGTATATCCACCGCTTTATCCTCGATATCTTCGGAAATCCTAGCTAGGCCGAAGTCTATGATGTAAAGCTCGCCGTCTCGTGCCACCATAACATTTGATGTAGTTAGATCACCGTGCGTTAGGTCATTCATATGGAGCCTTCCGACGTAATTGCCGAGGGTCTCTAAGTACCGATATCGTAGCTCCTCACCAATCTCAGGAAGCCAGTCCCTCAGTAGTATGCCGTCTATGTACTCCATAATAATTGAGGCGCTATCTAAATCCACGTAAAGTATAGCAGGTACTTTAACTCCCATACTTAAAGCTAATAGCATGCTCTTTGCTTCCACCAACGTCCTCTCACTCCGTATTAACTTGTCGAGCCTTGGATCCCTATACGGCTTAGGCACTCTATGTTTAATAACTACGTCATAGCCGAGGAACTCACCCTTATATAGATAGGCCTCAGCACCAGAAGATAATAGCTCTAACTTAACCATGGTATATCAACGCTATCTATCCTCCATCTCTGTCGAACATATGACTTCTCCGGCTCAATAGTGATACCCGACTTAAATGTAAGCAGCCCAGTCCAAGCAATCATGACTCCATTATCGACAGCATAATTGGGGGGTACAATGCCTAATTTTACCCTCCTTAACCTACTAATCACAGCGAATTTCTCCTGCAATGCCTTACTAGCGGCCACGCCACCAACTACCAGTAATTCTAACTTCTTGGTATGTATCAACCCACGTTCGCTGACCTCTACTATAGAGCTATATGCTATCTCCCTAACGGAGTAACATATATCCTGCAATCTATACTTCCCGCTCCTAAAGGCCTTAATGGCTGCCGTAAATAACCCTGAGAATGAGACGTCTTGCCCCTTAACTATATAAGGTAATTCGAGGAATTCGCTTCCTTCATCTGCGCAATAGTCAAGCTTATGCTTTCCATCAACTATGTAGGGGGGTGCTAAACCTAGTTCCCTAACGAACGCGTCCATGAAATTCCCTAACGCTATGTCTAAAGTTTCCCCGAAGACCCTATACCTGCCATCAGAGAAAGCTAGTATCATGGTATTACCGCCAGATAAATAAACAATCAATGGATCCTTTAATCCAGTTAATAACTTACCTATCTCAACATGTGCTACAGCATGATTGACTGGAACTAACGGCTTGTTGAAGTAAGTCGCTAAAGCCCTAGCTAAGGTCGCACCCACCCTTAGACAGGGTCCTAACCCAGGGCCTAGAGCAACAGCTATGCAGTCCACGTCCTTGATACTTAAATTCGCCTCACTTAATGCATTATTTAAGACCCTTAATGAGTTGTTCAGGAAGAATGTAGCTGCCTCCTTAGGGTGTATTCCTCCCTTAGATGGTACGTAACTCACTCTTTCATCTGCCCTTATATAGGGGGGTTTATCCTCTACAATACCTACCCCAAAGGTATGTGCCGTCGACTCAATACCTAACGCTATCATAGCTACTAACGCTTCTGCGTAATAAATTCAACATAATTACATTTACCACAATGCCATCGAGCGATCGGCTCCTTATGAAGCGCCATTATTGAACCGCATCTAGGGCACTTCTTATTCTTAAGTAATATCTTCCCGGACCTATAGTCATACTCATATAGCTTATGTATTTCGGCCATTACTGACACCTACGTGCTATCCCTCCTAATTATATACTCAGGCTCAAATATGGAGGCCCTTTCAGCGCTATCGTAGATATTTGCTCTCACTAAGGATCTACCCATGCCCCACTCGGTCTTTATCTCCCTTATATAAATGTTCTCTATAGGCTTACCATACTCCCTTGAAAGGAGCTCACGTATTTCACGCCTGGACGGAGTACCAACACCTATATGATTAATAATACATGTTAATTCAACCCTCTTAACGAGGCTATTATATCTCTCCTTAACGACTTCAACGTATACATTTCCGCTTAGCTTAATTAGTTTCCTGCTCTCAGGCTTCACAGCCATATGCCATACACCTTCCCTACCTTTTACACCAACTAAGTTAAATTTTTAGCTTTCAATCTTTATCGCATACTTACCTGGCTTAGTTATCCCTAATATCTTAGCTACCTCCGACCTATCTGGATCCAATATGATTGCAATGCCATTCCATTCCTCAGTAAATGTTGTGGAACCACAATTAGGACATCTTTCCTCCTCAGGCAGTACGAGAAGTTTACATTTGGTGCACGCCTTAAATGGCTTCTTACTCCTAGCCGACATATACTACATCGCCTCAACCTTACCTAAGTACGGTTGCCTTAACGTCATAGATACTTTAATGGATGTTGGCGGATTCATGCTGACGCTCACTATCCTACCTCTGACTACATCTCCCCTCTTAAATACCTTCTTTGTTTCCTCGCCAACTAAGAGATCACGTAATTCATCGTAAACCATCTTATCGTCGGTTATTTGAGATATATGCACAAAGGCATCTAAAGGGCCTATATTTACATACATACCTATCTTCTTAACATCTACCACCTCCCCTAAGGTAACTTCGTTCAATATTGGATAGTAAGTTAGTAGATCCACTAGTACATCATGGTACGTAGCCCCATCGCCCTGTATTAATATACCCTCAGGATTAACATCTATATCTAGGACGGCTATAATTAGACCTAAGGTGCTATCCACCTTACCTTCATACCTCTTCTTTAATTCCTCTCTAGCAACGACCTCCAGGGGCTCCCCAAATCTATCAGGAGGTATTCTAACAAAGTCCTTCACTTTCCATAATCTAAACACTCACCATACCCCTACGAGGAAGTAAGGCGATATATAATAAACTTTTTTCATCTAGTTCGAGTTAGTAGGATGTCCTAACATCACCTGACATCCTCCATTAGTAACGAGTCCTCCACGCATTGAAGCCTTAGATTAATGCGGTAATTCCTAAAACTGGTTATCGCATTAACCACATCCTTGGTAGGTAGTACATCATGCGTTCTAATCACATGTACTCCGTGAAGTAAAGCTATCACTGTATATGCAAGGCTGCCGTACAACCTATCCTCAGGTCTTTCACGGCCAGTTGTGACCCCTATAAAGGACTTCCTCGAGATCCCTATGGCTATGGGTCTACCTAAGCTTCTCAGCTCATTAAGCCTAGCTATTATCTTCAAATCCCAAATATACCATGGAATATTCTGATACCTAAAGAAACCAATACACGGGTCTATAACTACTTTCCTCAAGTCATAATCCGCTTTTAACAACATATCTAGGCTTTCTCTAAGGGCATTTAAAACCCTAGCGAGAGGATCATTACTAGGTTGAGGCCTTAACTCCCTTGCGCAGATTATTAACGATGGTTGGTAGTCCTTAATTACGGCGATCATTTTCGAATCGCCTTTAAGTCCAGTGACATCATTGACTATCTCAGCCCCTAACTTTAATGCCTCCTCAGCGACTTCAGCTCTAAAGGTGTCTACAGAGATAGGAATATCGGTTAAGTCCTTGATGATTTTAATAGCCCTAGAAACTCTATCTACCTCCTCGCTGATAGGTATTTCGGTGCTTAAGTAGGGCGCTGTCGATCTACCCCCCACATCTATTACATCACAGCCCTCATCAATTACCCTCCTTACGTAGTTCTTCAGGTCGTTTACCCCTGTAACTACCGAACCCTTATAGAAAGATTCAGGTGAAACATTAACTATAGCCATAATCCTCACTGGATGCTCGTCACCCACATCTAAGCGACCTAACTTACCTTGAATGCTACAAGTCATTATTGAAATACCATTTCAGATTAATTCGCAGAATTTTTTAGTTATTGTGATGAGGAAAAAAGTTAATTTAGCTTTTGATTGTCACTAAATCAGCGGTTTACGTTGAAGCACATTCAGACTACTTCTTCTTTTCTGCCTTCTTCTCCTCCTTCTTGGCTTCCTTCTTCTCCTCCTTCTTGCTCATTAAGGTTCCTCCAAAGAGAGGATTAAATGGAGAAATTTATAAACTTTACTAACTATATCCAACTAACAACTTTATTATTGATGTTGACGAATTGATAGACCCTTAATTCGGCATCATCCATCAATTAACTTATAACTACTCTTTATATTTTTTTAAGATGTAAAAATACATTGAAATTTATTAATAATTATGCAGATAATATATCGTGGTTTAGTATGTTAACTCACGATAAAATGATTAACATGTATTATACAATGTGCCTTATTAGAGCGTTTGAGGATCGTGTTCATGAGCTCTTCGCTCAGGGCAAAATACCTGGATTCGTCCACCTATATGCTGGTGAAGAGGCAGTAGCAGTAGGCGTTATAGCGAATCTTAAGAGAGGCGACTTCATAACGAGTACGCATCGTGGACACGGGCATTGTATAGCTATGGGAGTCGACGTTAGGGGTATGATGGCTGAGTTGTTTGGAAGAAGGACAGGCACATGTAAGGGTAAGGGTGGATCCATGCATATAGCTGACTTCGAGAAAGGCATGTTAGGAGCTAACGGCATAGTAGGTGCTGGGGGCCCTCTAGCCATAGGTGCAGCACTTGCCTTAAAGTATAAGGGCACGGATAATGTAGTTGTCTGCTTTGCCGGTGATGGTGCGCAGAATCAAGGCGCAGTACTTGAGTCACTTAATTTAGCTGCAGTGTGGAAGTTGCCAGTAATATTTGTTGTTGAGGATAATCAATACGCTATATCACTAAGGAGTTTAACTCCATCCGCTCTTCAACCTAGAGTATCGACCGCTAAATCCGTAGCTGAGAGGGCAATCGGCTTTGGGATACCGAGCATTACGGTTGATGGCCAGGACGTATTAGCTGTTTATGAGGCAGCCAAAGCGGCTGTTGAGAGGGCTAGGAGGGGCGAAGGCCCGTCACTCCTTGACTGCAAGACGTATAGATATTATGGACACTTTGAGGGAGATCCAATGGTGTATAGGAGTAGGGAGGAGATAGAGGAGTGGAGGAAGAGGGATCCAATATTAATATTCAAGGATAAATTAATGAGGATGGGAGTAGCTACTGAGGAATTATTGAATCAGATTAGGACTAAGGCTGTAAGCGAGGTTGAGGAAGCCGTTAAATTCGCTGAGGAAAGCCCGTTTCCAGAGCCTAGTGAGGCGTATACAGATGTATTCACAGATCCTTACTACTGAGGTGGGATAATGAGCGAGGTAAGGGAATTAACATTCGTAGAGGCATTGAATGAGGCGTTAATGCAGGAGATGGAGAGGGATCCGTCAGTAATAGTCATGGGCGAGGACGTAGGGGTGTATGGAGGTATATTCGGCGTAACCAAGGGATTACTTGAGAAGTTCGGCCCGAATAGGGTTATAGATACGCCTATATCTGAAGCTGGATTCATAGGGGCTGGGGTAGGTGCTGCCGCTGTAGGTCTAAGGCCGGTAGTTGAGCTAATGTTCGTCGACTTCTTTGGAGTATGTATGGATCAAATATATAATCAAGCAGCCAAAATGCGTTACATGTTTGGAGGTAAGATTAAGATACCGCTAACTATTAGAACTACGATAGGTGGTGGGGTATCTGCAGCAGCTCAACATTCGCAGGTCTTGTACTCAATCTTCATGCACGTTCCAGGTCTTAAGGTCGTAGTGCCGTCAACGCCGTATGATGCTAAGGGATTACTTATAAGTGCTATTAGGGATGACAATCCTAAGATGTTCTTTGAGCATAAGTTACTTTACGGGATTAAGGGACCGGTACCTAAAGAACCGTACACCATACCCTTCGGAGTAGCTGATGTTAAAGCCGAGGGGAGCGATGTAACGGTGGTTGCTGTTGCGTATATGGTTCATGAGGCACTTAAGGCAGCTGATGAGTTGAGGAAGGAGGGAATTAGCGTTGAAGTTATAGACCCGAGGACCTTAGTGCCTTTCGATAAGGAAACCATATTCAAGTCTGTTAAGAAGACAGGTAGGTTAGTAATCGTAGATGAAGACTATGATAGGGCTGGTTTTGCGTCATGGGTAGCTGCGCTAGTAGCTGATGAGTGCTTCGGATACTTAGATGCACCTATAAAGAGGGTTACAACCCCTAATGTGCCTATACCATTTAGCCCGCCGCTGGAGAGGGAGGTACTTCCTAACGCCAAGAAGATAATTAAAGCTATTAAAGAGGTCGTTAAGAAGGGTTAATTATAAGTAAAATCGATTTATTTTTGATATCATTTGTTTAGGTGACCATGCCATGGTCGTTGGAGTTGGTTTAATAATAAACCCGGATGCAGGTAAAGACATTAGGAGGTTATTATCCTTAGCTAGCTACGTAAGTAACTTCACTAAGGTCGAGTTGGGTAAACGGGTCGTAGCAGGTCTGGATGCAGCTGGTGTTGGCGAGATCTACATAATGCATGATAACTACGGGTTAGGGGAGGACGTATACACCATGATGCATGGATCAACATCAGCTAAGTTAAGTTTGGTAGAGACTAAGGGGACTGGAACGGTCTTAGACACATTAACGGCAGCTAAGAAGATGGCTGACATGGGTGTTAAAGCTATAGTTGTAATCGGCGGTGATGGGACCTTAAGGGCAGTATTTAAGGCCTGCGGAAGTAACATACCGCTAGTATGCGTTGCCGCTGGAACTAATAATGTTACTGGGGCATACTATGATGCGACATTAGCTGGCTATGCCGCTGGTTTAGTAGCATGTAATAAGATAAGCCGAGAGTGCATCAGTAAGGCTAAGTCATTAGAGGTTAAAGTAGATGATAAGCTAGCCGATGTTGCAGTAATAGATGTCGCAGTTACCGTAACGCCGTACGTAGGGGCTAGGGCGTTATTTGACATAGAATCAATAAGGTACGCGATATTCTCTAAGGGCGAGCCCACTGATATAGGTCTAGCCTCAATCCTAGGATTCATAAAACCGGTTAGCTTCGAGAGCGATGAGGGCTACTTTATGGAATTAGGTGGTGGGGGTCGTATGGTGAAAGCTATTGTGATGCCTGGGGTTATTAAATCGATCGGCGTTAAGTACATTAAGAAATTAAACGTAGGTGAGGGTGTGGAATTACCGCGTGGTGCTTACACCATAGCATTAGATGGTGAACGTGAATTGGAGGTCTCCAAGGATAATTCCGTTGAAGTTAAGTTGACGAGGAACGGCCCATTGTTAATTAATGTAGGTAAGGTATTACGGAGCATTAGTTCAGAACATCACGTATATTGGGATGAATTAGCCCTTAGGGAGGGCAGTTCAAATGGTTACTGAGGTGAGGATGCCTAAGTTAGGATTAACGATGACTAAGGGTACTATTAAGAAGTGGTTAAAGAGTGAGGGCGATGCGGTAAGGAAGGGTGAGCCGTTATTGATCATTGAGACGGAGAAGATAACTTCAACTATTGAGGCGCCAGCATCAGGCTATTTAATAAAGATAGTTGCTCAGGCTGGATCGACAGTACCCGTAGGTAACTTAATAGCGTATATAGGTGAGATGGGAGAGCAGATTCCATCAATTACTGCAGCCCCTGAGGTAGTTCCCACACAGGTTGCTCCAGCGCCCCCTGAAAGGGTGGTTGCGAGGCCAGCAGCCCCGGCCAGGGTTAGAGCGACCCCAAGGGCTAGGGCATTAGCTGAGAAAGAAGGCATAGACTTAAGTCAAGTTGCGGGTTCGGGACCAGGAGGATTGATAACTGAGGATGATGTCCTTAAATATATTGAGGGAATTAAAGCACGCACTAAGCTAGGCTTAAGGGTTAAGAAATCCATACCACTAACTCCGCTAAGGGCAACCATAGCCGAGAGAATGAGCGAAAGCTTAAGGACCATGGCCCAAGTAACTATTATGAGGGAGGAGGACGTAAGTAAGCTAATTAAGTTAAGGGAGGAGCTACAGCCCGTTATTGAGAAGGAGGTTGGTATAAGGCTTACTTACACCCCCATGTTAATTAAGGCTGTTGCTGAAGTACTTAAGGAACACCCATTAATTAACTCAACTCTTGAGGACAATGAAATTAAGGTCATTGATGAAATAAACGTAGGTTTTGCTGTAGCGGTTGATCATGGATTAGTGGTGCCAGTGATTAAGAATGCGGATAAGAAGAGCCTAAAGGATATCGTCATAGAATGTAACGAACTAGCACGTAAGGCTAGGGAGGGTACTCTATCTCTAGACGACGTCAGCGGCGGGACGTTCACGATCACCAACCTAGGTATGTATGGGGTTGATGGATTTACCCCGATAATTAACCCTCCACAGGTAGCTATATTAGGCGTTGGGAGGATAATTAGTAAGCCAGCAGTAGTGGACGGTAGAGTCGATGTAAGACCTCTATGCACCTTCAGCTTGACATTTGATCATAGAGTGATTGATGGTCACACGGCAGCTCAATTCCTTGATGGCTTGATTAAGTTATTAGGTAATGAAACTGCGTTAAGGGAGGTACTCCGTGTCAGCTAAGGAATGCGATTTACTAGTTATCGGTGGCGGTCCAGCTGGGTTCTGGGCTGGCTTAGTAGGGGCTATCAAGGGATTAAAGACTATATTAGCTGAGGAAGGGCCGTTAGGAGGCACGTGCTTAAATAGGGGGTGCGTCCCATTAGCTGTTTTTCTTAACTACATCTCAGCCTTAAGGTTAGTTAAGAAGCTAGCTGATGAAGGCTATGGGGTCAGTCTTAAGGATCTCACCATAGACGCTGTTAACATGTTTAAATCAATTAAATCCAAAGTAGTAGATCCTCTATCCGGTAGTATGAGGGACGTCCTCGAGAACCTAGGTGTTGAAGTTATTAATGGAAGAGCTTTATTAGAGAGCGGTAACTCGGCTCGAGTAGGTTCCGAGGTAATTAAGTTTAAGAGGGCTGTCGTTGCCACCGGGCTTAGATGGGGAGGTATTAATGGAGCGATGCCTCCAACGGAATTTACAGACATCGATGAAGTACCAAGTACGGTGGTGGTTATAGGGGGTAATGCGTTCGGTTTAGGTATTGCGAGCGCCTTCAGCTTGCTTGGGTCTGAGGTGATATTGGTTGAGGATGGCGAGTTATTAAGCGGGTTCGATAAGGAGATAGTTGATTATGTAACATTAGCTTTGCTTGAAAGAGGCGTTAGGATATTCACCAACGCTAAGGTAGTTAACATAATTAACAAGGGCGATATCAAGGAGACGCATTTAATTAATCCCGAGGGCGAGTTAAGGATATCATCTGATGAAGTCATAGACGCATCCACGTATGTGCCGAGGAATGAAGTCTTCGGCGGAGTTAGCGTTAGATTGAAGGGGGGTTACGTGGCGGTCGATGAATACCTGCGGACATCCACCCCTAATATATACGCTGCTGGTGATATAACTGGAAACCTACCATATGCTCACGTGGCCATAGTTCAAGGCATTATAGCAGGGCTTAACGCTAGCGGTGGTAACTTAAGGATTAACTATAAGGCAGTTCCTAAGTACTTGTATGCGTATCCGGACGCCTTCTCAGCGGGTCTTACCGAGGCCGAGGCCAAGGAATTAGGTTATGAGGTAGCAGTTGCAAGGCAGTCGCTAACTTCAAACGCCTTAGCTAAGGCCTCTGGAAGCGAAGGAATTATCAAGATAGTGGTTGACGCCAAGTACGGGGGGATCCTAGGGATACATGGAGCTGGTGTAGGGATCTCCGAGTTAATCAACGAAGCCGCAATACTGCTTGGGTTGGAGAGCACTTCAGACGCAGTCCTCGCAACCTTTCTAGCACATCCTACAGTTGGTGAAGTACTTCGTGAGGCATTAATTCAGGTCACTAAGTCATGAGCTTAAGGATTATTAAGGATTCAACTCCATTAAATCCATACATGAATTTAGCTGTGGAAGAAGCGTTAAATAATGTAGAGGTAAATACACCTATAGTTAGGTTATGGATTAATAAACCATCAGTTATTTTAGGTAGATTTGATGAGGTGTTAAGGGAGGTAAACATAGGTTACTGTATTGCTAACGACATCTACGTTGCTAGGAGGCATAGCGGTGGCGGGGCGGTATATCATGATGAGGGAAATCTAAACATAACCTTGGTGTTTCCAAGGAAGTATGGTTTAGATTTATGTGAATGCTATGAATCGCTTGGCGAGGTCATAATTGAGGTAATTAATGAGTTAGGACTTGATGCAGAGTTCCAAAGACCTAATGAAATCCTTATAAATGGATTTAAGGTATCTGGCATGGCTGGCTCACTAACTAAACACTCACTTCAATGCCATTCAACGCTACTGATAAGTAGCGATCTAACTAAGCTGACCTCGTCTTTAAGGAGGTTAAAGAGGGATGTAACTACATTAAGCAATGAACTTAAGGCCCACGTTAATGCCGAATTCGTTTCAGATAAGATCGTTGAGGCGGTGATTAGGAAGTTCAACCCATCATCTGTTGATGAAGGCCTTAAGGACGATGAATTAGAATTAGCTAGGGAACTTTACGGAATTAGGTACTCACTAATTTCATGGCATTTCAGTAGGTAGATGAACTCATTAAGGCGGCTGCCATTTAGATCAAATTTTTAATGGTAGCAATATTCTACATTAACTGTACATACCGTAAATGTAGCGTGAGGTGTTGATGAGATGGGCTATGAATCAAGCGAAGATAGTCATTTAAGGTCTAGGGTTTTAGAGGTATTATCGATAACGACATTAGGTGCATTTCTTGCCGGATTTAATGCTAGGTTGGCTGTCGTGGGTTTGCCAGTCATAGCTGGTGATTTAGATGCTGATATAGTGCAGGTTATATGGATCATTCAGGGGTATATGCTTGGATCCACCATAACTCAATTGATCATAGGCAGATTAGCAGATCTCTTCGGACGGGTCAAGCTCTTTAACATGGGTATAGCAATATTTGCCTTAGGGGTCTTTCTATCGGGTTTAAGCACTAACCCCATCTTCTTGACTATATTTAGATTTACTCAAGGAGTTGGGGCAGCATTTCTAATGAACTTAAGTATTACGATACTAACGGACAACGTACCCAGTAATAAGTTGGCGACGGTTCTAGGTGTGAATCAAGTTGCATGGAGGGGTGGTGCATTACTCGGGCTGACCTTGAGTGGAGTTATAATAGACTTGCTTGACTGGAGGTGGATATTTCTTATTCAAGTACCTATGGCATTAGCCTCACTTATATGGAGTTCACGTAGGTTGGTTGAGTCGTACAAGCCTACTGAGGAGGTTTACATAGACTATCTAGGTTTCACATTATTTACTTTATCTATGATTACGGTCTTAATGGGCCTTACCTACCTCAACTACGGTATGGCTACGGCAGCTACGTATGCGCTCATGCTATTTGCGGCATTACTTATGACCTTCATTCTATGGGAGTTAAGGGTCGAGCATCCAGCCTTAGACTTAAGTATATTTAAGAACTGGATGTTTACTGGGGGAATCATTGCTCAATTGCTCTACGCTATAGGCTTCGGAGCATCATTAACTTTACTAGCAATATATATGCAGTGCGTAGCGTTCTATACACCAACCCAAACAGGGCTTCTCCTAATGCCATTTGAGCTATTCTTCCTAGTCTTCGGTGTAGTTGGCGGCAGGATATCGGATTTAATAGGCTTCTCCCCCGTAGCTTCAGTAGGCTTAGCTTCCTCGGCTGCAGCTCTCTACATGATGTCCAACATGGGCGTTCTAAATGATGTTAAGGCATTATTAGTTGCTGAGGCATTACTTGGTGTCGGTACAGGCCTCTTCGTATCACCTAATACTAGTTCCATAATGGCTGCAGTACCAGCCCATAGGAGGGGCGTAGCCTCATCACTAAGAACTATAGCCTTTAACATCGGCTTCATAGTTAGCTTAAATATAGCCATCCTTATATTAACCATTCACCTCCCCTATAGCGTAGCGACGCGTTTAGTATTAGTTGGGGGTGAGTCGCTATCATCAATCGATCTAAACTCATTAGTGGCAGCTGTAGGTAGCGCCTTTAGGGTTCAGGCAGCTATAATGGCCGCGGCAATTCCGTTCACATTAAGTAGGATGAGAACAACTAATAAGTAGTTTGAAAATGCTTGAATTGGTTTTTAAGGATCAACCGACTTCCTGAGCCCTCCTCTGGTAGTACGGTATGTAGGGCCTAGGTATATATTCAACCCCAGGTCTCTGCTGCACTGCCTGAGGATATAGTTCCATCAATTCATATACCTAAGGGGACCTCAGTACTAACGTTAAGCCCTAGACTTCTAGCCGCCTCAACTGTTATTGGGTAATCATGTGTGTAGGTACCCTCAGTTAACTTCTTAGCTACCTCAAGAGCCTTATCCATACCTACCCTATCCTCAAGTAAGCATGCTATGAGGTCTCAAATTTCCCTTAACGCTTTTTCAGCTATGTCAGCCAGTACCACTATATCATCCCTCGTATTATCCCCCTTCTCCTTAACCACCTTAATTATGCTTGGGCTGTAACACATTTCATGGTCATTGGGCTCATTTACTTTGCTTTGCAAGTCCTCCCAGTGCTATGAGGTATGCCGAGGCTGCGTGCTCATCCAACCTAAGCCTCCTCATGGCCTCGCCGTGCTCTTCCGACCGTAGTCCCCCTCGGATTCACATAGCAACCTCTATCCCGTAGAGCGGCGCCTTCATGGCTATCATCTCTATGACGGAGCTCCTGAAGACGCTCACCCTCCAGTTGTAGTTCTCGCTCCCCCTCTCGCCGCTCCTGATCCGCAGCAACCTGAGTCGCCCGAGAACCTCAGGGTTCTCGAGGAACAGCACCTTGACCCCGTGATGATAGGCGTACTTGAGCATTTCATGCACTGCCATGCCTATAATGCTCCTAGCCCTGCGCCTTGGGCATCACTTTCTAGATGCCTCCTCAAACCAAAACGTCTTGACGTCTCTCAGCTCGCCCGTCTCATCGACTATGGCGAGGTTGACTCTATCTACATTGACGTCTACACCACCATATAGTTTACAACCGAAAGCCTCGCCCTCCAGGGCGGGGAGGAGGTCAGTAATCCCCTAACTTCGTGAGGTGAGCTACGGCAACGCTTCTTGAGATTAAGCTATCTATAGTATAATTAATACATCAGTACATAGGTCGGTGTATCTAATTAGGGATTCTAACTACATCAGCTCTAGCTAATTTTACCTAAATATTAGCCCGCTGGAGCC
>JAGDWE010000012.1:0-1380 GCA_023255965.1 Desulfurococcales archaeon | reverse complement strand
TAAGTAAGTACAGCGACGTAGCCATGGCAGTACCTAGGCAGGTATGGCCCTTAATCACGTTCTTCAACGCATTGGTTATGGCGTTATTAACTGCTAACATGGCGTTCATATCCCAGTACGTAGGCGCTAGGATGTATGGGGAGGCGAGTAAGGTAGCGTCTAAGTTCCTCACTGCCTCCGTGTTAATGAGTATGGCGTCAGGCGTAGCTCTCTACGCGTTGAGGCAGCCTATACTAACATACGTAGTGAGGCCTCCTCCGGAGATCTTCGAGGACGTAATGGCCTACTCAGGGATAATAACGCTAGATCTAATAATCTCTGGCGCCGTGATGGCCTACTCAACGATACTTCAATCAATAGGTGATACTAGGACCCCTGCTGTAGTTAATGGGATCTCGGCCCTAACTAACATAGTGTTAGATCCACTTATCATCTTAGGCCTCTATGGGTTCCCGAGGTTAGGGGCTGCAGGCGCAGCTATAGCCACAGTAATTGCTAGGTTAATAGGCCTCACGGCTTTAGCGTATTTGTTCAGACGCAATTTCCCTGAGCTAAGGGTCGCTCTAACCAAGGACTTAAGTAGGGATTGGATTTACGGGAACTTAAGGGTTGGCACTCCCGTATTCGTCTTCCACGTATCGAATAGCCTTGCATTCATGCTTCAGAATTCATTAGTTAATTCGTTCGGCGCGGTCGTCGCCACGGCATTCGCCATAGGCTTCATAGTAATGGATATAGCTGATGCAGTTGTTTGGGGCCTTACAACACCAACGGCGATAATGGTTGGGCAGAACCTAGGCGCAGGCAACATCAGTAGATCTAGGGAAGTAGCTATCAAGTCCGCATTAACCGTTGGAGGCCTATCCACAGCTGGCGCCATGTCAGTCTACTTACTTAGGCACAAACTCGTAGCCTTATTTACGTCGGACCCCCTAATATATGTTGAGGCCTTAAACTTCCTTGAGGTATTCGTATTCACGTTACCTTTCTTCGCAGTATTCTTCGTCGGCATGTCCGTTGGTAGGGGGTCTGGACGTACATTAGTTCCAACGATACTAGGCATCATTAGATTATGGGTTATTAGGATAGGGCTGGGGTACATTCTAGCGTACTTAGCTGGCTTAGGCTCCTACGGCATCTGGGTAGCTATGGGCTTAAGCAACGTGGTGAGCGGTTTGGGCTCGCTGATCTGGATTAAGCTCGGTGGCTGGGCTAAGCCGTTAATTAATGACGTACTTCACTAGGGCTAATGCCTTGAATAAGGCGGCCGCCGCGAATAAGTACATGTGCTTAAGTTGGACTGATGACTTAGATAAAAATTTACAAGCTTTTTAGCCACTATAGATGCTCGACCGCCTCGATGACGGCGGATTAGCCATC
>JAGDWE010000010.1:1624-3285 GCA_023255965.1 Desulfurococcales archaeon | reverse complement strand
ACAGAACTTATAAACACCATCCCCACCATAAATGGTGAGGCTTTCAGTTGTAAAGGTATTTGGAGTCGTTCCTGCGAGCGGGTCCAGCATCCAAGGTATTAGGAGGGTTGAAAGCGGTATGAAGTGGGTCCATTACGTTGGAATTGATGGGGTTCTTGAGGTCTCACCGGAAGATGCAGCTAAGAGCGTTATCGAGATAGCTAGGAATGAGGGGATATTCGTAGGTTTAAGTAGTGGAGCAGTTTACGCAGCATATAGGAAGCTCCTAGAGGAAGGGAAGTTAGAGGACGGCGACTACATATTGATACTCCCTGATATGGGCTTTAAGTACGTCGAACAGCTACTGAAGTATATCTCAGGTTAGGCCTGATGGGTTTAGACTACGACTTAATGTATTTCCTCATAACGCGGTTAGGGAAAGTTAAATTACTTGAATACGTAGATCCCTATAAGGACTCCCTCAAGACGTATTTAATTCCTACAGACGCTTTAAACCCTCACGAAGAAGTTGATGAAAGTAACCTTAAATTAGTGATTAAGGAATTAACGTGTTACGGTTATATTAAGTACCCGATAGTAGCTGATGTAAGGACCTTCTCAGTACTTGATGGACACCATAGGCTTGAGGCATTTAAGATTATTGATATTAAACTAATACCTACGTTCCTGGTCGATTACGCGCAGGACTACGTTGAAGTCTATCCACGTAGAAAGGATATGCAGGTATCAAAGGTGTCTGTAGTGGATATTGCATTATTTAAGAAGCACTTATATCCCCCAAAGACCACGAGACACGTCTATAAGGGACTCACGTTACAACCCGTAAACATCTCACTATCATTATTGAAGAGATTACCGGACGTCGTACTAAGCCACATAGTTAGCTTACACAGCCTTACATTTAAATGCCGGCAGTAGAGATCAATCTACATATTTGCTTAAGAAGTCATTAACTACGTGCTCGATCTTAAGTGCTTTAGCCATTTCATTAATTTCCCTCAAAGTGTTATCAATTATATCGTCCACTCTATAACCTAACCTCCTATACTCTAAGCCAGTTAAGTAAGTAGCGATGTAGTTACATAGCCTAGCAAGCTTGGATTCCAGGCCTCTCTGATCTAGGTAATCCCTATATAATCTCCTAACAAATTCGTTATCCACGTACTTATCAACATAGCTGGTCTCTATACCCTCCTTAATGCCGCTAACAGCAGAGCTAACCGACTTAACTAAGTCCCCGATAAAGGCCTCACCGACGTCGTGGATTAATGCATATAAAGCTGCTTTAACCGAATCGACCCCCTCAACCCTACTACTCACGTCTAAGCATATATACGCCGATAGGAAGCAATGCTCTGCTACAGTCTCAGCCAGCTGGCTAGGAACTCCCCTTAACATCCACCCACTCCTAGCTAAGGAGATGAGCGACCTAGCCGCGGCAGTAAGACCTACATCAACCACTTCAACGCCAACCAACACATCATTACTTTTACGAAGCTTTAATTCTTTGCTATTAGTAGTAATCAAAAACCACAGAAGCTATGCTTAACATCACCAACTCCTGTAATCAGGGATTAATGCGGGCACTTGAAATCGAACCATTGGCACCATTGGCTATTAGTACCTTAAGAAAAGTACGATGGATCTTAGGGATGAACTCT
>JAGDWE010000010.1:0-1524 GCA_023255965.1 Desulfurococcales archaeon | reverse complement strand
ACCATTGGCTATTAGTACCTTAAGAAAAGTACGATGGATCTTAGGGATGAACTCTATGAAAGCTCCTTGAGAAGCTAGAGTTTATAGAACCTCTCTTAATATTCTTTTTGAACTGTGACTTGAAGTCGCGTTTTAATCCTTCCTCTCTAAGCATATCTACAGCCTTCTATGGTGCGTCATAAACGGCTAATACTAATATAAATAGTTTTTACCAAATACGTTATTAGCGATTTCAGCATTTTCCAGCAACTTCTTAATCCCAACTTTAGCTTTCTCGATGTCATCTAGACTCAAGGTTAGTTCAGCAATTACTTGTAGTCCCTCATAAAATATTGAACCCCATTATCCCATCTTCATATAATAGGTTCCTTAACTCCATTTTCATCTCTAGATAGCCTAATTCGAAGAACGACGTAATGCACTGCTTACCCGAGAGCGAACCTTAGTGTTCTTTAATGGTCATCGATTGTCGTCCTCGGGCTCCTCACGGCCTTCGCTAGCCCCTCACCGCCCTTTGGGAGCTCGCCTCCCTCGGGCGAATCAGCGGCCTCATAGGCTCCCTCCTCTCACAACCCTCACCAAGCTCGTTGTGGAAGCCTCAACGAATTCATTAGTTTACATGCTTCAGCTTTGCATTAAAAAGGGCTAAAGAAGTTGATATCAAGGGATACAAGCCACTATAAAAGAAGCAGCTTCAAGTAGGCATAAAACCCATGTCAACACCAAGACCATATCCATAAACAACATAGTAACTATCCTTACCCCCAGACACGAATGCAATACGCATTAAACTTACCAACAAATTTTGCTCTTTATTTAACGAATGATCTTAGGATAAATACCTATCTAAGTCTAAGTATAAAATGGTGTAGTGTTTAATCCATGCCTATAACTCCTCTTCACCTAGGTCCTGCGCTAGGAATCGGTCTTCTATTAAAAAGACTCGTTCACGTGCCAACATTTATATTAGCCAATGTGATACTGGATCTAGAGCCCTTGGCAGTACTAGCGCTTGGACTTTCATATCCTCTTCACGGCTATTTCCACACATTCTTGCTGGCAATACCCGTTGGTGCTGGTCTCTCCCTATTCATGTACTCTATCAACAAATATCTGTTAAGTTTGTACAAGCTGCTGCTCCTGGAAAATGGAGATAAAAAGCTAGGAGCGTTCGTTATTTCTGGTATTAGTGGAACTATTCTTCACGTTTTGTTAGATGCTCCGCTCTATTCGGATATAAGGCCGTTATACCCTCTGAACGTTAACCCATTGTATAATCTATTATCCGCCCCCATCATTAACAATCTATGTCTTGTTCTTGGGTTAGTAGGTTTGCTTTATTACATCGCGTTATTGATATGGAATGTTATAAATAGACTGCTGGCTTAGATAAAAGTTTATAATCTTTTTTAGCCACTATAGATGCTCGACCGCCTCGATGACGGCGGATTAGCCACCAGGGGCAGGGTCGTAGTCAACCGTGAGGCGGGCCAAGCGGCGCCCGCCTATGTAGCCTCCGATGAC
>JAGDWE010000043.1 GCA_023255965.1 Desulfurococcales archaeon | reverse complement strand
ATGAGGATAGGGAGGCTAGGCTTGTCTATAGAGATGGCAAAATGGAACCCATGAACCGCCTAGGGGGGTCCTCGTCCTTTAGGGCGGAGAGGAGGCCAGCTACATTTTAATCTGGGCCGCCGGACCAGCATTGACTACTTGGGACGATGAATCATCAAATGACCATAGAGCGCAGTTTATAGGCATCACCGCCTCTAAGGCAGGACTTTCGATCGTAAAGGATTATGGAGGATTTAAATATAGTAACCATAAACCGTAATGAAAGTTCAGCTCATTTTCATCCCTAGATTTAATAAAAAGAAAGAGCTTGAAAGCATAGGGGGTGCACTTAAAGGCACTTTAAGCAGTAGCTTATTGATCATAATTAACTCGGATCATGGCTAATAGAGGGACTTGAAGTAAGATTTAATAAGCTAGTGAATTAAGTGTTTTTGGGGCCCGTAGCTCAGCTTGGTTAGAGCGCCCGGCTGATAACCGGGAGGTCCGGGGTTCGAATCCCCGCGGGCCCATCTACCCTCTTAACCAATTAAGCTACGGTTATCTTGGTATCGATTTTCGAATTTAGGTCCTGGAACTACTTAAGGGATTAAACGCAACGCTAACTACGGCGACGCCGTAATTGGTTTTCTGACCATCTTACTACCGCACCTAGGGCAGTAAATATGATTACCTACGTACCCGCATATGGGGCAGACTACTAAGTACTTAATAACTTTATCGATGCCCTTTCTCTTTATGCCTAAAATCCTGACCCCTAGGTATTTAGATATGTTTTGAACCGAGTAATCATCCGTAACTACGGTTACTGAGGCCCCTTCCCTTACGAACTTAATGACTAAAGCTATCAATGATAGATCGGCTTTTGATAGCTTACTTAACTCGCCTAATTCGTCAGCGATGCTAACTGCCTCCCTAATTAATTCCTCACCAGGATCTATAATTAGTAATTTACCGGCAGCCAACGATGTCTCCAAGGATCTTCTGCTATCCTCATCCTTAACCTCAGCTAGAATACTACTTGACGTAACTGCGGTAACGTCATGCGGTAGTAGTAACTGGTATGACGAAAATAGCGCTGCAGCGTCAAGCACGTAAATAATGTTATCTCTCATAAAAGAGTCTCCTAACCAATTTACCGTAAGTTAATGAATGGAATCTAACGAATTTAGCTGGAGTTGGAGCTCTCCTAACCTTAATCCTGTCGTTAGGTCCCAATTTTGCTACATACATTCCATCAACTATGACGTCGACTTCTAGCGAGTCTTTCACAACCTCGACAATTATTTCAGCACTTGATGGGAAAACCATAGACCTTACGAATAGGTCTAGCGGCGCTAGCGGGGTAAGTATTAGAGCCTCTAAGTCCGGATCTACTAGAGGCCCTCCTACGGATGCATTATATGCTGTGGATCCTACGGATGTTGCTATAAGTAGTCCGTCAGCCATTACATCATATATTTCATCTATAGCCCCATCACTACATTTCTTAAATACCTTGAGATGGGCTACTTTAGATCTGAAGAAACCAGAAGTGGCGAGTACGTATTCATTAAGGGCGTACGGTAATTTGATGGTGTCATTCACCACTGCCTCGGCTCTCATGTACTCCCTTATCACGTAGTCACCGCTTAATAACCTCCTGAGGACCTCGCTAAATTCGCTAGGGAGACAATCATAGAGAAAGGCCCTCTTTCCACTCTTAATCGTAATTAGCGGAATCGCATCATCACCTAGCGCTAGTAACGTATTTAAGACGGTGCCATCGCCACCTATAACAATTAAGTAGTCAACTCTATCTTTGCCTAACTCGAACACCTTCTTCCACCTAACGCTATTCGCTAGCCTTGCATCAATTACCATATCAATACCTATCGACGAACCATACTCAAGAATATCTTTAACTAACTCGAGCGAATCGTCGTCTGGCTTAGCTACTACACCTATCCTCAATCTAACCGCCTTACCCTTTAATTAATATATCCCCAAAATAAGTTTAGAGCTTCGGAGATTATGAAGATTACCGCACAATGTGTTAGAATCAATCGCAAGTACTATGAAAAGGTGCTTAGCTTAATTAAGGAGTTGGGAATATATAGAAGGGAGTTAAAGCCCATAATAGACGGTGATCATATATGCATCCCAGTCAACCATTTAGATAACCTGGGTAGTTTGTTGGCGGAATTAACGCCGGAAGCCGAAATAGAGGTAACCGTAGGCCAGTTCGAGCCAAGACACTTATATAGTGATTATAGGGAGTTCGTTAAAGAATTAATACCAAGCGATTTAGTAGCCCTGTTGCCGAGGTCCTATGACATCGTAGGTAATATAGCTCTAATAAATCTTCCAGACGAATTACTCAAATACGGTAAACATGTGGGAGAGGCGATAATGAAGGTAAATAAGCATGTTAAGGCCGTTTACAAGGTTGGGGCCACACACGGGGATTTCAGGATCAGGGAGTTAATTCACCTAGCTGGCGATGAAATATATACGACCATTCATAATGAGTACGGGGTTAAAATATATGTAGATCTAAAGAATAGCTATTTTAACCCATCTCTCTCTGAAGATCATCATAGGGTGGCATTAGAAGTTAATGAGGGTGACCGCGTATTAGACTTATTTGCCGGCGTGGGACCTTTCTCATTACATATACTATGTAGTAAGAAGGCGTATGTTATGGCTAATGACTTAAATCCACACGCCGTCAAATGCATGCATAAGTCTATCTATCTAAATAGAAAGAAATTGCGTGGAATAGTGGAAATTATGAATTCTGAGGCCAGCTCATTGTTAAACTCTATTAGGGGGCCTTATTTTAACAGAATAATTATGAACTTGCCCCACAAATCTCACCAATACATAGACGGTGCCCTTAGAGTTCTAAGGACTGGAGGAGTAGCTTATGTTTATGTAGTTGCAGGTGACGACTTAAATGTCATCGAAATCCTAAAGGAAAAAGGCTGCGAGCACAGCTACATAATACACGATGTTAGAAGGATTTTAGACTACGCCCCACATAAGTATATCTACAGAATTAAATTGATTAAAAAATAATGATCATAATGCTAAAGTATTGAACCCGTCTTCCTCCCCCACGCTGAAGAGCAGCCTTTCCTCATTTATTCCGGTTTAAATACTTCATCTGGAAGGCAGCCAGCTGGGCGGCTTTCGGTTGAAGCCTTAATTCAAGGTGGTTATTTAACTTCAATCCTGAGCTAAATTCGATGCAACTTGAACTTCAGAGGGATTCGTACACATCACCTACAATTCCTCAGTAAGGACGCTCTACATCATCTAGTAACTAACTTGTTAGCAATGATTTTAAGTCCTATATTGACTTTTGTTTAAGATTAAATCCCTTGAAGTATAAGTAAAATTGATGACCAAGATAGTGAGATTAGATCCATTAAACCCTGACCTAAATGTGATTAAAGAGGTAGCTGATATCGTGAGGAATGGTGGTTTATGCGCATTCCCGACAGAAACTGTGTACGGACTAGGTGCTGATGCCTTTAACCCCAAAGCTATTACTAAAGTATATGAGGTCAAAGGAAGGCCTAAGGATAACCCACTAATATTACATATCGATTCATTGAAAATGTTTAACGAGCTTACTTCGGATGTTCCGGAAATAGCTTATATGATTGCAAGTAAGTTATGGCCAGGCCCTATAACGTTAATTCTTAAGAAGTCTAACTTAGTACCCAACGAAGTTACTGCTAATCTACCGACAGTTGCCATTAGATGCCCAGCGCATCCTATAGCGTTAAAGCTAATAAGTAGCTTAGGAAGGCCCGTGGCTGCTCCAAGCGCTAATATATCAGGTAAACCCTCGCCAACAAAGGCAGAGCACGTCGTAAGGGACTTGATGGGGTTAGTTGATGTTATCATCGATGGCGGCGATACGTTCTTTGGGATAGAGTCCACGATCATAGATCTAACGGTAAATCCGCCGGTATTGCTTAGGCCAGGCCCTATAACGCCTGAGGATATTACCAGGATTCTAGGCATCGAGGTAATAGTCCCCCCCGTAGCAAGGGGATACGAAGAAGCTAAAGTAGCATTAAGCCCTGGAGTTAAATATAGACATTATTCACCAAACACCCCACTAATACTCATTGAACTAGATAATTATGAGGATCTAGTAAAACTAGCTAATATAGTTCTGAACAAAGCCTTAGAGTTAAGGATTAAGGGATATAATGTAGCGGTGGTAGCTAGTAGTGAGACGCTGAATCACTATAGATCAAAGGGGTTTCCAGTGATCAACTTAGGATCGCGTAATAATTTATTTGAAGTCGCCCATAACTTATTTAAGGCTCTAAGGGAGGTTGATGAATTAGGCGTTGACATAGCCTTGGTCGAAGGCTTTAATGATAACGTAGGTTTGGGGATAGCCATTATGAATAGATTAAGGAAGGCAGCATCCGAAAGGCTCTGCTACTGAGCTACCGCTGACTCCCTCCCCCAAAAAAGATGAAGCTTTCGGCTGCAAGCTTAAGCAATTACAACTAAAGGCCTCATCCTTTAGGGCTGGAAGGAGGTCAGAAACGTTCGCGGACACTTATAAAATCTTTTAGTGGGAGAAGCGCTTACGTAATAATGCTATGAAGTAACCTGGTTGTCTATGTATGTGAGGATGGAATCTTATCAAATACTCATCGAACTGCGTACCTATACCTTTGGAACCTAATTTTATAGTGGGTTCAACTATCTCTAACTTAAACTCATTTATCGCCTTCGAAATTACTTCCTCATTCTCCTCAAACGTTACTGTACAGGTTGAATAAGCAATCAGTCCTCCGGGCTTAACTATATTAATAGCCGATCTGATGAACTGGATCTGGTACCTAGCTAATGTTAATATGTCCTCATATCGTTTCGAGTCCGCCAACTTAGGTATCACACCCAAAGAACTGCACGGAGGATCTATTAATACTTTATCAGCCTTTAGCCAAGGAAAATCAACGTGTATGTACCGGCTATCAGCCCTAAACACCTTCACCAAACCTGAGTGACCTAACCTATTAAGTTCATGTAGCATATCCTTAACCTTACTTACTGAATGATCGAACGCATATATAGTTGCCCTACCATTAGATAGTTCAATTAAATGCCCTGTTTTACCCCCGGGGGCTGCGCAAGCATCGACTATAACTTCGCTATCTAGCGGGTTCATTAATCTACCAACTAACATTGATGGTAGTGATTGAGGATATATCAACCCCTCACTATATTCGGTCAATTCCCTAATTTTAACGACCTCATATACGGACTTGATGACCTTAACTGCAATACCATTGGGTTTCTTACGTAGTTCGTCATAGTCGATCAGGGAAATGCCGTAAGCCACTATATCACCATACGGTGTAATCACATTAACTTCCGACCCCTTACTAAAGTTACCACCTAAGACACCAGGAATGTAGAGGTCTGCACCTAGCATCACGGATTCAGCAGCCCTCTTATCAGCTACTACTACTTTATTTGATGTTGGAACATCATAAGGACCCTTCACAGGGAAATATATAGCCTCATGGATATGTTCGTCACGATATACATCAATACCCCTATTTCTTAATCTATTAATGACCTCATCAACCGTAGCCCTTAAAGTATTAACTCGAACATAATACCTAGATGGAGGCGTACTTAAAGAATTTAAGAATGCCTCAACCTCACTGCCGTAAACCTTACGTAACGCGTTCATTAACCCTACATCATAACTTAATTTAGCCCTAATCATCAATAATATTAGATTAATTTACATAGCAATTAAGTTATTATTAATTTGGTGCGGGGGGTGGGATTCGAACCCACGCAGGCCTACGCCATCGGGTCTCCCACCATTATTAAACTGGAAATAGTCTTAAGCCCGACCCCTTTGACCTAGCTCGGGCACCCCCGCACTCCGTAGTTATTTGTAAGTAAGTGAGGATTTAAATTTATTTTCTATAATTTGATCAGAGAGGTTCAATCATTAATACGCACATGAAAAGATTGAAGAGACAGTCTTAAACGGTAATTATCTTCTACCCATCAATCTACAGGCGTCGGCTCTGGGACTTCTTTAAGTTGCCTTAATACATACTCCCTAATACTGCTAGGGCTAGGCAATTCCTTAACTAACCTACCTTTATCTAAATAAAGCTCTAAAACATCCTCGTAGCATTTTTTAGGATTGGAACCCCATGGTACGACCTCATACTCTAGTGTTGAGCATCTATAAACTTTCTTAGCGCCAGGTAGCTTACCCCTCTTAGATATTGGAACCCACCTACCATCTCTATAAACTTCAACTATATCGGCACCTATATCGACAGGAGGTGGGAAAGCTATTGAGGTCCCTACCCCAAATATATCAACTAAATCCCTCAATTGCAGGACAGATTTTTCATTGAGCCCCCCACTAGCTACTATCTTAACATGTTTATACCCAAGTAGATCTAAAGTCCATCTGACCTCCATTATTATCTCCCTGAAATTGCCTCTTCTACTACTTGGGGTATCTAACCTTATACCATATAATTTACTACCTAACGTCTCAGCCGCTTTTACAGCCTCTAATCGCTCATCCTCGAAGGTATCTACCAAGGCTATCCTAGGTACGTCGTTAGGCATAACTTCATCGAATGCTTTCCAAGCCTTAACATTATCGCCAAAAACCACTATCAAAGCATGGGGCATAGTACCAGATGGCTTGATCCCTAAAAACTTTTCACTCAATACACCTGAAACGGCATCGAGACCTCCTATGAAGGCAGATCTATCGAGCATAGGCGCTAAGGCTGGATGAGCCGACCTCAAGCCGAAGAATATGAACCTCCTATCCATAGCTAATCTCTTAATCCTCGCAGCCTTGGTGGCGACGCTTGTTGCATGCCTAAGGACGCCTAATACCGCTGTCTCCAACTCAACGAAGTCGACATATTCCCCCTCAATAATCATTAATGGTATTGGAAATGTTGATGGCACCAAAGTCCCTTCTGGTAATGAATATACGGTAACAGGCCGTTGAGATAATATAGCTAAAGCCTCCTCTAATCCACTGTATATAGCCCAATCATAGCCCCTAGGAACCCCGTTTATATGAACCTCCATCCTAACAGCAACATCGGATAATCCCTTTTTAATTAATATCTCTTTAGTTCTAAGGAAGTAAATATCTGTAGCACTGCCACTTAATATATCGTCACTAGATGCTATGTAAAGCTTCATTATCTCCATCCATAAACATGGTGAAAACTAAAGATATTAAAATTTTATCTTATTTAAGTTAAATTGCTAAGTATCTCTGATGGGCGACCGAGGACTGAGATCGATGTACTAAAATCATTTAATAGCTTAAATTACCTACACATTCCTCCTGCCACGCACTCAAGGTATGCCAGCCTTAAAAATCGTTTGAACTATTAACTCTTAATCGTCAATTATAAACCATGTATTCCGGTCATACATTAAGCCACTTCATAATTATGACTATATCTTCATCGCTTAGTATGTTAAATTCTTTGAGCTCATTAATTCTATCTATGAATTCATCTATAGGGTATATCGAAGCCGACTCACTGCCTAATTCTATTATTACGTCATCTAGTTTAATAAACTCCAACGAACTACCATTACTTAAAGTTATATCTAATGAATTGATGTCTAAAGTATCTATCAAGTTCTTTAGGATGCAGTAGGCGCAATCTTCTACTACATCATTTAACTTAAATTCGTGAAATTCTATCGCTGCATTACTTCCGCATATGCCTTTACAAGCCATTATTAGGTCATCTAATTTACTCCACATGATCCTCTCGAGCTCATCTAATCTCATGACATACCAACCTTAATAAATAATGTACCACCCAAACTTAATATTCTATTAAACCATACTACGCGGTATCTCGTTAGGCCTAACGCTCCTTAACGGCTTTAATCCATGTTTATTTAATAATTCTTCAACATGTGGATAGAGGATCACGTACTCCCAATCAACATCTATTAGATTCGGATCTAACATACTCAACTTTCTAACAAAATTAGCTACGGAGTTATCGTCGCTAAATCCAATCATAGCTGCCGCGTATAAGTCTTTACCGGACTTCAACCCAGCATTAATTAAGTTCTCTAAAGCTCTGAACTGGAATTCGAAATATTCTGGTCCGGCACCTGTTAAAAGACCGAATTCGTCGGGTGATGTACCCTTAAATGACACCCTGACAACTAAATTGCTAAACCTAGCTAAGTCCTTCGCATAACTATCATCATAACCTATTAAAATGCCGTTGGTTTCAAGGATGAATACTAGATCGGTATCATTAAACATTTTAAGTAACTTAAGCAGGTGATTCCTAGATATCGTAGGTTCCGCTCCACTCAATCTCACATATCTATACCTATGCTTCCTTGCTATCCTAACCAGGTTATCAAATACTTCATCAGGTCCGCAGAAATACCCCAACCTAAAATTATTTCTAAATCTCCATGACCAGCAAAACCTACACATTAGGTTGCATCCTATAACATCCGCAGTAGCTATACCGCCATACCATCTACCGCCCCTAAATCTAAAGTAGCGACGTAACTCAATATTCCCTATAGTCCTACATACTTTATTATATATATTATTAGCCAGCTCTATAGGATTATACTGACCCACCGTTGTTACCTGATAGAAGTACTATTTAACTAAATATTAGCTTTCTGACCTCCTCCCCGCCCTGAAGGTCGAGATCTTCGGTTGTGAATGATTTAAAACCGGATATATTACACAAATTTTATTAATTTCCCTTTAGAGGCATCACCCAAATAATGACGAAAGTCCTGCTGCTAACTCCTCTTCACTTATCTCTTTCTTAGCTTCCTCCTCTTTCTTAGCCTCAGGAGGACTAGCCTCTGTAGTTGCCTGAGGCTGTGCCGCTGGAGCTGTAGCTGGAGCCACGGCCATGGGAGATATAGCTGCCGTCTTAATTACCTCATCAATATTTATTTCTTTAAGAGCAGTAACTACCATCTTAATCCGTACTTCATCTGCTTGAATCCCGGCAGCGTCTAATATCCTTCTAAGATTCTCCTCATTTATTTCCTTTTTAGCTACATGCAGCAGGAGCGATGCATATATGTATTCCATATTCTATCCCACCTACTAACCTAACTTTAGATTCGAGTATTTAAGGTTTTTTAGATAATTTACTAATCCTAGTTATCACGCCTTCACGTATTTTTACATAATTATAGAGCGCTGCCATGGTCGCTGCGGCCCTCTCGGGCATCGGATAAGTAGGTATGCCGAAGTCGTTTAATCTTCTTATAGCCATATAGGTCTCTTCGCCACCTATAAACGCAAGAACTAGCGGTTTATTTAAACCACCCATCTCCCTTATCCTACTAATCAATAGACCCGCAATAATCGTAGGGTCTGTGACTGCCGTTTGACAATAGGCTCCCAATACTGCGCCTACTTCAGGGTTTTCTAATGTCTTTAGTAAGGCATTAACGTATCCTTCATTACTTATCATACCAGTTACGTCTATGGGGTTAGCTAGTGATGCGAATGGTGGTACCAACTTCCTAATATCATCCATGAGGGATTTCGGAGGACTTGGCAAATTAATGCCATACTCCGCTAGCGTATCGGTTATTAATACGCCAGCACCTCCACCATTAGTAACGACCACTAGATTCTGATTTTTAGGTAGAGGTAGGCAAGAAAACGCCCTAGACCAATCAAATGCCTCCTCGACATTGTGGGCAGGCAATATACCGGACTGCTTAAATGCTACACTATATACGACTACATTACCTGCCAACGAACCAGTATGGCTTGCTACGGCTTTAGCTCCAACCTCAGTTCTCCCAGCCTTAACTACTACGATCGGCTTCTTTGTTATGACTTCAGAAGCGACCTTAATAAATCGCCTTCCATCATTTACACCTTCTAAATATATCAATATAACCTTAGTATGCGGGTCTTCAGCTAAGTACTCAAGTAAATCTGCATCATCAATATCTGACTTATTTCCTACACTTATAATGGATGAAACCCCTATCCTCTCAACTATAGTCATACCCATTAAGGCTATTCCCAGAGCACCTGATTGCGTTATAAACGCTATACCGCCAGGTATTACGTTTCTAGGACCGAAGGACGCATTTAGCCTCGTAGGCGTGTACACTATGCCGAATATATTAGGACCTAAAATCCTCATGCCATACTTTCTGGCTCTCATCACGACCTCATCTTCTAGGTCCTTATTACCTACCTCCTTAAACCCGGATGATATGACTACAGCCACTTTAGCACCAGCGTTACCCGCGTCCTCTATAGCTTCTGGAACAAGCTTAGCTGGTACTGAAATTATAACCATGTCCACCTCTTCCTTTATAGCTGAAACGCTAGGATAGCATCTTAAACCAAGGATCTCCGTGGCATTAGGGTTCACTGGATATACCTTACCGCCATACCCGTATCCCAAGATATTCGACAATATCTCATAGCCTATCTTCCCCGGCGTCCTCGAGGCACCTACCACTGCTATACTTTTGGGATTGAAGAGGCACTTAATGTTCGTATCCATGAACCCCCAGGTAAACGTAGGTAATAACAAAATAAGTTTTTACGCGTTATGACCCCTGGCGAAATACTAATTCATCTTTAGACAGCTGACTAATACTTTTAGCTTAAACCTTATTAATTACAACTAAAGGTCTCGACCTTTAGGGCAGGGAGGGTCAACTAAGGTATAACCACATTCATTAACCTAGCGATAATATTTCTAATATCGTTTATGGCTTTGCTCTTATCTATGCCTAAAATCTCTGCTACTGATTGCCATGGGCGACCCTGAAGTACCTTTGAAACTAGAAGTATTCCCTCATATTCACTCAACCCCTTCAACAGACCGCTATATACCAACTTCTTAATGAGTAAGTTAACTACGTCGCAAACCGTTTCATAAGTCATTAACCCTGAAACGTAAAGTTTAAGTCTCTCGCTCTGTGTTCGTGTTATATTAATAGTTATTGATTTGCTTAAATCCATAGATGACTGCAGTATAAGCTGATAAGCAACCTCAGGCTCTAAATCCCTATAAACATCGTGTAGAGACTCCGTGATCTTTATAAGGAACTCGCCTAAAGCGTCATTAACTAATTTCCTCCACTCCTCCTTTAAGGGGTAAAGAACTAGTACTGTGTATTCGCCGCTGACTGGATTTCTATCAGGTGATATGTGTAGTACTTTAAACCCATTCTTAATCCAGAAATTAAGTAGCTCTTTATTTACGCCAAATCCACTTCCAACCCAATCATATCCACGCCCATATGCTTCCTCAATTATTTTTTTAATGATAAATGAACCTATGCCTTTGCCTTGAAGCTGGGGATGAACGGCTATCCTAACTATTCTCCAACCTACGCCTTTGCCATATTCCTTTCTCCTTAAGTGCTTTAGGAGTCTATCCGGTATTATGTTTCCTGGTATTTTACCGCCGTACAGGAGATCCTCTATATATTCTTCTGGTATATCACCTTCCTCAGCTAGCTGGGCAGCTGCCACAATTTTACCTGTCTTAAGCGCAACAGCCCTTATGCTGTGATGTGGCGCATCAGCTAACATGCCTAAGTCGTCAGGTTCGTTTCTATAGTGCGCTAGAACGTATATGCCAAATAACGACTTCAGGAGTTTCTCGTTCGACTCATTAAATAGCTCTTCTGGACTTAATTTTAAGTAATCATATTTCCCCTCACTTAAGCACTTTAAGTCCTCATCGTCGATTTGATCGGGCTCAGCATCTAATAGCAGTACATCAAATTGAAATCTCTCTATAGGATCTTCAGCCGAGTACCTTATTGGTTCGCTCATTTCATATACCAATAGCCTAGTGTTTTTATCCTCCTTTATTCTGCCTAGGAACCTAACTGAAAAGCCCCTGCCAGCTCCTTCATAGCCATGAATGGTCGTTGCGAAAATAGTTCTCCTAAAGCTCAACCACATCTTGTGAAGTAATGGAACAGGTATCCCGGCTGCCTCATCAACAACTACTACATCTAAATTCAACTTAACTATATCAGATGGCTGCCAATATTCAATGCTAAACCTATCACCTTTAATCTCTATTATATTGCCACCCCTCCTAATTACATTGTACTTTAAATCTAACTTATCCAAGGATTTGATGGCTAACTTCATAAGTGATTGAATGGCTAAGGGGTCATGAGCTGTAATACCCACCCTAACTCTATTCTTAACCTTAAGTAGCTCGGCTATCAACCCAACAATACCTATACCAATAGAGCACGACTTTCCTCTACCTCTATCAGCCACTACTACTAATGTGACCCTGTTACCTCTGCCTGGACTCTTAATAAAGTTCTCTTCGATCAATTTAATGACTTCCACCTGGTCTTGCGTTAGTGCAAGACTGTAAAGCTCCCTACTAAAAACAGTTGTCCCAGGTATCGTGACCTCCTTACTAGAGCTCCTACATGCGTCCCAACGTGGCGAGAACTTTACCAATGTTCCTACATCCGAATCAAATATATGTATACCTTCATACTTCAGTAGCTTATCTATAAACCACCTAATGAATATATTTCTAGGCTCAGGGTACTTTGGTACGGTTAAGCTGGCCTTGAATAATGTTTTAGAATTTGCCCATATGCCAAGTGGGGGTGCTAAGAAAATTATTATGCCCCCACCCTCAACTATACCCAACAACCTTCCAATGTCGTTCGGCTTTAAATCGTGCAGTAAATCCATAATGAGCACTTGATACGTAGTACCAAGTACCCTCTCAGAGACCTCGTAAACCAGCCGTTCATATTGATAATTGCTACCGAAGCGCTTGATGACCTTCCTTAAAACTCCTTCACATAATCTGCTGTCCTCGAATTCGTCATGATATACATAAAGTATAGATGTCCTACAGCCCTTAAACTCTTTATTCCTGTGACTTAGGTAGCTTAGCACCACTTGCGAAGCTATGCCAGATAACTTTACTGGATCCGAACCTAGTATTACGATGAGATTCCTATGCCTACACGTAGATATATATTTAAAGACTTTCCTTAGATTTCTAGCGAAAAGCCTAAAGTCCTCTGTTGCGACCTCACGTAATTTATCTCTTATGTAGCTAAGCTTTGGTAGAGAACGCTTCTCTTCGAAACCAACCATAATGCCATCTTCTCCCAAAATAATTTTCTAATGATAATTACCTAAGTCATCACATTGACTTCTACGCACCATACTTCCTGATCCTATTGGCCTGATCAAGCAATGTATGCATTAAATCGACGGACCTTAACCTGCCGAGCGATCCCCTCCTAGCACTTCTCTCACTAAAACTCTTTATACCGTCACATATTATAAAAGGCGAGTATATAGCTAAGGGGACCGGATCCCCTGTATGATCCCTTACGTAGATGGGTGTTGCGTGATCTGCTGTTATAGCCACTATAGTTGACCCCAAATCTATATTATCAATTATTTTGCCAATCATACCATCAATTTGCTCTATCATTTTTATCTTAGCTTCTAAGTTTCCATCATGAGAGGCTGCATCCGTGCCTTTTACATGGAGGTAAACAAGCTCATAATCTCCTTTCAGAGCCTGTATAGCCGATTCAGCCTTAGATGAAAGATTGGTATTAATGCCTCCGGTAACACCTGGCGGCGTTATAACGTCGAATCCCACGGACTTAGCTACTCCAATAACTAAAGCTGTAGCTGATATAGCTAGGTATTTATTTAATATTATGTCCCCCCTCTCACTTAGTTTAGGTATATATGACATCTGACCTGCGCCTCTAAATAATATTATATTGGCTGGAGGTAAGCCATTTTCAATCCTCTTTAGATTTAATGGATGATCTTTAAGTAATTTATAGGTAAGTAACGTAAGTTTATTTATTACATTAGCTGTCTTAATGGCTTTCTCATCATCACATAACGCCTTGCTTTGAAGAACTTTAACTCCTACTTCATGAGGGTCTGTATCACTTACATCTGCCGAAAGCGCAGACCCCCTAAGCACCACAGCAACTCTATGTTCGGTAGCCGAGTAAAACCTAACCTCCACACCATCTACATGCTGTATATTATCATTTAGGTACTTAACAAGTTCAGGATTTTCAGGTAAGGATCTACCAGCCCTTCTGTCGATCACAATTAAATTGTCATCTACCGTAGCAAAGTTACCTCTAAGTGCTACCTCACCTGGTCTTAACTCAGCTCCAACTCCTAAAGCCTCAAAGGGCCCTCTACCCGGGTAATATCTACGTGGATCATAGCCGAAAAGCGCTAAATGAGCTGTATCACTACCAGGCCTTAGGCCAGGGCCCAGGGGATCCCATAACCCTAATGCCGACCTACTAGCCAACTCATCGATATTAGGCTTTGAGGCAACCTCTAAAGGCGTCTTTCCATGCAATTCCTTAATTGGTCTATCAGCCATCCCATCTCCTACAATTAATAATATCTTAAGCATCATTTTGATCATACACCCTGTATTATTAATTCTTTATATTATTAATCTCTTAAGGTCCTCATACATTTTAGAATACTTCTCAGTCACTTCTCTACTCAATGACGGCTTAACCACCTTTAAAGCTCTTAGGAAGTACTCCATAGATATGGGCCTAGCCTCAAGCTTATCTCTCAACGCTATCATAACTGCTTCCCTCACTAGTGCTTCTAGATCTGCTCCTGAGTACCCCTCAGTTAACTCAGCTATCTTCTCTAAATCTACATCACCTGCTAAGGGAACCTTCCTCGTATGCACCCTAAGGATATCCAACCTAGCCCTCCTATCTGGCGGGGGTACGTAGATGATCCTATCAAACCTGCCGGGCCTGAGTAAAGCAGGATCAATGATATCAACTCTATTAGTGGCACCTATGACTACTACGTTCTTTATCATGGTAACTCCATCCATCTCTGCCAATAGCTGGTTAACTATCCTATCAGTAACCCCTGAATCGTGCCTATAACCACGTGCTGGGGTTATAGCATCTATCTCATCGAAGAATATAACTGCAGGAGCTACCTGACGAGCTCTCCTAAATATCTCCCTTATCGCTCTCTCCGACTCACCAACCCACTTGCTAAGTATTTCAGGGCCCTTAATGGCTATGAAGTTAGCGCCGGACTCAGTAGCCACCGCCTTAGCTAGTAACGTCTTACCGCAGCCAGGAGGACCATATAACAGAATGCCTCTCGGAGGTCTAATACCCATCTCTTCGAATATTTTAGGATACTTTAAAGGCCATTCTACGGCCTCCCTTAACTGCTGCTTAACGTCATCCAAGCCACCTATATCAGACCACCTAACCTCAGGAACCTCAACAAATACCTCCCTCATGAGAGTTGGATGAACTATTTTTAAGGCTTCAAGGAAATCATTTCTAACCACCTTTAGGTTAATTAGCTTCTCGGTTGGTATTGGTTTATTTAGATCTATCCCCTCAGACCTTAAGAACCTTCTAAGGGCTGACATAGCTGCCTCCTTAACTAGCGCGGCTAAATCAGCACCAGTGTATCCATGAGTAATTTCAGCTAACTCATCAATGTTAACGTCATCAGCCAATGGTACGTTCCTAGTGTGAACAAGTAGTATCTCCTTACGCGCTCGCTTATCAGGGGGAGGTATTTCGATCTCCCTATCAAATCTGCCAGGCCTCCTTAAGGCGGGATCCACAGCATCTATTCTATTAGTAGCACCTATGACAACTATCCTACCTCTTTCTTTAAGCCCATCCATTAAAGTCAGTAGCTGAGCTACAACTCTCTTCTCAACCTCACCGACGACTTCCTCCCTCTTAGGAGCTATAGCATCTATCTCATCGATGAATATAATAGCTGGAGCGTTCTTTTCAGCTTCTTGGAATATCTCCCTCAACCTGGCCTCGCTCTCGCCGTAGAACTTACTCATGATTTCAGGACCGTTAATAGCTATGAAGTATGCACCGATCTCGTTTGCTAGCGCCTTAGCTAGTAACGTCTTACCTACACCAGGCGGACCGTAGAGCAAGACCCCCTTAGGAGGTTCGATACCTAAGTGCTTAAATAACTCTGGATGCCTCATAGGAATTTCTACTATTTCCCTAATTCTTTCCTTAACTTCCTCCAAATCGCCTATGTCCTCCCATGTAACCCTAGGTATGCCTCTAGCTATTGCCTCCTCCCTAACGGGCTCCTCCCTAATAACTAAATCGGTACCCTCATCTATGTACACTGCTTGGGATGGCTGGGTAGATGTAACTATAAATTTAATAGTTTCACCAAATGGTATGGGTATGAATACTGCCTCACCACGCATTATCGGACGATATAATAATTGATTCTTAACATAGTAGATGAAGTCGGAGCTGAACCTTAGAGGGTATGTTGGTGCAAGAACTACCTTAGTGCCTTTTTCGACCTTGGCTTTCTTAACCTTAACATACTCGCCAACCGCTGCGCCAATTGACTCGCGAACGTAACCATCAACCCTAATGATGTCCTTATCTTCATCCTCAGAATATGCCTGCCATACCTGCAGAACCGTAGAGCCTTTGGGACCTATAACCTCTATATAATCGCCTACCTCAACTTCAAGAAGTTTCATATACCTCCGACCAATTCTACCTAGCTTCTTACCTACGTCTCTCTGCTTTGCGGTCTCTATGCGTAGTTCGACAACTTTTTCCCTGCTCATTGTTCCACCAATTCATATTATATTGATGTAAGGGTAGTAATATATTATTTTTAAGTTACTTGCTAGATTAGATCCTCTCTAATACATCGATACCCATAATACCTAATCCATTCCTTAAAATGATGTTAGTAGCGTATGTGATAAATAGCTTGAGTTGCTTAATTCCTTCACTTACCTCCTTTAATATTGGTTCTTGATCATACCATGAATTAAATAGGTCAGCTAATCTATTTAAATATACGATTAGTATTTCCGGCTCTAAATCTGTAGCTACCTTAGATATTATGTATGGGAATTTACCAATATGATAAAGTAACTCCCTTCTAGGCTCAACATTAGCAGCACTGTAATCTATTAAATCCCATTCTAAATCCCTGCCATATTTATTTAATACCCCACACGTCCTAGCATACGTGTATTGAAGATATGGCGCCGAATTCCTGTTTAAGTTTAATGCTTCGTTAGCATCAAAGTTTATGACTTTATTCGGTGATGATGCAAGCATCATATATTTAAATGCACCAACGCTGATTACCTTCTTAACCTCATTACTAACCGTTGATCCCCTCGACCTCATTATCTCCTCGACCATGTATTCTAGATTATCAAGCACCTCATCGACACTCACATACCTACCCCTCCTACCACTCATCTTAACCCCGGGCAAGTTAACTAATTCGTATGAAAAATGAATGGTCCTAACGGCCTCTTCTTTAAATCCTAAAGCATATAAAGCCAACCGTAATTGAGCTTGAGCTAATGTTTGCTCATTGGCTATGACGTTAATCACTAAATCAGCTCTAGAGTCGTTGAATTTCATTATAGTGTATGCTATATCCCTAGTGACATAAAGTGATGTGCCATCACTTCTCATCAGTATTAACGGCGGGATATTAATGCTTTTAGGTAGTTTTAGACTCTTCTTAATGTCTGGATCATGTTGCAAAGAACTAAAGTCTAATGCTGGAGCACCCTTATAGAGTATGAAGTAATTAGATTTCCTAGCCAACTCCAATACATTACGTACCATTCCATTAAATACTAAATCACTTTCCCAGTCCCATTTATCGAATCTGACGTTAAGCCTCCTTAGGGTTTCCTGGATCCCTGAAAGAACCTTAGCAACTACAAACCTAAATAAACTTACCGCTTTAGGGTCTCCAGACTCGTAACGCATCATTAATTCTTCAACATTCTTATCGGGATCGCTGTCCCTAGATATATTGTCGAGCAACCTATCAACTAATTCCTTATTCCTAGATCTTAACTCCGAGAGAGTCATAATTAACTCATCTAATTCTAACTGCTTAACATATGCTTCAGGATCATTCTTTCCTGCATTACTTAATTCCTTCCTTAGCCTCAGGATATCAATTATGGTATTTGTTACTGCATAGATGAGACCAAACCATATGTCTGGCCTAACGTCCTCAGGAGGTGTAGGCATGCCTAGCCTCATATAACCGTAGACTAAAGTAGCTACTTGCCTACCTAAATCATTTATATAGTACCTTCTCTGAACGTTATGACCTTTAACTTCAAAGAGCCTTGCTAGGAAGTCCCCTAGTACCGCATTCCTACCTGATCCAATATGAAGCGGGTGAACAGGATTAGCACTCACGAACTCGATCACTATATTTAATTTCCTATCATCAGGTATTAAGCCATAGTTAGCTCCATCACCTCTTACAGCATTAATTATTACCTTGGCATATTCCGCAGTATTTATTCTCACATTTAAGTAATCATTAACGATCTTTAATTCCATGAAGATCTTGTTTAAACTAATATTCCTCACCGCATTAGCGAATTTACTTAAATCCACCTTGCAGTACTTTAATAATCTATACATAGGTAAGGATAAATCCCCGTATTCTCTCCTTGGCGGTTCCTCAATAATATGTAGAACATCATTAAGGGCTAGAGAAGGGCAGAAATCGGCTAAAGCTCTACATACTAACTCAGCAAACTCCCCTAGTAAGTAGGTATATGGATCTCTAATAATACTCATTCCTCACCTTAATTATCATTGTATTAATATATCGTCATAGAGAGGTCTCTAAAGTCTATCGGTAATTGCCTACCCTCACGCACAAGCTTATCATAGCTTTGATCAAGGAACCCGATAAACACCGGGCATCCATCAAACTTACCCTCACGTTCACACTTCCCCTTCTTATCACTTAGCTGCCTTAGAAAACAATTCCCCAGCCGTTTATCGAAGTATGGACATATTTTATGATAGGACTTTGCGCTCTTCATCATTCTCTCCATCCAACGTTTTTTAGGATCTTTTCTCTCAACAACCGCTGTGGATAGAGCCTTCTTTAACTCGTCCTCTGTTACCCTAGACATCTTCCATCACCACTAACTAGTACTCTATAACTCGTCTTATAAAATGTTAGCCTAAGGGCGTACAATCCGTTACTATATCGTTAATTTATTTAGTGTTCTCTTACATGGGCAGCTGATTTAAACTCCAGCAACTGTGAATCTGCCATCTACTCCCATATAAACTACTCCGTCATTTACTAACTTTATTAACGCCCTCCTAATCTTGTCCTCGCTAGCTAATCCAGATAGGATCGAATGTAATTCCTTAACATTCATAGGCTTATCTCTAAGTAGATCAAGTAATATCTTAATCAATTCATCCTCATTAGGTGCAGTAACTACGAGCACATCCGGGTCTTCATACACCACCTTAAGCTTTACCCTCTTAGATTGATTTACCTCAATTTCCTGATCCATATCTTGACCCTTCCTTAGTTTAAGAAGAATTGAAACCTTATAAGCTTATTATTATTTTATGTAACTTGAACTACGGGAATAACATTTGCCATGTCCTTGGTACCGAGGGGGGCTATGTACATCCCCCTTACTTGATAAGCCGACAACCGACGTAACCTTACTATCCAGATGCTTAAGTAATGTAGAATACTCAACATGTAGATTTTTTAAAGAGCTGAATCAGAGTGTTTCAACACGTGAGGAGGGTAAAGAATATGGTAGACCTATATTAATAATCCATGGCCTAACCAAACCACTTCGCTCTGAATGTAAATTCTTTAAGCTATTTACACATGAAAGCGGAAACTATTTAGCGGCTTGCGATATTTTAAGAAGATACTTAAACCTATATGAGGTGGATCTATGTATTAAATACTGGAGCGAGTGTCCATTTAGGAAATGCGGTGACCTTACGACTGGAGCTTCCATCCCTTGAGGCTGTGAAAGTCGTTCTAATGGGTAATGATACCGACAACCACCGCTACTTAGATAACTTATCTGGCTTTCTGAGAGCACCATGTACCTAATAGTACTTCAGCGTCTAGTACTGCGTTTTTCTATTATCTCCTCCACTCTGAGGGCCCGGAGTTATGGCCATTACCACAGCCCCCGGGCGC
>JAGDWE010000027.1 GCA_023255965.1 Desulfurococcales archaeon | reverse complement strand
CCTATGAGACGTATCCTCAAACCTCCCAGCAGTGCTCCTTACCATGAATAGAGGGGTCAGAACTTAATAAGTAAGTTAGTAATGTAGTATTATGGGAGGGAATTGCCTAGGAGGAAACGAAGTAAGGAAAGTAGGGAGGGTACTGAACCCGAGAGACAGTCACATGTTAGTAGTGAATCAACATCTATTAGTACATCTAGGAAAAAAAGTAAGAGCAGGAAAGAGGTGGATATAGACTCGTGGTTAGATAAAAACCTAGATGAATTGGTATCAAATTTAGGGTTGGACTCATTAGGGCTTAGTAGGGAGGAGTACGTTGAACTATTAAGACAGCCGATGGAGCTACTCTATGGCTCTTCTTCTTCAAGGCCTGACGTAGAGACCATAGTTAAGAGATTTAGAAGGTATAGCGAGAACGTTTTTCCATTAATAGCTCAATCACTACTTTTCATTAAGGATAATTTAAGTCCTGAGCAACTCGACTTCGTAGTTAATAACATAGGTAAGCTGATCATAAGTGCAGCCCCAAGGATATATAGGGAGGCCATTAGGTTGGGTAGGGATGAAGTTCTTCAGCCATTAAGAGGTTTATGGAGACTAGCATGGCTTGAATTACGTTCTAAGAATTTGCCGATGGAGTGTCCTGTATGTCATTTCAATTCCCTAATTAGGGATATGACCTGTATAGTCTGCGGGAGCATTATTGATGAAAAGACGTTAAAGAAGTTCATCAACTTCGATTCTCTCTTAATTGACTTCCTGCAGAACCAAAGCTGTAGCGAACTAGAACATTTACTAAGGTATGATTACGTACTAATCAATAATAGCGGGATTAAACATCCAGAGGGCGTTAGGGATGATGTCACAGATATTGAGATAATTTTAGATAGGAGCGAAAAGGAATTAATTAGGAAGGTATATAATAGTAGAATGTGCGGGGAGTGATTACATGAGGGAATTGCAAGGCGTCGATGAATTCAGGAGATTTGTAGCAAGTAATGACATAGCATTAATAGGGTTTATCGATGATGACGTGGATGCTAAGGAATACTTAAGGAAGTTGTTTTCTAAACTTGAGTTAAAGATCGGTCACGTTATTAGTTTTGCAATATATAATGTGAAGGATGATGTTAGCATAAGGATATCTGAGGACATTAACTACATACCTTTGATAAGGCTATACTTTAAAGGCAGGAATGTATTTGAGCAAGAGAACTACTTCGGCAACTTGCAGACGGATTACTACGTCTTAAGGATAAGCGTGAGGGATGTTTTAAGCCAATACGGAATTAAGCTTATATTTAAGCCTTGAAATATTTCAATGTAATTACTACTTCCTTAAATACGATACTCGTCATGAAACACCTAGATCAGTATCGGTGGCTGTCCATGCCCATGACTTTAATTCTTTAGATTTATGTTAGTGATGTACCTTAAATTCCTGTTTTTAGCTTGTCGAGGCAGCAAATCACGGGCTATAAAGTATAAATTTACCGAGCGTGCGACATTAAGGGGGTTAATTAATGGAAGTAGAGTTGGACTTAAATGATGTGCTAATGATTTACTCTAAATATGTGGATGAAGGTGACATAGATAAGGCCAATTTCTTCTTAACCGTTTTAGCTGGTTTCATAGCATTTCTAAAGCACTTTAATGTTGTAGACCAAGTAAAGGTAACGGAGTTTGTTAAGAATTTAAGGCAGCAAGTTATTGAGGGCCCTGATTACTTAAATCCGTATGTCATGGAACTACTTGGAATATTGGAGGAGGAGTTAAATGATGAGACATTTAATGAATTCGTAACTAAATTAAGAATGTTGCTTAGGGAGGAACGGCTTGATAGACTTGAGGTATGATGTGGGGGGTAGATGCTCCTCATGTAATAGGAGGCAGGCAGTATATCTTAGAAGGTCTTCAGGAGAGAGGCTTTGTACCACATGTTTTGAAAGATCGATAATTAAATCAGTAAAGAGGTCTTTGAGGGAGGTAAAAGAATTAAAACCTGGCACCTTAATACTCGTAATAACAACCTTAGATAAGCTAGTAGAGGGCCTTACACTCTCCTACGTACTTAACAAGATTGAGCGGGCATATGGATGTAGGGTACTTAATGCCTTATCTATAGCTTTAGATGACGTCCATATAGTTACGCAACTATCTAAAGTTCATGAAGTAAGTGATGGCATACAACACATCATAATACCGCTCCGTAGTAGCATTCCTAGCATTAACTCTAGCTTTAGAGACTACCTTAAGTTATGCCTTAAAATAGCTGTAGCCGTAAGTATTAATATAGTTGCATTGCCATTAACGCTTAATGACGTCAGCGAAGTAGTTGTTAATTCATTATTTGATGGGGATCTGAAGTCCGCAGGGTTGATGCACTCATTTAAAGTAGATGGTGTCACAGCAGTTATTCCCTTCTATAAGTTAACTACTAGTGAGGTTTACGCCTATTCCTATTTAAGGAACATATATAATTTAGATATTGACCTGCTGATGCCACCCACGCCGATATGTCATAGGGCATCACGTAAGGTATTACGTGAGTTAATTAATGATCTATCAATGAATAATCCAGAGCTGACGCAGACACTAAGTAAGTTCATCGAGTTACTTAAAAGCATTTAAGAAGGATTGATCCCGTCCTGAAAAACAGCAAAGACCCCCTTCATTCGCTTGGATCTACATTCTTCATCTGGAGGATAGCCGGCGGGCTGGAAGTTCTCCCGCCAGGATTTCTCTGAGCCACCTACCCCTCGTCGGCTCCTTAGGCAACCTATCATTAGATACCATCGGCACATATCATTAAGCACATTAGAGGCGCAGGTTCGTAAGCCTTCATTCCCTACCATAATGGTGAAGCCTTCAGTTGCAGGAGTATGATTGAGCTGATTTTCATTAAAATTTATATAGAAGTAGTTTAAATAGAACTCAAGGGATTGAAGTATGACTGCGCTATATGGAATACCTGTCGTGATATTAAAGGAGGGTACGTCGAGAACGCAGGGCAGGGATGCATTAAGGAATAACATAATAGCTGCTAGAGCTTTAGCTGAGGTGTTGAAGACTAGTTTAGGACCTAAAGGGCTCGATAAGATGCTTGTCGACAGCTTTGGAGATATAACAGTTACTAATGACGGTGCAGCAATCGTTAAGGAGATGGAAGTCCAGCATCCAGCAGCTAAACTGCTAGTTGAGACAGCTAAGGCAGTTGATGCTGAGGTAGGTGATGGCACCACATCTGCTGTAGTTCTCTCAGGAGCATTACTAAGCAAGGCTGAGGCATTACTCGACCAGAATATTCATCCAACTATAATCATTGAGGGATATAAAAAAGCCATGGCTAAGGCTCTGGAAATACTTGATGAGATCGCGGTTAAGGTTGACATAGGTAATTTAGAGACGCCTGAGGGATTAAGTAGAGTTAAGCCTACACTTAGCAAGGTACTGCATACGACCCTAGCTAGTAAGTACTTAGCAACCCCCGACCTAATCAACAAATTAATTGACATGGTTATTTCAGCTGCCGTGGCGGCAGCTGAGAAAAGAGGTGATGGTACATATGAAGTTAGATTAGATAACATAAAGATAGAGAAGAAGAAGGGTGCCTCATTAGCTGACTCCCAGTTGGTCTACGGTATCGTATTAGATAAGGAGGTCGTCCATCCCGGGATGCCTAAGAGGGTCGAGAAGGCCAGGATCGCCTTAATTGATGCCCCGCTAGAGATAGAGAAGCCGGAGATAACAGCAAAGATTAACATAACATCCCCTGAGCAGATTAGATCGTTCCTTGATGAGGAGGCTAAGATGTTAAAGGATATGGTTGAGAAGATCGCCGCCGTTGGCGCTAATGTCGTCATCTGTCAGAAGGGTATCGATGATGTTGCCCAGCACTTCCTCGCTAAGAAGGGCATATTAGCTGTTAGGAGGGTTAAGAGGTCTGATATGGAGAAGTTGGAGAGAGCGACCGGAGGAAGGATAGTCACTAGTATAAGGGATCTGAGTGAGAAGGACCTAGGATATGCTGAACTAGTTGAGGAGAGACGTGTGGGGAATGATAAGATGGTATTCATAGAGGGATGTAAGAATCCTAAGGCAGTAACCCTGCTAGTTAGAGGAGCTAATGATATGGTGGTGGATGAGGCTGAGAGGAGCCTAAATGACGCGTTACATGCAGCTAGAAACGTATTGAGAGATCCTAAGATAATTCCTGGAGGTGCAGCCGCTGAAATAGAGCTAGCTATGAAGTTAAGGAAATACGCTGAAAGCGTAGGCGGCAAGGAACAGCTAGCGATCCAGGCTTTTGCTGAGGCACTTGAGGAGATACCCGTAGTGCTAGCATCAACCGCTGGTATGGATACTCTAGAGACATTGATGGAGTTAAGGAAGTTGCATAGTGAAGGTAAGATATATGCAGGTATCGATGTGATAAATGGAAAGGTAGTTGAGGATATGTTAGCTATCAATGTAGCAGAGCCAGTAACAGTTAAGAAGCAGGTAATTAAGGCAGCTACTGAGGCAGCGGCTGCGGTACTTAAGGTAGATGACATAATTGCTGCATCACCAATGAAGAAAGAGGAAGGCAAGGCAGGTAAGAAGGAGGAAGGAGAAGAGGGGGAGAAGAGTAAATTCGAGTTTGATTAAAAACGCTACATCTTTTATTGAATCCCCTTTTCATAATCTATTCAAAACCACTTAACTATCTTAATATTTAAATCTGAATCCAAATAAAGATTGAGTTAGAGGTCTAAATAAGTATGCATGCAATACTGAGGAAATTGAGCGAGATGACGGGCATTAGGATAGGACCACCCAAGCTCACCAGATATGAGAAGGCGAGGATCGTCGGTGCTAGAGCTCTTCAGCTCTCCTTAGGTGCACCTCCATTAATCGATGTTAGTAATTTGCCCAAGGATCCCGTAATAATAGCCATGGAGGAATTGAAGAGGGGGGTTTTACCTATAACAATCGTTAGAACAAAGCCTAATGGAGAGAAAGAATTAATATCCGCTAAGAGACTTTTAGAGCTTGAAAAATCAGTATACAGCTTCTAGGGTGGCAAGATATCTTACAACTGAAAGCCTCGACCTTTAGGGCGGGAAAGAAGTCAGCCAAGCCCAGGTGCTTAGGTTTTGAATGAAACGAATGAGATCTACTTTATTGTAAGTAATTACTTTAATGTAGTCGAAAGCGGTGTTCAAGATAATTATGTCGAATATGTCGTACTTTCAAGTAAGTATGAGGTGGAAGTAGCATTTAATAAATTATATGATGAACTAATTGAAAGAGAGTATTATCCATTGATCTATGAAGTAAATGGAGTCAAGGTTATTAAGATATTTAACTTAGGTGCTGGGCGCATTAGAAAGCCCTCTCTGCAGTATTTACCGCTAGCTCTATTCATAGCTACGCTTGCATCAACCATTTTAACTGGTTATTTCATAGTGAGCGATTACATCAATAGGCTATATGTTATGATTAAGGTGCCAATAGGTAACTGGGGTATCTACTATGAAACCTCCCTCTTCACTATATGTGTTTTAATACCTCTACTAGCACATGAATTTGGGCATTGGTTTGTGGCTAAAAGATATAGAGTCCCAACATCATACCCATTATTAATTCCAGCGCCATTAGTATCACCATTAGGAACATTTGGTGCAATAGTTGAAATGAGGTTCTTTCCTAAGAATTTAATAGGTTTAATGATGCTAGGTATTTCAGGTCCTTTACTAGGCTTTATAACGTCCTATGCGTTATTCGTGATCAATTACCTTCTATCACCTAGAATACCATTGGATATCGCTCAGATGGCGTTAAGCGAGGGGATTGCCGAGCCGCTAGGTATAGCGCCGCTCTCTGCCCTCCTAACCATGTCTGCCTTCAACAATTCATTAAATGAAAAATACGTTGTCTTTATTAGCCCTGCTGCTTTTGCGTCCCTAATAATGCTAATTATTCACTTTATGAACTTGCTGCCTATAGGTCAGCTAGATGGAGGACATATTATCAGGAGCATTACATCAATTAAAATGCATTCAGCCATCAGCCACATAACGGCGTTAACTGTAATAATCTTATCGTTGATTTACTTTCTAAGACTTAATGTCAATATTTTGTGGATGGCCTTCTTTGCCTTAATAGCTCTATTACTTACGGGACTAAGACCACATATAGGGGCTGCCAATATGCTAAGCAACTACGTACCTAAGAATATTAAGGCCATAGTTCTGATCATCTACATTATCCTACTGATTCTAACAGTACCTATTCCGTCGTTGTAGGTATGATCATATGCCTTCTAAATTGAGGGGCTATACACTAATAATCGCTGAAAAGCCTAGAGCTGCAGCTAAGATAGCATTAGCTCTAGGCTTAAGCAAGAGATACAGGCTGTATGGAATCCCGTACTGGGTTGGTAGGGTAGGCAATAGAGCAGTTGTTGTCGCTGGTGTTGCAGGACACCTATACACGTTATCAACTAAAGAAAGAGGCTACCCTACAATTAATTATGAATGGATACCTCGGTGGTATGGGGATAGAAACTCGAAGCATTTAACTAACTACTTTAAATTAATTAGTAGTTTAGCTAGGGGGGCTATAGAGTTCATCAATGCCTGCGATTACGATATTGAAGGTTCAGTTATAGGTTATATGATCATATCTAAAGTCGGCGATTTAAGTAAAGCTAAGAGGATGAAGTTCTCCAGTCTAACGCCGGATGAATTAAGGCGGGCGTTCAATAACTTAATGCCATTAGATTGGAATATGATTGAAGCTGGTCTCTGTAGGCATGAGTTAGACTGGCTTTGGGGTATTAACGTTAGTAGGGCGTTATCTGAAGTTTTTAGAAAGATGTATAATGAGAGATTAATATTAAGTGCCGGCAGAGTTCAGTCGCCGACCTTAGTTGAGGTTGTTGATAGCTACGTAGCTAGAGCTACCTTCGTACCTGACGTTAAGTTCTCCATAAGAGTTAATGTTAGGTTTAATGGCAAGGATTACACATTAAAAAACGACTTCGGATACTTCGATAATATAGATATAGCTAAGACCGTATGTGATGAGATTAGGAGGAAGGGCGCCATAGAAGTCGTAGATAAGGTGGTAAGTGATGAAGCGATTGATCCTCCCCCACCCTTTAATCTACCTGACCTACAGTATGAAGCATCAAGGATCTACGGTTATTCTCCATATAAGACGTTATCTGTAGCTGAGGATCTATATTTGGATTCATTAATTAGCTATCCGAGAACTAATAGCCAGAAACTACCTAGGGGGTTAGATAACAGGGCTATAATCTCTAGCTTAGGTAGGATTGAAGAGTATAGGGTACTAGCTAATGAGTTATTAAATAGAAAGGTGTTAATTCCTTGTGAGGGGGATAAGGATGATCCAGCACATCCAGCAATATATCCAACTGGCTACATACCAAGTAGGAAGTTAGGGCCCGAGAGAATGAGGCTATATGATTTAATAGTAAGAAGGTATTTAGCTTCGTTTGCCGATAAGTCGCTAGTTAGGAAGATAAGTTATGTATTAAGGTTTAATGATAGACTTAAATTCTCTTTAAACGGGTTGAATCTAATCAGTCCTGGTTGGATAAAGTTTTACCCGTTCTACCATATAATTACGAAAGATGTACCACCGCTTAAAGTAGGCGATGTCATCGAGGTAAGTGAAGTTAAGTTAATTAGCGTATATAGCAAAGCACCTAGCAGATATACTAAGGCATCCCTTCTTAGGTGGATGGAATCCGTTGGAATAGGAACAGAGGCAACCAGGGCGGAAATCATAGAGACGCTTTTTAGGAGAAAGTACTTGAAATCGTCATCTAAGTATATCGAAGTGACAGATTTAGGGTTCTACGTGGCTAAGATTATAAAGAAGTTCTTCAACGATCTCTCAAATGTAGAATTAACACGTAAGTTTGAGGAGCTAATGAATAACATAGTTATGGGTAGAGCTTCGAGAAAGGAAGTTGTACTTAATGCAAAGGAATTTATTAGAACCAATCTCAGCAAGTTTAAGGCGTTTATAGATGGTATGGATAGGAATAGTATAATTGGCTTACTTGATATGAGTGTTGAATCTAAGTGCAACGTCTGTGGGAATTTCGCACATAAGTTAGTAGATGGCATATGGTTATGTGAGTATCATTACTTAGCATATAAGAACATTAAGGATAAGTATGTAGTATGGAGAAGTAGGCTGGGTATCGAATGGAGTAATTATCTGGCAAGGATAAGTAGGTTACCGAGCACAGGTAAATACTGTAAGGAAGTAGCTAAGTACTTAGTAGGACTATATAGAATTTCTAACTAACTTAGAACATTTACTCATCATAACTTAAGTGTCGGCATCTCCTAACTACCGCACAAATACGTGGATATTGTACTTGTGGTTTATTTAAACGACAACGGAACTAACTTCCTTCATATTCTGAGGGGATTCCCACGATGAGGTTTAGGGTTTTTATCTTTTCGTTTTTAGTGATGAGCCTTATGTTGGCGGGCCTCGAGGCAGCTTTCAGGCAGTACTAGGCGGGCATGTAATTAAATTTCGTCGTCCGGAGGCAATGGTAGGAGGCCCTGTCAGGGCTAAGCCTATGAGACGTATCCTCAAACCTCCCAGCAGTGCTCCTTACCATGAATAGAGGGTGGTTAGCTCTACCTTTCCCGCTTAGGGACTTGGAGATACGATTAACCGCTAATTACGGCTCAGGCCATATTTTAGGGATTCATTCTACCTCAGAGAGGTGAGGCATTCGCTTCTGACTCCCTCGTCCTAAAGGTCTAGGATCCCCCTAGGGCGGAGATCTTCAACATCTATTCGGGCTGCATCTGCTGAGTGGTTGAGGCGGCTAGGGCCCCCATCTAAATCTTAGTGCTATCAGCACCCACCAGCGCTGAAGGACGTAGGATATGAGGCTTATAAGCATTCATTCCCGCCTTAAAAGGTGAGGCTTTCAGCTGTAAATTGCCGAATTATTATTGGGAGATAACCTATTAACGGGATCTTAAACGGTATTCCGCAGATCTCCAGCACCTTACCTATCACTCTCTCGCTCGGTACGCCTGGGCCCTCGAATTCCTGATAATCGGGCAATGCGTTATTGTCACCTTTAGTCACATAATATATTCTATTGCCTAGGTTAACCATCGAGATTACTCTATGTATAATTAATCCTTTACCATTACTTTTAATGAATACTATCACGTCGTTTACATCGATACCATTATTATAAATGTTAATGTTATTTTTAGAATTAACCTTAATTATTATAACTAAATCCCCCGTTTGAAATAGTGGTTCCATACTAGGGCCTTCTACTACACCTAAAACTATGAAACCAAACATATAAGCTAAAATAAATGCGAAGGATATTATTATGATAACCGAATTAACAGCTATATTTATGATCTTCCTACGCATTAGTGCACTCTACTCATCAGATTCTATATCATCTAAATCACTTAGATCTACCTCTATTACCTGGCCTTCCCTCTTCTCCTTATCCTTACCTTCTAAGACTCTCTTTGACGCGCTTCCTTCAACTTCAACGTTATCTCCACCAGCCTTGATCTTGCTAACAACCCCTCTCCATATATGGCCGCAATTACTACATTTAAATGAACCCATTATAGTTATAGTTATCCGCCCCTCTGAATCGGGCAATGGTGATATTAGTTGCCATGTTTTCTCAGGTTGCACATCCAAGCCGCATTTAGGGCATCTCAATGTCAACCCTCACTTTAATTGTATGAAGCGAATAATAAATTTTAAGGGCAATGTCCATCCACTACGTCATCAAGGCATTTAACGGGCTTAGATGGACTTTAAGGGGCATGACGTCATAATTTATTAAGGTTAGAATTAAAGTTATCGATAGATGATGAAGGTTAAAAGCGATGATTTAATGATTTCAGCTAGGTTCTGATTCTACTATAATGCGCTAACGTATATAATATAAAGGCTAGAGAGGAGATGTCGGACGTCTAGGTTCTTCCTCTTCATAGCTTCTTAATTCCATGAATACGGGGATCTTACCTTCTTTGATCATTCTTTCAGCTATTTCCTTAACCATTAATGTATGCCTTATATCTAGCTCTATTAGTTCGTTCAATAGCTTATATGTTGTTGACCAAACATCAACCAACATGTCCTTGGTTACATAATTTAGTATGAATGGATCATTAAGCCATTGATCAAACGCTTTTAAAGTTCTTATCATGTGTTGAAATGCCTGACGAGTTACTAACACTAATGTTAGTCTATCAGATGCACTGACGGAGTCATTTACCTGCTTGAAGAGCTCCACAGCTTTCCTCTGCATGTCCACCCATTCACTCAATGTACTTAAAGATGATAATAGCCTTGAAAGCCTTGAAGCCATGCTACCACATCAAGTACGTAGTAACTACTGGACTTATAAGGTATCATGACTTAGATTATACGGTCTACCGTTTTCTAATACCTCCTTCGGAATCTTATCGCTATATTTCCTCAGGAAATCCTTATCTTCAGCTTCCTTACGTAGATCATCAGGCAACATTCTAGGTATTTCATCTATTATTGGATACCATCTAAGGCACTTATCACAAACTATTATTCCATCAACTACCTCAATTTTTAGACACTCCTCACATGGGGTATCAGCCTCCTTTACGTATTTACCCCGTAACCCGCAATACAAGTCACAGAAAGGCTTCTCCACAGCTATATTCCTACTGTAAGTTCTCTCACTAAAAACTATTACCTTCAGTGGGAAATTCTTACACATAGGGCATGCTATTATATTGATTAATGAGTACTTCATCGTTATGATGCACCATGTATAATATTAATTACTGTACTTAATAACCTATTAGCTAGCTCCTTATTTCTAGCCTCTATGAATATACGTATTAAAGGTTCGGTACCACTAGGTCTTACTAATATCCAATAATCTGGATTAATTACCTTAATGCCGTCTATATCCATAATAAGGTCACTATGAAACATCTCGGTCAACTTGTGCTTCACTATCTCAACGATTTTACCTCTATCGCCTCGATCTATACTGACCTTAGTCTTAATAGTGTACATGCTGGGCAAGCGGTTATATAGCTCACTTAGCCTTAACCCGGATTTAGCTAAATATTCAACCATCAAACCCGCAGTCATGCCTCCATCCCTCACATATTGGTGCAATCCATATATGAAACCGCCGTTTTCCTCAAACCCTAGAAAAGCGCCTTCCTTCATCATAGTTCTGGCTATGTTTATACTACCTACCTTAGTCCATATCACATTAACGCCATACTTACTAAGTACTTCCTCAACTATGGTACTGGAGGATATAGCTGTAACAACCTTCTTAGGTATATTTAAACCCTTATTTATCAATACGTACTCGCATAAGAGCACTCCAACCCTATCACCAAGTAGTACATTGCCTTTCTCATCGATGAATACAGCCCTATCAGCGTCACCGTCATGCGCTATACCTAAATCCGCCCCAACGCTCCTTACGATGAGTGAGAGCTCATTTAAGCTGTCTGGAGTTGGTTCGGGCTCCCTATAAGGCATGTGAGATAAATCACAATTCACTGTCAATACCTTAACACCTAACCTCCTAAGCAATTGAGGCGTAGTTAACGATCCAACGTTATTAGCTCCGTCAACGACGACCTTCAGGTTCTTTTTAGATATCGAGTCGATGTCTAAATGGTTAATTATGCTTTCTACGTAAAAAGTATTTACGTCGTCAACTCTCTTAACATCATAACCAAGTAGAGACCAATGAACTCTCCTAAAACGTAGTTCATGGTATGTTTCTTCAATTGCTTCCTCAACTTCCCTCGGAGCCTCAACGCCATCGCTTAGAATTACCTTTATACCGCTGTATTCGGGGGGGTTATGGCTGGCGGTGATCATAATACCTGCATCAAAGTCGTGGTTCTTAACATATAGTTGAAGTGCAGGGGTAGGTACTGGGCCAGCGTAAAATACCCTAATGCCGGTAGATACTAGTGCGGATACTACGGCATTTAATATGAATGCGTTACCTGCTCTAGAATCATTACCCACCAATATTTTAGCGCCTTGATTAAAGTAAGAACCTATTGCTAAGCCTAATCTCAATGCATTCTCAGGGGTCAGCCATTGATTAACAATGCCTCTAACACCGTCAGTACCGAAGAGACGTTCCTTAGGCATGAATATGACCTGATATTAATAAAGTTGGTATAGCTTATAAGTATTCTAAGGTGTTATGTGTATAAAATGCCAAAGTACTGCCGAAGCAGGTCATTATGAAATGTAGGGGCACTACACTTTTAAGTTAATTGTATATTAAGCACTAGAGATGGTGTTAAGATGGGCACTGAAGTACTTATAAAGATCGGTGAGTGGTTTAGCTGGATTACCACCATTAGATCGAATGCCGAGTTCTTAGCCCTCACGGGCCTCATATTAATTGGGGTTGTCCTGATAATATATATGAGCAAGGGCTTAGCGTTATTAGGTAAATGGCTATTGAACCTTAGGGTAAATCAATTTACTTTGGTCTTAGCGATTATGGGTATAGCATTAATAGCTACGGCACTATTAATGCCATAATGACCGCGACAAGATAGTTATTAGTATTTTATTTGCTGTAGTTGTAGCTTTTGGAATTTTAAAGTTAGTACCTATAGTAATTAGAGAAGATTCATGGATTACACTATCATATCTGAAGGCAAAGTCAAATTGATGATCCCTAGACCTGAGTTATTCTTGAGGCCTGATGGAGTTTACGAGCCCTCATGGGCTCCAGTATTTTATAACCCTAGAGCAACGCTTAGTAGGGATCTAAGCGTCTTAGTACTAGCTTCTTTAGTTAAAGCCCGTGGATTAGATTCGTTGATGGTGGCTGATGTATTAGCTGGGACGGGTGTTAGAGGTATTAGGTATGTAATTGAGGTACCTAACGTAGGTACGTGTGTCCTTAATGACGCTGATCCTAAGGCTGTAGAGATTATTAAAAAGAATGTTGAAATAAATGATATTGTTGAAAAAGTTCATATATATTTGGAGGATGCTAACATACTTCTTTACAGGCTTAAAAGGAATCGTATGAAATTAGATTACATAGATATAGATCCATATGGAAGCCCTGTGCCATTCGTTAGGAGCGCTTTGTGGAGCGTAAGAAGGGGTGGGTTTATAGGACTTACGGCTACTGATGTAGCTACGCTTTCGGGTTCCAAGCCATTAGCTGGTGCTAGGAAGTATGATTGTAGGCTAATAAAAACGGACTTTAGTTATGAGGTAGGACTTAGGATACTATTAGGCTATATTGCAAGAAGGGCTGCTGAAATGGATAGGTATATAGAACCTATCATCGGTTTTTACCATGACTACTATTATAGGGTAGTAATTGGGGTAAATAGGGGTGCCTTAAAAGCCCATGAAGTAATTAAGGAGAATATCGGATTTATATATTATTGCATTAACTGCCTCTTTAGAACTTATAGTAGGGATATAGAAGCTGGGGTACTTAGGTGCCCATCATGTGGTTCTAAAACCGAGTTAATAGGCCCTCTGTGGGTTGGAGATATAATCGACCCCAACATCATTAAAAACGCTATCGATGATGTTAATAAGGACTATAATTATCTAAGTACGCGGAACGATATACTTAAGTTATTGTCGTTAATAAAGGATGAGGCGAAAATACCTTATTATTATAACATAAACGTTATTGCTAGCAAATACAAGTTAAATATGCCAAAGATCATTGATATCATTAATTATCTAAAAGACCTAGGATACGAGGTGAGTAGAACGCATTTTACTCCAGTAGGTATTAAGACTAATGCTGACCTCGATGAGATCCTCAAAGCCATAAAGCACATTACTCATGAAGGAACATAGTCAACTTATTACATGATAGCGGATTAAAATATCCGCCTAGTCCGCACCTTTCTAGATCCCTACATAAAAAGCAAGGTATCGAAGCAACGGGGTTCAATTTGATCGATAACTTCACTCCATTGAACTGTTTACCTATAAATACCAGTCTGTAAGTCCTTCTACCTTTAACTACGATTGGCACCTTTCTAATTAATCCAGCTTTAACTAACTTTGACACCGCTTTAGCTCCTTCTCTCCCGTTAATGTTAAGGATACTCCACAGCTCACTCTGTACGATGCCTTCATCTCCCCTCATCTTTATTACCTCTAATATCTTATTCTCTAGGGGCTCTCTATCCATCGTTATCCCCATATCTAATTAGTTGTTTTATTTCAGAAGTAATATTCTTATGCTATAATTACCTATAATTAGCTCATTTATCTATGGAATAGGATTACTACGTAAGCAATGCGTTAAGTATCTCTTCATGTAGCGTTTCCCTATTGGAGAGGTTAACTTCGTATTTAAGCGCTGGCTTTAATAATTTTATAATGAACTCATCGTTTAACCTTAAATGCACTACAGCTAATACTCTCCTAGAATGGCTAAGCGTACTTATTATAGCGTCCCTTAACTGAGGCACGCTCAGCTCCATAGGGCCTATTTCATCAATACCTATAATATCAGCGTACTGCATTGCTTTTTTCAACGCCTTCACACCAATAGTAATGACGTCATCAACTTCTACACAATACTTCCCAACCCTTTTTTGTTGTGCACAAGCTACTGATAAACGTGCTAACCAACCCTCCTCCCCGCTCATCAGGTCAACGATCTTAAATCCTATCCTTGAATTGCCTACCCTAACCTCAGGGCACACTATACCTCCAACAATTAAGCCTATAGATCTAAGCCTAGATATAACCCTAGCAAATACTGTAGTTTTACCTATGCCGGGCCTACCAGTTAATACTACGATCTTTTTGCCCCCCAAGCCTCTGTCTAAGGTATTTATATTCATAAGCGATACCTCACTGACCTCCTCCTAGCCCTAAAGGATGGGAGTGGTAGCCCATGCCCATTACTTTAGCTTTTCTCAATTATTTTAGTTATTTGGTTTCTTTGGGCATGGGCTCTCCCTCAACGCCCGCCCACTTATCGCTGGCTCATCGGGAGCTACATTGGCGGGCACCGCTTGGCCCGCCTTACGGTTGATTAGGTGCAGCACCCAGTCTCTGGTGGCTAATCTTCCGTCATTGAGGCAGGAGAAGAGGTTTAAGCGGGCAACACATTGTGCGTTAAAAGTGAGGCCGCATTTGCTGCATTTGGGGGCGATCCCTGCTCACCCTATTAGTTTCATCCACGTAGCTGCAAACAGGATACGTGATAGACGTCTCCCTGGCGTCTAGTTTCACAACGCTTAACCCCTTCCCGTAGAGCTTATAGTCTAGGTAGAACGCTAGCTTGTGGTATTGAGAACTTTAAACCCGTGGTTCCACATCACCTTTCAGTTGTAACGGTTATTGAGAACCTTAGATAAATGTTAGTACATCAAGCATAGGTACATTGTAATCACTTACATCCTATTATCGAGACCTTATTCGTATTTAGATTATAAGTTGATAGCTCATCCACCAACGGTTTCTTTGCATCATCCCTTAATATTACTGTGATGTCTGATGAAATTATACTCGTTAGTTTATCTGTTTCAAGTACTTTTCTGACTATAAACTTAAATGGAGTTTTAGTCATGTTTCTGCCATTAATTATGAAACCTACATTTGGTTGGTAATCAACACGTCTCAGTATATAATCCGGCGCTGACTTATTTATCTTGTATATGTGTGAGTCATTAACATTTAGGATGCCTAATAACTCATTAACTTCAGGGTCAGTAATATCAGACGGTGCCTTATTAAATAACGTCTTTAACGTCTCCATGTTAATAGGCTCCACTATATCTTCATCTAAGATCTCTATTAATTTCTCAGCAACATTTAATGTAACGTTACTATCATTCCTTAAGTACTCAAATATCATCCTCCTTGATACGCCTGATAAAAGAGCTAAATCACCTAAGCTTAAACCCCTAGCTAACCTATAACTCTCAAGCTTCCTAGAATTTATCCTAACTAATAGTTCTCCTCTCCTCTCCAATATAAATACATCGTTAGTTCCCTTAAGTATGTTATTTAGCGTTTTACTGCACATAACATAAATGCCTTCCCTCTCCGAAACCACATCCTCATACGTTGCTTCATTATTTAAAACTATAGGTAAGGCGTCAATAGCTGATGCTGCTTTGATTAAATCCGCCGTCTCATCCCTGGATATGCCCTTCGTACCTACTTTTACCCTTATTAATAACCTAATATCGTCCTTAACTGCTATAAGATCTATAGATCGCTCTCTATGATTTGCTGGGAAGTTGATTACTTTGGATTCGTACCCACATCTACGCAACAATACCTTAATGCTCTCAAAAGCCAATTTAAGCTCCTGCTTCCTATCATCTACGACACTATGCGGATTTTTAATACTACCGACCATACTATAATATCTTCCTTTTATTTCATTATTAAACGGAAATTTAAACTTACCTCATCTTCTTCTATATAATGCGTAGACCATCGCATGATCTTTATCGAAGGGATCTAAGTGCACCACATCGATTATCTCAAAATTATTTCTCCTCAACGTATCTATCTCCCTTCTATATACTTCATCCGGTTCCTTAGTTACATCGATGCTCCTAGCCTTTATAGCTAGGTATAGGTATCCATTATCGCGTAGGAAATATCTAGCGTTAAGTGCCACTAAATTAGCTTGATCAGGCTGAGCCACATCAGCGTAGATCACATCAACAAGATCAACGATGTACCTATATTTCTGAGGAAACCTCGCATCGGCTAATATCGGTATTAGGTTCTTCCTCTCCTCAGCAACAGTTATTAGCTCTCTCATAACTCTGGGCGCGAATTCAACTGCATACACTCTACCTGTTAAATCCACGATATCTGATACATGACTTGCTGTGGTACCACTACCAGCTCCCAGATATAATACCTTATATCCAGGAAGTATCAAGAGTTCCTTAATACCCTTAAGCAGCGCAGCCGCTAATTTACTTCTATACGCATTCCACTCCCTATATTCAATATCATTATGTTTAAATAGCCATTCGTCATAAACCTTTCTACCTGGGACTAAGTTCTTAGTTGCTAACCTCGAGCTGCCATCCTCAAGTTCAACTACGTAAACGTTCCTATACAGCTGATGTTCGTAAACCCTAACTACCTCAGCCGTCACACTCACCTATTATACTTGATTAAGGAGGTTAAAATAACTTTCACCTAATCCTACAAGAAATGCGTCTCCCCGCTCACGGTACTTCTAATTTGTTTTAATCGTTTTTAATTCCATGAGCGAGGGTCGATCTTCAGTGCGGTTCGCTAGCTTCACCAACACTTCATGGGATCCCGTTGAGCCCAACGCTGCGGGGCTCCCATCTGAGAGACGCCTCAGCCCAATGTTTATCCAGCTCTTGTGCGTCCTGAGCTCGACGATCCCCGTCTACCAGCCTCCAGTCCTGTGAGTCGGAGTAGATCACCGTAATATTCTTCGCGGCTGGCTTATCGGCTAATGCTAGCCCCTCTTCCTCAGCCCCCCAAATGACTTCGCCCTCCTAACGGCATCTCTATAGCAACCTTTGATGACCCTTGTCGGTAACCATGGGTACTTCTCCCTGAACTCGTGGTAGAATGCTCTGTGGAGAGTAGCCTGTGAAGCCCTGTGCTCTAATGCACAGCTCAGCATCTCCTAACATATTCCTGTATGCCTCGAAGACCTCTCTAAGGGCTTGTCTACCGACTCTGTTAGCCCAGCCCTCTAAGACCACAGTCCCCTCAAGGGTCTCTGCTGCTTGCTCAATTGCTTCCGCCCTCAACCAACCTCTTGTACTCTGATTCGGGAATGTACCACCTGCCATGAATATTAATGGCTCTGATCCTCCCCGTTCTAATCCACTTTAACACGCCACTACGGCTGACGCCAATGATCCTAGCGAACTCGCTGAGCTTGTACAGCTTCTCCATTTTCATCCAAAGTAATTAAGAATGTTTAGAAGTTTTAAATTTATCGCTAAACTCGCGGCAGCCTCCCTAGCTGTTTATGGTGGGAAGGAGTTAATGAATTATTATGAGGAAATTGAAACTTTAAATACGTGGTGTTCACAACTTAATGGTTAGTAGCGATGTTTGATAAGGTATATAGTAGCGATGTAACCATAATTGGAACTGGCATTGCTGGGTTATCAACGATATACTTTGCTACCTCGCTTATTCGTTCTGAGAGAGAAGCGAGTTTTACGTTGGTTTCTAAATCGCCTATAGGTTATGGTACTTCAACATATTATTCGGCTGCAGCCTTTAGGTGCCCGGTTGGTGGGTATACCGTTGATGAACACCTGAAAGATACGTTGAACGCAGGTAGATATCTAAATAGAATCGACCTAGTGAAGATATTGGTTCAAGAGGCTGTAGAAAGCGTCCTAAGTCTTAAGAAGATAGGCATTGAATTTAAAGTAACTAAGGGTACATTAAGGGTTATTGCTGTTAACGACGAATTGTACCCAGGTAAGGAATTGATAAACAAATTCAAGGAATATGTCAGGACCTTGAGGAATACTAAGGTTTTGGAAGGCTGTAATGTAGCGGATATAGCAAGGTATGATGGTGGTTACAGCATAGTATGCATCTTGAATGACGGCCGTAAGGTCCTAATTAATACCTCAATTATTGTGCTAGCGACTGGAGGCATCTCAAATATATACTCACGGAGTGATAACCCCCAACAGCTTTCATGCGATGGTCATGCCATAGCACTTAGGCTCGGATTACCGTTAATTAATATGGAGTTCATCCAGTTCTTCCCGCTAGGCATAGCGGAGCCTGGAAGGTATCCGTTTATGATTCCATTCACTAAGGGCAAGTTGGTCAATAGATTAAACGAGGACGTAATATCTAAGTACGGATTAGGAAGCTTAAGTAAAGCGATAGTATATCATAGGGATGCTCTATCTATCGCTATAATTAATGAGGTTAAACGCGGTTTAGGAGTTGATGATGCCTTATCACTATATCCAGAACTTGATCTAAGTGATGAGCTAAATAGGCTTGCATCATTATTGATGATGAAACTCGGTTTGAGAAGCCCGATTAAAGTGTTACCCACAGCTCACTTCTCTATGGGTGGCATCGAGGTAGATGCTCACTCAAAAACCATGTTCGGGGACCTTTACGCTGTCGGCGAGGTCTCTGGCGGTATTCATGGAGCAAATAGGCTTGGGGGGAATGCACTAACTGCGTGCATCGTATTCGCTAGAAGGGCGGCATATGATATAGTAGGGAAATTAGCATTGGGAGATGTAACTACACCCAATCATATTACATCAGAACCTATACATGACGTGTTATCTAAGCTTGGATATAGGCAAGGAAGTTGCAATCCATCTAGATTGCTCGATGAAGTTAGGACGTTAATGTGGAGTAATGCGGGAGTAATTAGATCTAAGGATGGATTAAATTATTGTATTAATCACTTGGAGAGGATATATGAAAGATCAAAATCCGTATCTATACAATCGTTAGTCGATCTAATAGATTATCTTAAGCTAGAGAACATACTAACGATAGCACAGGTGGTGGCCCTAGCATCACTACTCAGAAGTGAAAGTAGGGGCAGCCATTTTAGAGCAGATTATCCTAATGAAGACCCTCATTGGTTAAAGATTATAAAGGTAACCTATAGGGATGGAAGAATAGTTAATGAAATGGTAACACCGTCTTGATGCGATCTTGATTTAAGAATCATTTAGCTGGATGCGAATCGAAGTAGAGTCAGCAATAGTTTCAGTTAAAGGTTACATGAGATCTATAAACCCCTGAAGACCAATATACCTAACGATGACCCCGGGTTCTCAGCATCCACCCCGGTGGGCGGTGAGGGTGCTCGAGGAAGTCGTGAGAGGTCGCTACGGGGACCTAAAACGATTATGGAGGGGAAACAATATAGGAGGAAATGTGATAAGACTAACAAAATTTATATCAAGTCCAAGCCTCATTAACCTAATTGTCAACCTAAAAATTCTTTGATTCATTATTCAATTAATCTCGCATATAAGCATTTCCCCACCAACATCTCCATGGGTATGGCCAGCCCCTGTGCAGGCTC
>JAGDWE010000033.1 GCA_023255965.1 Desulfurococcales archaeon | reverse complement strand
GGCAACCACGTCTCTAAGGACCCTTAGTAGGTGGGGCGGTTTTGGATAGGATTAGTAGGACTGCAACGACGGCCAATAAGATTATAGCGATCGCTGCTGACACTCTATTAAGGGATTGTAAGTCGGGCATGGATTTACCTGCCTCAGCTGTAGGACAGGTTGTTTGAGTTACCGTCTTGGTCATTGTTATTACTGGGGTACATGCCTGGATTTCGGTGGAAGTCGTGGGATTTCCTCCCCCAGTAATTGACTTTAGTAACGTCATATATGTTGCTAGGAGCATTGAAAGCCTTGAAAGCATATATAATTGGTACTGCGGCTCAGATGAGTACGTACTCGCCAATTCCATATACATTATCGCATCTATAGGAGTGAACTCGTTAAGCAGCGTTAGTGAAGTTGATATGGTCTTATTTAACATCTCTATAGAGCTACTTAAATCGCTCACGAATGTCGTAGCTAGAGTTACGTGCATGTAGCTTAAAGCACTTAAGCCAACTGCGAATACGTCTAAGTAGTTATCTAGGGATGCCATTAAAGAGTACCTACTATACGCCTCACTTAGGACTTCTGAAGGTAATGAGGCGCTACTTGATAACGCAATTATATAGCTATATAAATTATACGCTAAGGACTGTATGTAGGTTGCCATATCCTTAATGTACTCCGGCTTTATGAGTATGCCCACCGACCTATAATTAATGAGCCCTAGCCACAGCTTGGCTGTATACGCCCTAGCATCAGCTAATGCTAGGTAGTATGTTACCATATCTATTCCCTGGGAATTAATACTGGTATTTAAGTATAGTATGGAGTCGTAAGCCCTCTCTAAGACGTTTGCTACCACGCTAAGTGAGGCTAGATCAATGCCATCACTTAAAAGCCTATGTACTCTATTTATCACTGAATACGCTGATGTATTAATGCTGGTTGCTAAGTAGTTAGGATACGTATTATTCAGTAAGGTGTTGAGTAGATAGTAACGCCACTTAGCGTATATTAGCGCTTGGAAGTAAGTTGATGAAGCAGCGTAGAGTAGGCCCGAGTTCTCTAGTTCCCTACCATTACTTACCGCCGTCCTAATCGACGATTCTATGTTAGAGATTAAATTACGTACGTAGGTTGCTGCGGCTCCTCTTAAAGTACCTAGCGCGCTATCCTTAATTGAGTCCCCCAAATAAACGTACTTACTGATTTCAGAGGTTAGATCGTTTATCCATAGTTTAAATACTGGGTCAAGTGATGGAGATATCCCACCTATTAAGTATGATACGTTGCTTACGTCAGGCGCCTTAAAGACGCCTCCAGTGAATATGTTGAGGGCGTCATATACGTTGGCGACTGGGACTACATTAACGCCTAACTTACGACCATAGTCTACTAAGTCAACCACTACCTGCTGGGCTCTTTGGATGATTAATGAGCCCCTACGTTCAGTAACAACCACGTAATCAACGTCCTTAGTCTGACCATAAGGCACTAGGAATACTTTAGCGCCCCTACTGGCTGCAGCCTCTAACTTAGCCTTAAGGCCGCCTACGGGTCCAATACTTCCATCAGGCATTATCATGCCAGTCATCACGACATCTTCCCTTAAAGGTAAGTTGAGGAGGGCTGAAGTAAATGCTACGGCAGTAACCCCACTTGCACTTGGTCCACCGATGATGGGCGCTTCAGCCCTTACTGATGCGTAATAATCACATGAATTTATGTCAATGCCTGCAACTCGACTTGCCACTAGCGCTGCGATCCTAGTTGATGCTTGGAGATCTAGTTGGGTTAGCGGTAACGTCTCAACATATACATGCCCTGATCCAGGGCATGTGACGCGTACGTACAGGTCAGCTGAAACACCTGAGTAGCTACCGTTAGATAGTTGAGTGACCGCGACTATGACGACGTGCCTATCTCTAACAATGCTATTACCGCTTAAATATGAGGGATAAATGAGTGAAGTTAATAATGCGATTAATAAGACTATGCATGCAACCTTTCTCATCAATGCCATCCGAAAAATTAAATTAACTTAACCACTTTATAAATATTCTCTACGCATCAATTAGTGTCGAGTGAGGTCTTAATTAGAGCGTCTAAAGCGATTTTAGCAGCTCTCTCAACGTATTTCCGTAGCTCTTCAGCTGTAGCGAACCCTAGCTCCTCAACTAAGGAGTCGCTAACTAGTAGTAAAGCGCCTGCCTTTAAGCCCCTCATAGAGCTTAAAGCGAATATGGTGGCGCATTCCATTTCAACTGCAATCACTCCTCTACTAGTCCACTTCCTAACGAATTCAGGATCCTCAGCGTAGAAGGCGTCGCTGCTTACCACCGGCCCGATAACGTACTTAACCCCAGACTTACTTACCTCATCAACGATCCTACTTAGCACTTCGTAGTTAGGTGCCGTAGCTAGGCATATGTTCTCTTTAATGTACTGATAGAAGAGCCCTCCTTGGTTGTACGCAGCGCCTATCGGTATCACAATATCACCAATTCCCAGACCCCTAACCATAGCTCCACAAGTCCCCAGCCTTATGAATACCTTAGCACCTAACATAGCTAATTCTTCAACGACTATCGCTGATGAAGGGCCTCCAATTCCGTGGGTGGCTATAGAGACCGGTACGCCCTTATAGGTTCCAGTGTAGATCAGTAAGCCCCTATTGCTATTCACCAATCTCGGATTTTCAAGGAGGGAGGCCGCCTGCTCAACGCGGGCTGGATCACCGCAGACAATAACCCTTTTAGCTACATCCTCCTTCCTAGCCCTGATGATTACGGGACCAACCATAACTTATGACCAATAAATTAAACAGAGGAAGGATTAATAACTTTGAGTACCGCCTCTGAAGACTACGCTCTAAATGAAGCACATTCATCGATGAGTGAGGCCCCAGTAAATACTATTTCATTACAAATACCGCATTCATTAATATGTATTGGCCTAATAGACCATTAAGGACTTAAAATTTATAAGTTAGTAACTAACATACCTTTCACGATGTACTATGTCGCTGGCTAGATACCTAATTAGGAGGGTGGTTCAAGTAATTCCCACATTCGTTGGTGCTTTATTCTTCATGTTCATACTAGTTCGTGTATTGCCTGGTGACCCAGCTAGGTTGATCGCAGGTCCTGAGGCGTTGGAGGAGGATGTTCGGAGGATTAGGGAGCTTTTAGGTCTAAACAAGCCGTTATATGTTCAATTCGTGGACTATATGGTATCCATCCTTAGAGGGGATTTAGGAACCTCACTTAAGTTCGGTACCCCGGTGATTAACGAAATCTTGAATAGATTACCTTATACTATAGCGCTTGCGCTGGTCGCCGAGTCAATAGCTCTCTCTGTAGCATTACCGCTTGGTATAATATCCGCTTTAAGACCTCGATCTAAGGCTACGTATATATCCTCGGTGATTTCATTAACTGGTTCCTCAGTACCTATTTTCTGGATCGCATTAATATTCATATACATATTCTCAGTAAGCCTGAGGATTCTCCCCTCAAGCGGTGCTGACAGCCCTAGGCATATAGTGCTCCCGTCTATTACGCTATCTTTACTCCTAATGGGTAATTTAACGAGGATCACGCGTTCGGCCGTTATTGAGTCATTAAGCAGCAACCACGTATTGACTGCCCTTGCTAAAGGTCTTAAGTATAGAGTAATTCTCATAAGGCATGTATTGAAGAACGCCTTAATACCGATAGTGACTATAATGGGCATTCAAATAGGCAGTTTATTAGGTGGAGCCATAGTGACCGAAACCGTTTTTGCATGGCCAGGTATTGGGTCCTTGCTTATTGACTCAATATTCTATAGAGATTATCCACTAATTCAAGGCATCATACTCTTCATCGTACTTGTGTTTATAGTGATAAATATAGTTGTTGACGTGATCTACGCCTTAATAGATCCGAGAATTAGGGATGTACTATGGAGGACGAGTTAATACTTAGGAAGGTTGAGGAAGCCAGGAAGAAACGCTTAAAGGAGATGTGGAGCGTATTTAAAAACAACAGGATGGCCTATCTAGCATCCTATGTGTTAGTTGCTATGTACTTAATGGCATTAGTAGGCATATTTATAACTCCATACGACCCCTACGACTTTGACTTAAGTAGGGCGAGGCAGGCACCATCGTTAAGCCACCCGCTAGGAACTGATGAGCTAGGTAGGGATATCCTCAGTAGGATAATAGCAGGAGCTAAATACACCCTAGGGATATCGCTCATGTCGGTTACGATAGGTGCGTTGATAGGCGTAATGTTAGGCCTGATATCAGGTTATATGGGAGGACTGGTGGACACGGTCATTCAGAGAGCGGTTGACGTCGCTCTAGCATTCCCCACAATACTTCTAGCAATAGCACTAATCGCAGCACTTGGGCAGGGCGTCGTGAGCTTAATTATAGCTATCGCAGTAAGTACTTTCCCAGTATATGCTAGGCTGGTCAGGGGGTCGGTGCTTCAGGTAATTAACGAGGACTATATCGCTGTAGTTAAATTGCTTGGTAAAGATCCATGGTATATAATGTTTAAGCATGTACTGCCTAATATAACTTCCCCGATCATAGTGCAGTCGACGTATTATATGGGTCTAGCAATACTTCTAACTTCCTCATTAGGCTTCCTAGGGCTTGGAGCACCTCCACCAACACCTGAATGGGGATCCATGATCGGTAGCGGTAGGGTATATCTATTCAGCTCGCCTCACATCGTAGTATCGCCGGGCATATTCATTCTAGTGACCGCATTAGCATGTAATCTGGTCGGCGATGGGCTAAGGGATGCCCTAGATCCTAAGTCAAGGATGTTTATTAGGAGGGTTTAAGCTATGGGTGAGAAAGTCTTAGAGGTCATTAGCCTAAGGGTCTATTACGATTTACCTCAAGGAACCGTTAGAGCGGTTGATGATGTAAGCCTAGATGTTAGGAGGAGGGAGGTAATTGGTATCGCCGGTGAGAGCGGCTCAGGCAAGTCGACGTTGGCCCTAGCAATTACCGGCCTACTAAGACCTCCGGCTAAAGTCGTCTCAGGTAAAGTACTATTTAATGGAGTTGATATACTTAGGTTAAGCGAGGACGAGTTAAGGCGTATTAGGGGCAGGAAGATAGGGGTAATATTTCAGGATCCTAATACCTACTTAAATCCGATATATACTTCAGGATTTCAAGTAGCTGAGGTATTTGAGGCGCATAGAGGCATCCATGCGAAGAAGTACCTAAATGAGGTGGTTAAGCTATTCAGGCTAGTTAAGATAGCTGACCCCGAGAGAAGGGTGTATGCGTACCCTCATCAATTAAGTGGTGGTATGAAGCAGAGGGTATTAATATCAATGGCAATTGCTGAAAGGCCTGACCTGATAGTTGCAGATGAACCTACATCAGCTTTAGACGTAACCATACAGTCTGAGATAATGGATTTACTTGCTGAGATTAGGGAGGAGACGAATACCTCGATCGTAATGATTACGCACGACTTAGCGCTATTGTTCGAGGTAGCTGATAGAGTGGCTATAATGTATGCAGGTAAGTTGGTTGAGTTGGGTAGGGCTAGCGATTTAATTAAGGACCCCTTACATCCATATACTAAGGCGTTACTCTCAATACTTAGGTATGAGAGAAAGAAGAAGCTCACGTCGATCCCTGGCTCAATACCAAGCCTGATTAATCCACCACCCGGTTGTAGATTTCATCCTAGATGTCCCTACGCGTTTAGTAAGTGCTCTAAGATAGAGCCTAAGGCAGTAAATATAGATGGCAGGTTGGTTGCATGCCACCTAGTTGGGGGGAGCGAATGAGTAGTGTACTTAACGCTATTAATCTGAGGAAGTACTTCCGGATAACTACTGGGTTACTAGGCGGGAGGAAGTACGTTAGGGCGGTTGACGGAGTTACGTTAGATCTTCTAGAAGGTGAGGTACTGGCTTTAGTTGGCGAGAGCGGCTCAGGCAAGTCAACTCTAGGCAGGATATTAGTAGGGCTTCAGAGACCCGATGAGGGTGAGGTACTTTATAGGGGCATTAACATTTATAGTTCAGGTAACTCCGTATCTAAGAAACTAAGGCATAGGATTCAAGCAGTATTTCAAAATCCAGATAGTAGTTTAAACCCTAGGATGCAGATCTACGACATACTAAAGGAAGCAGTATTAACTAGGAACCCATCGTTGAGTGATAGGGAGGTTATTGAAGAGATAATTAAGTTATTGAGGAGTGTAGGGCTTGTTGAAGATCATATCTTCAAGTACCCTCACGAATTATCAGGTGGTGAAAAGCAGAGGATTGCTATTGCAAGGGCGTTGGCCGTTGCACCGGAGGTATTGATAGCTGATGAAGTTGTTTCAGCCCTAGATATATCTGTGCGGGCCCAAGTAATGAACGTCTTAATGGATGTTAAGGAGAAGTATAAGTTAAGTATGGTGTTTATAACGCATGATATGGGGTTAGTGTGGAGCATCTCAGATAGGGTGGCAGTGATGTACCTCGGTAAGCTAGTTGAGTTAGGACCTACTGAGGAGATATTTAAAGAGCCGCTACATCCCTATACCAAAATGTTACTAGTTTCATCACCTGCGGCAGCATCAGCTACAGCATCAAAGGATTTAAGATTTAGGGCAAGGGGCGAACCTCCAAGCCCCATAAACCCACCTAAGGGGTGTAAGTTCATTACTAGGTGCCCAATCGCAGGTAGCGAATGTAGCATTACTGAGCCAGAGCTCATGGAGATTAGCAGGGATCGTATGGTATCATGCCTTAAAGTGTTAAAGATTTAATTAATGTGCTTACCTAACTTAGTAATATCAATATATAGTATTTTAAGGACATTATTATAGTGATTCAAAAATATTTTATGAAATGGACGATTAAGGTCTGATAATTTAGATCTAAGGTAAATTAAATTTAAAAACCTCAGTAATAGTGGATTAAGAGGGGTCACCATGAATTTAAGTAGAAAAGCATTAAGTAAGACCTCAGCCATAGTAATAGTCGTCATAGCAATCATAGCGGTAGTAGGTGGTATAGGAATAACACTTACTAGGCAACCAACCCCATCGCCGACCACGTCACCAACCCCTTCACCTACATCACCAGCTCAAACCACTGTAGTAACGACGCCAACGACTGCTAAGGATACTATAAAGGTAGCGATAGGGGTTGACTTAGATACCGTGGATCCACATGCATTAACTACGACCACGGTATTTAACGTCTTAAGGCACGTCTATGAACCTCTAGTGTGGTTTGATGATAGGGGTAATGTGATTCCGTGGCTTGCTGAGAAATATGAGGTCTCATCGGACGGTAAGGTATATACGTTCTATTTGAGGAAGGGGGTCAAATTCCACGACAACACTGAGCTCAATGCCTACGTGGTTAAGGCCAACTTCGATAGGTGGTTAGACCCAACAGTAAAGGTCCCGCAAAGAACCCAATTAGGTCCGGTATCTAAGGTTGAGGTAGTTAATAACTACACGCTGAAGGTGTACCTTAGTGAGCCTTATTCACCATTCCTAAAGGCCTTGGGCACTTACTTATTTATAACTAGCTCGAGGGTCATAGAATCCTTCGGCAACAAGACCATCACGGATGTCGTAGGTACTGGGCCGTATAAATTCATATCGTGGGAGAAGGGGAAGAGGATAGTACTTGAGAGGAATGAGGGGTACTGGGGTGAGAAACCCATATTAAAGAGGATTGAATGGTTGATTATACCTGAGGCATCCACTAGGGTAGCTGCCCTATTAGCTGGCGACGTTGACTTCGCATTTAACTTACCTCCAACAGACATGGATAGGGTTAAGAATGCTAAGTACTCCGTGATAACGCCTATCAGTAATAGGATAATGTTCATTGCGCTAGTACCTAGAGGCCCGCTAACGGATGTTAGGGTGAGGCAGGCCCTTAACTATGCAGTTGACGTTGACGCTATAATAGCCAATGTACTCTACGGACTCGCAGTTAGGCCTAACGCACCTCTACCTTCACACGCGTTCGGATATGCTGATATGGAGCCCTATAAATACGACCCTGAGAAGGCTAAGCAATTACTTCGTGAGGCAGGATACTCAAGCGGACTTAAGTTGGTGTTGATGCACCCAACGGGCCGATACGTCCAGGACAAACAAGTTGCTGAGGCAGTTCAAGCATACTTATCTAAGGTTGGGGTGGCGGTTGAGTTGAAGACCATGGACTGGCCTAGCTTCGTAGCTGAGTTATTGAAGCCATTGGATCAAAAGACCTATGATATGGTATTACTTGGTTGGGGTCCGGCGGTCGCTGACGCCCACTTCTACCTCTACGGCCAGTTCCACTCATCTAATGCTCCGCCTAAGGGATTAGCTGCAGCACACTACAATAACCCCAAGGTTGATGAATTGCTTGATAAGGCTAGGTCGGAGTTGAATGAAAGTAAGAGGGCTGAGTACTACAGGGAAGCCATTAAACTAATATGGAATGACGCTCCATGGATATTCCTATATACTCAGAAGTGGTTCTACGCAGCATCTCCGTCCCTACAGAACTACACCGTCCACATAGATGGGGAGCAGGTTTACTTCACTAAGGCGTACTTTAAGTAAGTGACTGATTTTTTATTTAACTAAACCTAATTGAAATAGCTTAAAATACACCTTACTGTAGGGGATATCGATGTCAACTATTAAAAAGTTAATTAACTTATTGGAGGATTTGGGCTTAAATGTAGCTGTAATATTCGGGCAACCAAACATTACCTACTTTACCGGCATTTCTAGGTCGTCAGGGAATATATTGATCGCCTATAATGATGGTTATATCGAGCTGCTTACTCCTGTGGTCGAGTACTTTAGGGTAAGAGATGTTAGCCCCCCAGAAGTTAGCGTAGTCCCTTACAGTAGGTATAGGTTGGAGTTTAATGAACCACTTATTAGCGACTTACTGGGTTATTTGAGGGGTAAATTAAGTGGGGCTTCTAGGGTAGGTATAGACCTAGAATACATAAACTACCAAGCATTTCAATTAATTAAATCGTTAAACAGCAACGTTACTGACCTAAGTAGGCACATCCTTGATATGAGGGCAATTAAGGATGAGTTAGAGATAGAATTAATAAGTAATGCCTTAAGGATCTCAGAGGAAGCACTATCTAAGGCTGTTAATGAATTGAATCCTAAGGTAACCGAGTTAACGTTTGCGGGGATGCTTGAGATGTATATTCGGTCTTTAGGTGCTGACGACTTCGCATTCGCGACAATAGTTGCTTCAGGTATTAACTCTGCTTACCCGCATGCAGCACCTACGTCTAAGGAATTAGGCGTTGGTGAGCCGGTAATTATAGATTTCGGTGCATCGTATAGAGGGTATTCATCGGATATCACTAGAACGCTGTATGTTGGCGATTTACCGCAGGACATTGCGAGGTCTATCGAAGCAGTTAATGAAGCACTTAATGAGGCGGAGGACGCTATAGTACCATATTTAAAGACGTCGGAAGTTGATTCCGTGGTAAGGAAAGTGCTGAGTAAATATGGATTACATAAGTACTTCATACATTCATCAGGTCATGGAGTAGGCATTGAGGTGCATGAGCCGCCTAGGATAGCCTTAGGATCTGATGAAGTTCTTAAGCCGGGTATGGTCGTGACCGTAGAGCCGGGGATCTATATACCTCATCGGTACGGGGTCCGAATAGAGGATATGGTATTGATAACTAACTCAGGTAGGAGAGTACTAAATAGGCTAAGACGTATGCTGACGTAATGTAGAAATGAAATCGATTAGATGACGAATTGAGGGAATGGTAGGTCGTAAGGTGCGGGAGGGTTTGATGAATGTCTAAAATTATCTACCTTTAGATCGTAATGGGTCGTACTTACGCTTGAGTCAATAAACCCTATCTATATTCATGCTGAAACTATTGTATATTACAGGTAATTTCATAAGTGCCTCATGTACCTTACCACTATAGTACCTAGTTGTAACGCCCCTCCTCCGAAGCAGTTCGTCTACGTCATGCGCACTTAAAGTTGCTGGATCATAGCGGTCGGAGGCGATGATGAAGTTACATGCGTATCCGAACGAAGGTATCCACACATAGTACTCCCTCACAACTTTAAAGGCCTTCATGATGTTATTAACTATGTACCTATAGGTGTTTGGGTAGAAGAAGGAGCTCCCACACTGTGATACTATCACACTATCATGAGTTAACCTATTCTTCAGCTTCATATAGAATTCGCTGGAATATAAAGCCCTAGCTATATCCGATCCGAACGGATCAGTAAGATCTAAGATCACCACATCATAGGTCTCAGTAGCTTCCTCGATGTATTTAAGTCCATCCATTATAATCACCTTACTCCTCGGATCGTCGAAGGATCCCCTATGCATTACACCTAGGTACCTTTTAGCGAGCTCCACCAGCTCACCATCTATATCGACCATAACTGCTTTGGATACTGTAGAGTGTTTAAGCACCTCCCTTAATGAAGCACCCTCACCTCCACCTACTATTAGTACTTTTTCAGGTCTCGGATGGGTAATTAGTGCAGGGTGAATTAGGGATTCATGGTATATGTATTCATCAGCCTCCGTCGACTGTATGTAATCGTCGAGTATTAATGCAGTACCGAATTCCTCTAATTCAACTATCTGTACCCTCTGGTACTTAGTTCTAGTACTAACTAATACGTTCTTAAGGCTCATTACTAGTGATGATCTCCTAGATACCGGTTCTATTACCGTTAGGCCGTAGTTCATGGTCTCACATCATGTATTAATATATAGAGTGTACTAATTAAGGAATGTATTCCTCAGGTTAGCTTCAATCCCTAGGATAGTACCTAAACGCCTTCTGTCGCGTAATTATATGTGTCTCTATATGATCCCTAATTAATCCACTCAGTATTCTAGGCATCAATACTCTCTACCTAAAAAAGACCTGCGAGATTATCAATGTACACAGAGATCTTTATAGGTCTCTTCCCAGCCTCCATCTCAACCTTCTTAATGCTTAGGGCTGAAACCGCGTGCATGTCGAACTCACCTAACTTATATGGCACTCTAGCCCTACCTTCAGACATATCTAGGCCGTCAGCCAACTTAACTATGCTACTCTCCGTAGTTAGGCATTCAACTCCATACTCGCTTGAGAATATAGCATGTAGCACCTCCTGCCTTATAGCTATCAACCTCCTACTGGGGAGGTCCATCACCTTCCTAACCACTCTATCCACTATGTCCTTAGCTATAAGTGCTCCAAGGAATTCATGATTTGACCTATGAATAGAATTACCTATATCATGGAGATACGAGGCTAGGAATACTACGGCCATAACCTCATCTAAATTTTTAGCTGTGCCATCCTTCAACGTGGTTAACTCCACATTCCTTAACATAGGTAAATTAAGTAGCTCTAATGCTGCGCCAGCAACTATCTTAGCATGTGCTATCCCGTGGTCATTGTACTTAAGTCTGCTAACAGTCATCACATTACTCATTACTAAGCAATTCGTTAACTTCCTCATCATCCTCCAATTCCCTACTTAATTTATAGATAATGCCGTAGGAATTAACATACTTAGTATATAGTTATGGGGCTACTATGACCAAGGTTGAATCCTATAGGAATTGCTGATTAAGAAATTAAATACCTCGAAGCTTCTTGAGGGTTTAATCATTGCTATGAGAGCTTAAGTATGTTGCTCAGAGTCAATCTAACCACATATCCTCCATCATTAAGGTCTAACTCTACTGGTACACCGTACGTTACTTCATAATATGCTCTCACCTTTAAAGAGTCGTAGCTGTATTCGTAGACCTCAACCTCAACATCCCCTAGTACCTTATTGTTAATTTTCTCAATACCTAAAACTTCATAGCTCACATTACCATATAATCTCTTTAACACGTTAATGTTTAACAATATATCCCTGGTATCATTAGCTACTACATCATTACCAAGCTTGCTTAGTAGATAGTAGCTTAAATACTGAGACGTGATGTCGGATCTAATTGCGTACTTCCAACTCGCTGAACTATTGCTCTCATTAGTTGCAATACTATACGGCTGTACGATAATTGCTAATCTATCATACACGTTCAGTACCGTACCATTACCTATTAACAAATCACCGCTTACATCGTATATTAGAGCCACTGAGGCGTTCCCCGCTGCTAAATCCTTAAGGATGTCCTGGGGTTTTAAGGACTCGGCAGTGCCTTTAGCACCCTCACTAAGTCTTGGTGCATGAGAATATATAGCGAGCGATATTATGATTACCGACGTCACTATGAGAATCAGCTTAAGGCTAGGTAACTTAGTACTACGTCTTGCCCTCTTAATTTTAACTACCTTACCGGACTCCTTACTACCTTTCTTAGGCATGGTGTTGCACCTTCAAACTAAGGACAATATGGCTATCGTGTTTAGATACCTAAAGAGCTATTTAAATTATTTAAGTCCTTAGTTCATGAGGCTCGTGTTTTTAAAGTCTGTATGTTTTCAGTAGTTGGAGGGCAGTTAAGTGAGTGAAAGGAAGTTAGTGGACATTAAGGTGCTGTGGACTAACCTGTATAAGTCTGTAAGGACCTTCCTACTGTCGTTCGTAAGGCCTTCGGAGAGCGTATTATCCTATAGATTAGTTGAGGCGCTTGTTAGGAGGAGGGGCTTAATTGATGAGATTGAAGATGATAAATATCATTTACTACTTAAGATAAATATAAAGGGAAGTAGGACTGTGGATATTAATGATGTAGCGTACTCATTAATACCTCTCTCGTTGACTCATCTACCAAAGACGATCGTGCAGAGGGGCGAGTACTCGTTAGGTACGTTTTTATTTGAGGGATTCAGTAAGCCTAAGTTGGTAGCTGCGTCGATAACGTTAAGTAAGGACTCTGAGAAGGCAGTAAGGTATTTAAGGCCGATCCTAATTTCAGTGAGCCCTGATGTCTCGGACCCGTTAATTAAGAAGCACTCAGGTAAGGTATCATCAATGCTATTCAGGGAGGTTATAACTTGCTTTAGTAAATACGCCCCTCGCTACGTACCAATAATTAACTCAATACACTTACTAAGGCCTCTAGCGGTAGTAGTCATTAGGAATGGTAATAAGAGCTATGATGAAATAAAGGCAGTGGTATCAGATGGCAGCGAATATAGGGAAGTTAGGATACCTATTAAGGTGCCTTCCTGGAGCCTAGAGGATCTACCGCCTAAGATCGTTGAGGACGTTAGGATGATGATTATTAATCCGATCATTAAGAAATATGATTTCGCTCCGAAGGGGGCCTTCATAACCGGTCCGCCAGGGGTTGGTAAGTCGGTTATGGCTGAAGCCTTAGCTGCAGCGTTAAATCTGAAGATGATCGAATTAAGACCAAGCACCTACAGGTCTATGTGGTACGGAGCTACGGAGAAGACGCTAAATGCAATATTTAGTCAGATAATTAAGAAGAGGTCTGAGGTTGCCTTAGTACTCGATGATGCGGAGTTCATAAGCAGTAGGAAGTACACAATCCATGAGGCACATATAAGTGAGATATCAACGATACTTTACCACTTACAAAGACCTGATAGGCCTTTCACAATATTAACAGCCAATAATCCTGATTTAATAGACCCCGCCCTACTCAGACCCGGAAGAATAGATGTCTCTATCGTTCTCGGATATCCAGATAGGGTTATGAGGCGCAAGATCATAGAGAGGGATGTTAATAGGTATGGAGTGAAGATAAGTGATGAGGTAATCGAAACCATAGTTAAGGCAACTAAATGGTTCTCAGCAGCTGAAGTCAACGCGTTCATTAGATTAGCTGCCAGCAGGGGTGATGGGAGTATAGGACTTGATGAAGTAGAATGGGCTAAGAGGAGGATGATGGTAAATGTCAGTGAGAGGAAATCTATGCAGGAATTCCTTAGGTGGTGGGTCTCTAAAACTCAAGGCATGGTAATAACATATATACCAAGCGATAATGACATTGAGTGAATTCTTTAATAGTGTTTATATAAAATTTAAGTACTGACTGCTTGTGATCTTCTGCGTTCATTACCCTAACTACTTCTTCAATTAATTATTTTTGGCTGCCCTGGCTTTTACGGGCACGGGCTTCACCAGTACCCACCCGTTTTCGTAGGACTTCATTAACCGGAACCGCTAGCCCGCCCTACGGGTAATATCACTAGTCTCTACATCTGTTAACTACCTTGACGTCATCGAGGCAAGCACTTCTAAGTAACCGTAGTAGCTAGGAGGTATTATAGGCTTTCACTAAGTCAACGGTCTAGATTAATGATTCAATGCTACCTAGAGCTAAGGACTTTCTCTAGTTCCTTAGAAATAATATTCGAGCAAAGCTTAAGTACAGGCTTTCTAATCCCAATATATAACATTAGTTTGTAGATGAATGGCAACTTAAACGGAGCTCCAGCGGCGTGTGGATGACCCCCACCACCCAACTTAACAGCTAAATCCCTAATATTTAGGTCCCTACTTCGAATGCTTAAACTGCTCTCCTTACATACTATGACTACATCTGTGTTGACCTTACTCATTAGATAGTGGGCTATATATGATGTAGAGCCATCATCCCATAACTTCATGGTAAATGCCAACTTGATTCCCTTAACATCGGTGATGATTACTTCCTTAAGGACTTTCTCCATAATCTTTAACTCCCTGACGACCACTTTCTCGGCACACCGCTTAATTTCGTCATCTATGTATCCATTAAAGTCCAATAACTTATTAATTAAGTACCTTCTCCACGTTCCATCATTCCTGCACACTACATACCTACTAAGGAAATTACCTAACGGGTCATTAAATAACCATAGATCTACGGAGCAAGCAGCCCTAGCTAATGCTAGCGAGACATCATCATTCAAGTTCAAATACCTCACAACAACTCCCGCACTACAGGTGGAATTATCTATGTATAGCTTGACTCCAAGCTCCCTTAGGCTAGCTACCCATCCATCATCCCATATATGGTGGTCAAACCAATAAATGGTTGCACCATTACTTATCAGCCTCCTTACTTCATCGACTACTACGTTATATGTATTCGTATTAACACCTAAATCACATATAAATACATTAGTACTTTTTACCGTCTTTAGGAGTTTATGAAGTCTATGCGGCTGAGTGAACCTTACATCCACTTTAGTAACTCCATAGTTGTTCCTAAGGTGCTTGAGTACTAAGGACGACGACGTAACGCCATCCAAGTCCGTATGAGTTATCACTACGTAGTCGCCCATCTTCGTACCTTGATATCTAGTTAACCTGACTTAAATACTGTTCATCTGAATGATTTACATAATCATGTAAATCTAGTATTTATAATGTACCTTAACCAGTTAATATCGAATATACAGGTGCGTGAAAAATGTCAGCTAGAAATCAGACTCCATTAATTGCCGTATTGGTTGTCCTAATCATCGTGGCCGGCGTTGGCGGCTACTTAGCTGGCTCATCGGCAGCGCCGACTAAGACGGTAACTACTACAGTAACGCAATCAGCCACGGTAACGATGACCAAGACAGTTACGACGACCGTCACGGTCACTCCTCAACCTAAGAAATTAAAAGCGGCTTGGGTTTACGTAGGTCCGATAGGTGATTATGGATGGTCACACGCGCATGACGTTGCTAGGAGATATGTAGAGCAGCTATTCAGGGATTGGCTAGTAACAGGCTATGTGGAATCGGTTGAAGAGCCTAAGGTCTACGATGTAATTAAGAAGTTAATTGATGAGGGGTATGAGGTGATATTTACCACTAGCTTCGGATTCATGGACGGTACGCTAAAAGCTGCTAAGGAATATCCCAATGTGATATTCTTCCACTGCTCAGGGTATAAGAGATGGGATAATATGGGTACCTACTTTGCAGATCTTTATCAGCTATACTATCTTAATGGTTTGATGGCGGGGGCCCTAACTAAATCTGGTAAGGTAGGTTATGTCGCAGCCCATCCGATACCAGAGGTTATCAGACATATTAATGCTTTTGCCTTAGGCGTTAAGGAGGTTAATCCATCAGCGAAAGTATATGTTGTATGGATACATGCATGGTACGATCCACCTAAGGCTAGGGCCGCCGCTGAGTCATTAATAGCTCAGGGCGTTGATGTATTAGCATTTACTGAGGACTCACCTACAGTTGTAGAAGTAGCCCAGGAGTATACAAGCCGCGGTAAGCCGGTTTACGCATTCGCCCACTATAGCCCCATGCTAAAGTACGGTCCTGACGCAGTCGTAAGCGGCCAGTTAGTGAGGTGGGAAGCGATTTATGCAGATATACTTGCTAAGATATACTCTGGCGCGTACAATACAACTAACTTAAGGAACGTAGATTACTGGTGGCTATTAAGTGAGGGCGCCGTGGATTTAGGTGCTGACTTCGGTGTACCAATCAATCCCAAGTTCATACCGGTTCTCAAGAACATTACGGTTACGGAACGCATAACTGGCGAGAAAATGAGCGTTTACGATGTAGTAATGCTTAGATTAAATCAAATGAAGGATCCGAGACCTGCATTCGACCCATTCTGCGCTGTAAGCGAACCTATATTAACGCAGGACGGTAAAGTCCTAGTAAGGCCTGGCCAGTGCTTGACGCATGATGATCTATGGAACATGATGGTGTTCGTGGATAACGTGGTGGGGTCCATACCAGCTGGTTAATTAGGTGTGTTAAAGCGATGAATGACGTGGAGGTAAATAAATCACTTTTTTTAAATGCACACAACTTAAGTAGACCTACAATCCCTTTACTACGTGTTAAGGGAATAAGTAAGCGCTTTGGGAATGTAATCGCATTAGATGACGTAAGCCTTGATATATACGATGGTGAGATACATGCATTACTTGGCGAGAATGGCGCAGGCAAAACTACTTTAGCAAACATTCTTTATGGCATATACCAACCTGATTCAGGGTATATAGAGCTTAGTGGGAGGAAGATTAAATTAGGTACGCCTCAGGACGCCATATCCTACGGCATAGTGCTAGTGCAACAGTACCCTATGCTAATCGATAAGATGACTGTGGCCGAGAACCTAGCATTAAGTATTAAGGACTTAGGTTATTTATCGTCGGTAAGGAAGATATACGGTCTAATAAGGGAAATCAGCATTAAGTATGACATAAGTTTAGAGCCTGAAATGATAGTTAGTAATCTTTCATTTAGCGAGAAGCAATATGTAGAATTACTTAGGGCGTTAATACTTAATGCTAAGATACTAATACTTGACGAACCCACTACAATGCTTACAACGTATGAGAGAAGGAAGTTATTCGTTATACTTAGGAAGTTAATTGATGAGGGAAGGGCTGTAGTCCTAATAACTCATAAGGTATCCGAGGCATTAGAGGTAAGTGATAGGATTACTGTGTTAAGGAGGGGCGCTGTAGTTTCATCAAGGCCTAAGAGCGAGTACGATTACAATGAACTAGTTAAGCTAATTATGGGTAGCAACGTTAACGACGTAACACCTGTTAAGTATATACATAGACAAAGATCAGCTCCGCCCGAGGATGTTTTAGTGATTAAGGAGCTAAACGTAGCTAATGATATAGGTCTTATAGCGGTAAGGAACGTAAGTCTAAGCGTTAAGGCCGGTGAGATAGTGGGTATAGCTGGGGTAAGTGGTAATGGTCAGAAGGAACTAGCTGAGGCTATAGTAGGTTTGAGGAGGGTTAGGAGTGGGAGGATAGTGCTATCAGGGGTTGACGTAACTAATAAGGAGCCATATGAAAGGATTAAAAATGGATTGGCGTACATACCTGAGGATAGATTGAAGTATGGTATAGTAGGTGAGATGAGTGTGGCTGAGAACTTCATACTAAAGAATTATAAGGCATTTAGTAAGCTACTATTCATTAATATGAGGAAGGTTATGGATTTTGCCTCTAAGAATATCGACCTCTACCACATAGTTACTAGGAGCCCTCTAGAAAGGGCCAAGGTGCTTTCAGGGGGGAATATACAGAAGTTAATAGTATCTAGGGAATTAGGACTTAATACTAAGGTGGTTTTAGCCCATAATCCCACTTTAGGTCTTGATATAGCATCAGCTAAATTAGTTCATAACGAATTACTTAATGTTAGAGATAGAGGTGCAGGAATACTTTTAATCTCCGAGGACCTCGACGAAGTTATTAAGTTATCGGACAGGATCCTGGTTATGTATAGGGGATCCATAGTGTATGATGTTAGCAGGGATAAGCTATCTATTGGTGATATAGAGAAAGCTATGTTAGGGTTGTTAAATGCCTGAGGTGAGGCTACTTAGGCGTTACGAAGTATCCAACAAGTTAAGGATCGCTACATACATAGTCTCATTCATCTTAGGGGTAATTCTATTTATCCTAGTTGAAATAGCGTATGGCGCCGACTTCAACGACATATTATTCAAGCTATTCATAAAGCCAATAACTTCGTATGAGGATTTAAAGGTGACCCTCAGATACTTCATACCGGTGGGGATCACCTCATTAGGACTTCTAATCACATATAGAGCTGGTATCTACTCTATCGGGGCTGAAGGCCAATTAGTTCTGGGATCCATCTTCGTTGCATGGGTTGCGTATTCATTTGCTTCGCTAGAGAAGCCCATCTCCATAGTCATGGCATTACTTGCCGGGGTATTAGGCGGTGTTATGTGGGCGCTGATTCCGGGGGTACTTAAGGGGTTTCTAAACGTTAATGAGGTCCTAACTACGTTAATGCTCAACTTTGTAGCTTACTCTTTAACTGATTACCTCATTTACGGACCTTGGAGGAGTCCTAAATCGTTCAACTTCCCTCTCACAGAACCATTAAATGAGTCATACATAATCCCTACTTATATGGGGGTATCAATAATTGGCATTGCTATAATGATATCATTGATAGTTATAATTAACGTAATCATAAAGTACACTAGCATAGGCTACGAAATTCGAGCGTACGGCTACAATCCCGCAGCAGCATATGCAGCCGGTATAAGCCCCCGTAAAGTTGCCTTACTTACTTTTATATTGAGCGGCGCATTAGCTGGATTAGCTGGTGCCTTACAATTAACGACAGTACACTATAGGCTAGGTCCTAAGCCATGGAGCGTTTCTGAGAGCTTAGGGTATACATCGATAATTGCTGCCTGGCTCTCTAGACTTGAGCCGCTTGCTATATTACCTGCGTCAATGTTGCTTGCTATGCTAATTAATGGTGGTTTAAATATTAAGGCCTCATTAGGTCAACCTGAAGGGATAGTTAATTTAATGAATGGGATAATACTCATCACTTTGGTTGCCACAGAGTTCGTACTTAACTATAGGGTGGTAATCAAGCTTAGGTGATCTCAGCATGGATGTTGATTCCTTTGTCATCGGCAACTTCATTTACCTAACGTTAAAGAATGCTGTACCGCTGATACTGGCATCTAGCGGTGAAGCGGTATCCGAGAGGGCGGGTGTGATCAACTTAGGCGTTGAGGGGTCGATGTTAGTAGGTGCTTTAACAGGAGTTATTACCACCCTGATTACTGGTAATGTATGGCTTGGTTTCCTCGCCGGCGGATTAGCTGGATTGGCGCTAGCCTTACTACATGGACTAATCTCGGTGTTATTTGGTGGCAATCAGATAGTTTCAGGATTAGCGATAGCTATGATTGGGGGAGGGATAACGGCACTTGTAGGTAGGGCTTATGTGGGGAGGTCTTTATTCGGGCTAAGACCTCCACCAATATATCCATACGAGGTCCCCGGCCCCGATCACCTAAAACCCATACTATCTTCTGTATTGAAGCAGGACATAATGGTCTTCATATCCATTGTAATACCGTTACTGATCACGTACATGTTATTCAGGACTAAATTAGGTAGTGCGATTAGAGCCTGTGGCGAGAACCCGGTAATTGCTGAGTCCTTAGGGGTTAATGTGATAACCACTAGATTAGTGGCGGTAGGTTTAGGTGGATTTCTATCCGGCTTAGGTGGTGCTTACCTATCGCTAGGGGTTGTAGGGAGCTGGGTAGAGAACTTAACCGCTGGTATGGGGTGGATAGCGGTTGGTTTAGTGCCTCTAGCTATGTGGATCCCATCAAGGACCTTACTCACATCGTACCTTATGGCCGCTTTAATATCCACATCATATATGCTTCAGGGCAGGATCGGGGTAAGTAGCTACTTTCTAGTAATGATACCGTATATAACCACCGTAGTGATGCTTTCTATAGTTAGCATTGAGAGGTTCAAGGTGAGATTAGGGGCCCCATCAGCTTTAGGAAAGCCGTACATACGCGAAGAGAGATTAGGCTGATGGGGTTCGGGTTTCATCTGGCTTGACATAGCTTGATATTAATTCTCTACCCTTGGCTTCATCGCCCT
>JAGDWE010000057.1 GCA_023255965.1 Desulfurococcales archaeon | reverse complement strand
AAGGGCAGAGCCGAGCATGTGGGTATGAGGGCGGCGACATCTATATGAGCTACTACGAAAGCCCGAGCTCTAGCAGGATTGATTTATTGTTAATAAGCTCTTAATAATTAACTTGACCTATTTAAACATTAGATAAATAGGTATTGCAGGCTGGAATACATGGACTGTTTGCAGATCTGTAGGTGAGTTTAAGTATCCTCATAGGAGGTCGTAGAGTATTTGGAACGATGATGATCTATCACATGACAAGCAATAGATCAATTCGAAGGAGTTCCATGAGATAGGAGATTGAGTTCTTAACCCTCTTGAGCACCGTAGATACGATTAGCTAGGAAAACACATGATTGCTTAAGGTTTTTAACTTCTTACTTATCCTAACGTATTGGTGTCTGTTATTGATATGGGTAATTTGAAGGTTAAGGATGTTGAAGAATGGGCTAGGAAGTTCTGGGAACTAAATGATATACCATCGAAGTGGAGGTCGTGGAGGGAGGGAGCTAAGGTATTTTCTTTTCTTGAGGGCCCTCCAACAACTAACGGGTTCCCACATGTAGGTCATATAAGAGGTAGGACATATAAGGACTTCGTATTGAGGTACTTTAGGCTTAAGGGCTTTAACCTATGGGCACAAGCAGGTTGGGATGAGCAGGGACTTCCAGTTGAGGTTGAGGTCGAGAAGAAACTTGGTTTAAATAATAAGAAAGATATTGAGTCATTAGGCTATGAGAGGTTTAGTGAGGAATGTAATAGGCTAGTCGATTATTACCTAAGCGTATGGTCTGATATAGCTACCTCTAGGCTAGCATTATGGCTTGATTTGAGGAACGCGTACGAAACCAGGAAGGCTTATTATATCGAGCATGTATGGTACTTCATAAAGAAGATGTATGAATCAGGCTTGCTTTATGAGGGATTTAGGGTACTTCCGTACTGCCCTAGATGTGAGACAGCGTTAAGTGATGCCGAGGTTGACCAGGGATACGAGGAGAAGGTATCTCCATCGATCTACGTTAAATTTAAGTTAGAGGGTAGTGAAGATACTTACCTACTAATATGGACTACGACTCCATGGACCTTAATAGATAATGAGGCTGTGGCCGTTAAGCCTGATGGGAGTTACTGTAAAGTGCCGTTAGATAACGAGTATTTAATAGTAGCCAAGGACTTAGTCGGGGAGTTAAGTAGGTTAGTGGGTAAGGAACTAACATGCGTTGAGGAATTTAAAGGTGAGAGATTAAGCGGTCTTAAGTATGTTCATCCATTATTAGATGAGGTACCTATACATAAGGAGCATAATAATGCGCATAAAGTAGTCCTTGCCGATTTCGTGTCCCTTACCGAGGGAACAGGCTTAGTTCATATGGCTCCGGCACACGGCCCTGAAGACTATGAAGTAGGCATTAAGTACGGCCTACCAATAACTAATAGCGTATTACCTAGCGGTCTATTTAATAACTATGGCGGCCGGTTCAGTAGCTTAAATATCGAGGATGCCTCGAAGGAGGTAATCAAGGTGCTTAAGGCTAAGGGACTTTTACTGCATGAAGGAACTATAACTCATATGTATCCACATTGCTGGAGGTGTGGGACCCCGCTAATATATCGAACAGATAAGCAGTGGTTCTTAAAGGTAAGTGATTTCAGGGACGAACTAATTAAGAGCTTAGATGTGGTGAGGATATATCCTGAAAAACTACGTGATAGATTCTATAACTGGCTAGCAAATGCTAAGGACTGGACCATATCTAGGTCACGTATTTGGGGGACGCCATTACCTATATGGAGGTGCAAGGAGAACCCGGAAAAACTAATTGTAGTTGGGAGTGTTGCAGAGCTCAAGAAGATGGCTACATCCGTGCCTGAAGTAAGTAACGATAAGCTAGTTCATAGGCCGTGGATAGACATGGTTAGGATATCAACAGATGAATGCAGAGAATGGATTAGGGAGCCCTACGTAATTGATGTATGGATGGATAGTGGGATTGCGTGGCTAGCTAGTGTTGATGGTTTGAGGAATGAGGAATTATTTAAGATGCTTTACCCCTACGACTTCGTCACGGAGGGGGTAGATCAAACAAGGGGTTGGTTCTACTCGCTCCTAGTAACCTCAGTACTGCTTAATAAGATGGCTCCATATAAGAGCATCTTAATTCAAGGACATGTGGTCGACAAATTCGGCCAAAAAATGAGTAAGTCTAAAGGCAACGTCATATGGGCTTCAGATATTTTCAGTAAGTATGGGGTTGACCCGGTTAGAGCCTACATATTAACCAAGTTCGCTCCAGGAGATACATTTACGTTCGACCCAGATGAAGTCAAGGAAGTTATAAATAAATTAAACATCTTATGGAACGTATTTAGATTTGCGCATATCTATATGTCATTAGATGGATTCGACCCAAGCAAGCATAGGCTTGAGGAGTTAATAATTAATGCTAGACCTGAGGATAGATGGATACTATCAAGATTCTATACAACATTAAAGAATTACGAGGACTCGATGAAGGAGTTCGAACTTCATCAAGCGAGTAGGGCCGTAATTGAATTCGTAATTGAGTACTTAAGCCATAGATACATAAGGCTAGTAAGACCTAGGGTATGGAAGGAGGAGGGTAATGACAAGTACGTAGCATATGCTGTGCTATATAAGGTACTTAAGGAGACATTAAAGATGCTGGCACCTATAATACCACATATAAGTGAGTACCTATGGCATCACTTCGTTAGGTTTTATGAACCCGACGAGATTGAGAGTGTACATCTCAGTGCTTGGCCTCAGCTACTTAATGAGCATATAGATCTAAAGTTAGAGGAGGTGTTCGAGAAAGTGTTCGAGATATATGCAACTGCAAATTCGATAAGAAACGCTGTTGGTATTAAATTAAGGTGGCCTGTTAGGGAGGTAATCGTTATCGGCAGTAATGAATTAATTAATGAATTAAGGAACTACCAAGATATAATTAGATTCTTAGTTAATGTTAAGGAAGTAAGCCTACTCACGGATTTACCTGATAAATGCTTAAGCAACGAATACGTCGTGAAGGAGGCTAGAGCGTTAAAGGTTTGCTTAAGCCGCGTCATAGATAAGGAATTATACTACGAGGGGCTAGCTAAGGAGATCGTCAGGAGGGTTCAAGTAATGAGGAAGAGGGCTAACCTACTTGTCGATGAGTATATAGAGTTAATGATCGAATCAGGCGATGCCGACATCATGGAGTCGATTAAGATGTTCGGTAACTTCATATTAAGTGAAACAAGGGCTAAGAGCTTCACTAATGAAACATCAAATATGTACGCCCTTGAATGGGATATCGATGATAAGAGAGTTAAGATAGGTATTAGAAAAGTGGTCGCCCATGCCCATTAGCTAGGTTGCTTTAGCTACTTGAATTACTTTGGTTAGTATGGGCATG
>JAGDWE010000049.1 GCA_023255965.1 Desulfurococcales archaeon | reverse complement strand
GGGACGTGCTGTTCGCCATGAATGCCAACGGCCCTAACCGAGCTTGTACAGCCCTCCCACCTCCCGCTAGGTGGTTAGAAGCAGATCAAAGGCATTTATCATTAAACCGGAAACAGCCTTTAATTTCCGCATCCTTAATAATTTTGCGGGCCTCGTCCTCTATGGCCTTCAAGCCCGTTGTGATTGCTCACCTTCATAATTAATTAAGTCCTACGATTAAATACTTTATGACCAGAGACCGAACCATTTATTGGTGATGAACATTTATAGGTATGTATCATCTTAACCTCTATGGTGATGTCAACGACGGGCGGACTGAGAATTGATGATCCACTGTAGCGCTGATCCTTAGATGGCCGTCATTAAATTTATTTTATTAAATGGTTAAGAGCGACGTAGATGACTTAATTAGGGATAATGGTATGTCCGAGTTTAAGATATCTGATGTATACGCATTACAAGTGATCGATTCGAGAGGAGATCCTACAGTTGAAGTTGTCGTTATAACTGAGGGAGGGGGCGTTGGTAGGGCTTTAACTCCTTCAGGAGCCTCCAGAGGCACGTATGAAGCTGTTGAATTACGAGACGGTGATAGGAGATATAATGGTAGAGGTGTTTCAAGAGCCGTGGATAATGTTAACAAATACATAGCTCCATCCCTTAAAGGTCTTGACTCTAGGTATTATAGGCATGTGGACAGAAGATTGATAGAGATCGATGGGACGTCAAACAAGTCTAGGCTAGGTGCTAACGCGATAGTTGCCACCTCATTAGCAAATGTGAAAGCAGCTGCTGATACATTAAAGATGCCGTTGTATCAGTTTCTAGGCGGCTTTAAATCTAGGCTACTTCCAGCCCCTCTAATGAACGTAATTAACGGCGGCTTACATGCAGGTAATGAGTTATCATTTCAAGAGTTCATGATAATACCGGTAGGTGCTGATAGTTTCTCAGAGGCGCTTAGAATAGCTATTGAAGTGTATAAGGAGCTTAAGAAGCATTTAAAGGAGAAATATGGCCCCTCAGCTATCAATGTTGGTGATGAAGGCGGGTATGCACCGCCCATGAAATCCAATAGTGAGGCGCTTAATGCGTTAGTTCAGGCGATACGTAGCGCCGGGTATGTTGATGGTTTAGACTTCATGCTAGCATTAGATGCTGCAGCGTCACAGATATATAACGACTCAAGTAATACGTACACGGTTGATGGTATATCGATGACGAGCGAGGAATTAATCGATTATTATGTTGAATTAGTTAATACTTATCCGATAAAAATCATTGAGGATCCATTTCATGAAGAGGGGTTTAAAGAATTTGCTGAGCTAAGAAAAAGGGTAGCTAGTAAAACATTAATAATCGGTGATGACCTAACTGTTACTAATATTGAGAGAATAAAGAAGGCGTTATCTTTAGACGCAATAGATGGATGTATAATAAAGATAAATCAGGTGGGCACCCTATCGGAGAGTGAAGATAGCATCAACTTACTTTTAATGTCCAGTAAGAGGGCAATAATAAGTCATAGAAGTGGAGATACTGAGGATCCCGTAATAGCTCATATAGCTGTAGCATATGAAACAGGGCTAATTAAGACCGGTGCACCTGCTAGAGGGGAGAGGACGTCGAAATATAATGAACTCCTTAGGATAGAGCATTGGCTAGGGGGCGATGCTAAATATGGAGGCAAGTATTTAGGGAAAATATAAATCGCATTATAAGTCTAATACATTTTACAACTAAGAGTCCAGTCTCAAGTATGTGGGACTTTTCAGTTGTAAATAGCTTTACTAACTACCAATAGATCATCTTCGACCTCTAATATTTTTAGATGTTAATTCAGCCTCAGCCTCTATAGGTTTTATCTTAGGCTTTAAATCCTCTACACCCCTCAGTATAACCTCCATCTCTCCTGAGCTTAGATTATTTTTGTCTAAGAACTCTAAACCATTAGTTGTAAGCCTCAACTTTCTTGTTGATGGATTGGTCTCAATTAAACCAAGATATAGAAGTATATTTATGTCTTCCTTTAACTGCTTGCTTACTGGGAGATTGCCAATACTTATAAATTCATATTTTAATTGTACATTCTTCTCCGACTTCAACCAATATATAAGGTGTTGGAGCGCCTTTTCTGAGACCTCATTTAAATATTTTATAATATTAAGTACTATTAATTTATTAAAATCACCTTTTATGCTATCTATAGTTACAACAGGTCTTGTAGTTATCTTAATTTCCTTGCTTATCGTCTTATCTCGAGATTGACTCAAACAGCCACCCTTTCTAAACTACCTACAGAAGTATTAAAGATTAAATGACTAACCTTTGCCTCTATCCTTAGGGAGTATCTACAGGACCTTGGGACTATGCCGCTTGTTACTCTTAAACTTAAACCGTATGTTGCTCGATTAGTTTAATCCTTACGAAATTGGATTAAGTATGGTGATACGGTATTCAGGCGAGGGGGAGGAAATACCAGGAACTAAGAATTAAGTTAGATGCTATCGATGTTCTTGCAGCGTTTAAGGAGGTGTATACGTACCGTGAACTTTCTAAAATGCTCTCTACACCATCTTCGGCTCTATGTAAGTACTCCCAGGGCGATATAGTTCCCAGCTTAAATAAATCTAAGATGATATTAAACACGTTGTTAAGCAGGGAATTAGTTAAGGAGTACATATTTAGATTCTTAAGTAAATATGGATGGAATTCCAATAAATTACTAACGGATCCTAAGGTTATTAATATCCTAGGCATGTACATGGCTAGAGCTATAATACGTAATCTAGCTGGAAGCGGATTAAGGTATTTGCTAGCTATGCCAGGAAGTTCATCTCTAATAGCTGCCTCAATATCTTCTAAGCTTGGATTACCAGTCATGTTAATTCCTAGCGGGAATGAATTCGGAATCGACAACTATTATCAATTAAGGAGGGGTGATTACATAGCATTAGTATCAGATATCCTAACATACGACAGCTTAGACAAATTTTATGAGTTTATTAACAGATACGAATTAACACTTAAGATAGTGTTAGCAGTAATATTAGTCGATAAGAGCCTAGAGAAGGAGCTGAGTAAATCGACGCTACTTGAATACCTAGTACCATGATTAACGCTTTTACGAACTGTTCCTACTCTCATGGAGGTAGACCCCGACTTAACGATACATTTAACTACTTGATGGGGGCCGTATAAGTTCGGCTGGTCGTTGTGGTTGTTGATCGTGGCGACGATTAAGCCGTAGGTATGGGGAGGCGGGGTGTTAAAAACCCGCCTGAGGCTAGCCACGCTAATCAGCGGATCGATTTTGGATGCAGGCGTTGTAGGAGCTATTAACATAGGGCTTAGGCACGTATCCCCGGATGGAGGCCCCATGGAGCGCTGAAGCTAGTGAGCCTGCACAGGGGCTGGCCATACCCATGGAGATGTTGGTG
>JAGDWE010000051.1:19785-20857 GCA_023255965.1 Desulfurococcales archaeon | reverse complement strand
GTATTTGATGGTGGGGAGCCCTCACCGCCCAGGAAGAGGTGAGGATCGGAGGGCACATCATTTACTGAATTACTGAATGCATCATTAATTATCTTTTTATAGACCTCTATTCTTTTTGACAGTACGTTATCTAACTCTTCATTACGCGAAATGGGCTGACCTCCTCCTAGCAGGCATCCGCCGGGGCATATCCTAAATACAGTACCCCTCGATAACTTGACCATGTTTTCAAATCCAACAACTTCATTTAAATTACTTGGCTCTAATACCTCGTAGTTTAAGGTTCTTAATGCTTTCTGAATCTCTCTTGACGTAATTACCTTTAGACCGTTAATCGATTTCCAAGCAACACATTGAGTTATATATAGAGAGTTTGGGGGTATGTCTATCTTCAGTATTACAACTTCTTTAAAGCCGTTTCTCTTAAGGATTACTTCCTCTGCCGGTGAGGCAGCAACTACCTGCCCGCTATTGAATAAGGACTTAGTGATGGGACTGTATAGGTACACTTTAGATATACCTAAGTACTTCAATGCAGCTACTATGTATTCATAGCTTATTCCCTCACCCTCAGAGAGTGCTGCAAGTGCTTCGGGCTCTACATACGCGCCTGTAATGGACTTAGTTCTAATATCACGTAAGGCATCATCTAAATCATCGCAGTATTTAATAGCTCCTACCGGGCAATAGGCAGCACAGCGACCACATATATGCATTGACCACGTTAAGAACTAGTGAAGTACACGTCCCATACGGTGAAGAATTACTTATCAATTCTAGTGGATTTAGGGTATTCCTAGATTATGGTATTGACTTGACGTCCATTAACAACTTTGGGAGTTCCATCGCTCCTGACATAAATTTAGAGAACATAAGATTGGTTAGGGATGGTGAGGAGATTTATGGAGTTAAGGTCGTAGACCTTAAAGGACATCCACACAGTTATGTAGGTTATGAGTTAGGTGATGAAGTGCTATACGTTGGTGATGCATTATTTGGTGATAAGTTGCTTGAGGGGTTAAAGTGCCTTACCTAAACGACTTTAAATTATTTACTGAGTCGTTGAGTAAAA
>JAGDWE010000051.1:2837-19685 GCA_023255965.1 Desulfurococcales archaeon | reverse complement strand
AAATGACTTAATTAGGCTTATCGACTTAAACTTAACCTACCTAGAACGAATTAGGGGATTTATAGCCACCATATTGAAGGACTTTAAAACATTGGGGCAGCTGACGTCTGAGGGCATGAGGAGGCTAGGCATTAAGGAGCCAGTGCTCTCATACCTACTGACGCATGCTACTGTAATTGCTTTAGTAAATAATTCCCAATTGATGTTTAGGGTTGTGGGCTAACCACGTATCTAACCTTAGACATAATTTCACATGGAATCACCTTAAAGAACTCGTAATGCCTCAATTAATATGGCATCAGCTACCTCCTTAGTTGAGGCATTACCGCCTAAATCAGGCGTTAATATACGTCTTTCCTCAATTACTGTTGAGATGCTTGAATCCAACGCCTTTGCTAGCTTAGCTAGCCATTGATCATCATATTTAGTACTTAAGTACTCAAGCATTAATTTAGATGATATCACCTGACTTATTGGGTTAGCAATTCCCCTACCGGCTATGTCTGGAGCTGATCCATGTACTGGCTCAAATAACGCGTGAGTGTCCCCTACCTCCATAGAACCACATAAACCTAGACTGCCCACAATGCCTGCTAGTAGATCAGCTAGTATATCCCCATACAGGTTCTCAGTAACCAATACATCGAATGCCTTAGGATTTCTGATTAATTGGTAGGCAGCGGAATCCACTAATATCTCATTACATTCTAAGTCATTGTAATTCCTCGCCACCGTGAAGAATATATCCCTAAATAGTCCGTCAGTCATTCTTAGGATATTTGATTTATGTACTACGGTAATCCTCTTAAATCCGTGTTTAATTGCGTAGTTAAAGGCGAATCTAACGATCTTCTCAGTCGCCTCCTTAGATATAACCTTAAGCGCTATTGCCGTACCTAGATGAATTCCCTCAATACCTACATAGAGGTCCTCAGTATTCTCCCTGATCAAGACTACATTTAAGTCCCTCAAGGAAATCCCCTTAAAGCTCTTGAAGGGCCTTACGTTAGCGTAAAGGCCTAACTCACGTCTAAGCATCACGTTTATGCTTTTGAAGTCAGGCCTATCAAGGGGCGTGGTAATAGGTCCTTTAAGTACTGCATCACAGGACTTCAGTACATTTAGGCCGTCCTCCTCTATAGGTTTACCGGTCCTTTTAAAGAATTCATAGCCTGCGTTGACCTCAACGAATTCTGCATTAAATCCTAGGCCACTTAATACATTTAAGGCGGCCTCAACTATTTCAGGTCCTACACCATCGCCCTTTATAACAGCAATTCTATACTTTCTACTCAATCATCTAAACCCCCTGGCAACTTATTAAGTAATTCGGGGGCATGTTTTCTTATAAGTAATAGCATTTCATTATCGCTTAATTCCTCCCTACGGCCCTCAGAGAACATCCTTTGGATATCCAAGTAGATGGCATTAACTAGTGGGTCGTCCTTACTGAAGGCATCATTAGGACCTAATCTAAAGTAGGTATTAATCCAGTAAGCGACTGCAGACCTACCAGAATATGGAGTTATGGAAATAGTGTATGGTATACCTAATAACTTACCTGAGTCGTAAGGAAGATACACTTCGGGGTTCTTAATCAATCCGTCCACATGTATACCGGCCTTAGTCCTAAACGCATTAGCTCCTACAACCGGTTGGAATTCAGGTATACTGAAGCCTAATTCCTTAAATAACTCAACGGCCTTCCTGATACTCCTTAAATTAACCCTTCTATCGTTCCTTAGCCCTAGGTAGTGAATCAACATGACCTCTAACGGGCAATTACCAGACCTCTCCCCGATGCCTAGTAACGTACAGTTAGCGCCTCCGGCCCCATATATCCAGGCAGCGAGATGGTTAGCAACTACTAAGCCGAAGTCGTTGTGCCCATGGAACTCTATGTCAATCCCCGGAAATCCCTCGTTAATTAATGCCCTAATTAACGAGGGTATACCTCTAGGTGGAGGGACTTCGGGGAATGGGAGCCCCAAGCCTAAGGTATCAGATAATTTAACCCTAATCGGTGCTGAGTATTTCTCCCTTAACCTAAGTAACTCCCTAATAAAAGGCAATACATTCCTATGTAGGTCAGCCCTCGTGACATCCTCTAACGCGCATTTCACTGCAATTCCACGACTTAATGCTTCCTCAACCACCCTTAAGTACTTACCAATAGCTTGATCCCTACTTAGGCCTAACTTAAAGTAAATATGATAGTCGGATATAGATGTTAGTATTACGGTTTCATCTAATCCATTCTCAATGACTAATTTGAGGTCCTCCATCGACGCCCTTATCCATCCAATCACCTTGGGATATCTGTATCCGTAATTAAGTAACGTCCTAACCACGTTTCTATCCTTCTCAGTATATAGGAAGAACTCGCATGTAGTTATCACTCCATCGCCAGCTAATTCAGTAAGCACCTCATAAACCTTGACGCTCTCCTCGTAGGTTAGGTTTCTCCAACCTTGCTGTCCATCCCTTAATGTGGTGTCAGTAAGGTAAATCTCATTTAAATGACTTAAACTCCTAACGTAGTCATCGGTACTTAGGAATATACGTGGTACATCATTAAACGGAAATACCTCCTTAAACAGCCTTAAATCGCTCACCGTCATGCCGATACCTAATTTAGGGTTTAATGGTGCGGGGGTTATAACGGTACTTATCATTACTTAATGAAATTAAAGTACGTATAACATACTGAAGTCGTTTGAAAAATAATTAATTGGTTCGAAAAACGTATGCGCTAAAGCGGACCTGCATTAGCTGTGTAGCCACCGTCGATTAGGATTACCTCCCCACTTATATAGCTAGCATCATCAGATGCTAGGTAAGTAACTAGCTTAGCTACCTCATCAGGCCTACCCAACCTGCCTAACGGCGTCCTCCTCCTCAACTCAGCCTCATTCACTATGCCCCTACGAGCTAAGTCTATAACCCTCTCAGTAGCTATATAACCCGGAGCAACTGCCACCACCCTGATGCCATACTTAGCCCACTCAACAGCTAGTGCCTTAGTCAATCCTATGACGCCTGCCTTACTAGCGCAGTAAGCACTCCTTAACTCCAACCCCATTAACCCAAGCATCGATGATATATTAATAATCACTCCACCACCCAACTTAACCATGTACTTAGCAACTGCCTGACTCACTAGGAATACAGCGGTTAAATTAACATTAATCACCCGATTCCAGTCCTCTAAATCCATCTCAAGAGCTGGCTTCTGGAGGAAGGCCCCGGCATTGTTTACTAGTATGTCTATTCTCCCGTGTTTCTCTACTACCTTACCTACTGCCCTTACTACTTCTTCCTTGTTCGTTATGTCTACCCTAAGTCCCATTACGTCCCCTAGCCTGCTTAGCTCACTCACAGTCCTGCTCAGCTCCTCCTGGAGCACGTCTAGTATAACTACCTTAGCGCCCTCCTTGAGGAACTCCTCAGCAATAGCCCTCCCAATCCCCCTAGCGCCGCCGGTAATCAACGCAACACGACCAGCTAACCTCAAATACGGACACCATGTAATATGTTGAGGGAATTTAATTAAAGCTTATTTCTAAAGTAGTTAGATGCATATATTGCCGCAGCTGGATTGTGTCCTGTAACCCCATCCTTAGCTATTAAGTAGGCTACTGGGGCCTTAGAATGCATCATGCCCGACACAAAGCCCTACGACGACGTTTAATTCCGTACCAACATGGTTAAGCAACTCAGCTTGTGTTAGAGGATTACACATCGATTCATGAGAGCCGGGGATTAGCTTCTGATCCTCAGAAAGCCCTATCCACATCTTATCAACTCCTCCACATTTGCAACACACTGAGTAAACTTCAAACCCATCGTCCTCGAAATACTTAACAATAGCCTTTGCCTCATTACTTAAGCCGATGCAGAACGCTATACCTAGCTTCTTAATGCCTAACTTGCTGGCAAGTTCCTTAACCTCATGTACCCTAGACCGTGCACAATATCCCTCTTTCTCAACTGTCGATGAAATTCGATGCAGTTCCCTAATAAATCCCTCATACTTATTTAGGGAGTTCCTAATGACATCACTATAGGTAAGCATCGGACAGAAATTAGGCTTAGACGCATTCGGGTTCCTACTACATGGCTTGGACTCGCAGTAGGCACAATTAGGTGATCTAATCGCTTGAACGCCAAGATTAATTAATGCTTAAGTATTTAACTACATCTTAACTCTTATTATGGGGCTTAATATGAGTTCAAGTATTAGCGAGATAAGCAAGGAGGTACTTCTAGATATGTACTATAAGATGATCCTTATTAGGAGATTTGAGGAGAAGGTAGTTGAATTGTATAGAGCCGGTGAAATACCCGGCATTGCACATGGCTACATAGGTGAGGAGGCGGTTGCCGTAGGTGTTTGTTCTGCATTAAGGAAGGATGACTATATATTAAGCACCCATAGAGGGCATGGACATAGCCTAGCTAAGGGCATACACCCAAGGTATTTAATGGCTGAATTATTCGGTAGGAAGACAGGTGTGTGTAAGGGCATTGGAGGGTCAATGCATAGTACTGAGCCTGAAGTAGGTGTTATATTTTCATCAGCCATAGTAGGAGGTAACATACCAATAGCTGTAGGAGTCGCGTTAGCAATGAAGATGCAGAGGAGGGACAATGTCGTAGTTTCATTCTTCGGTGATGGGGCTACTAATACTGGCGCATTCCATGAAGCCCTTAACTTAGCTTCCATATGGAAGCTACCTGTAATATTCGTATGTGAGAATAACTTCTACGCCATATCAACGCATGTAAGTAGGTCAGTAGCTGCCAAGGAAATAGCTGATAGGGCAGTAGCGTACAATATCCCTGGCAAGGTAGTTGACGGCAATGACGTAATTGAAGTCTATAAAACCACTTTAGAGGCTGTTGAACGCGCTAGGAGGGGGGAAGGACCTACGTTGATTGAGGCTAGGACGTATAGGTGGTTAGACCATGGAATGTACTACTTAGGCCCCTACAGACCTAAGGAGGAGGTTGAGGCATGGAAGCAGAGATGCCCTATAAAGAGGTTGAAGGACCTACTACTAAGTAAGGGCATCGTCGCTGAAGACGTCCTAGTAAATATTGAGAGAAGGGTTGAGGAGGAAATCGAAGACGCAGTTAAATTTGCTAGAGAGAGTGAGGAGCCGGATCTGGACTTTGTAAAGCAGTTCGTTTACGTGAGGTGAGTATGATGGCAGCACGTGAGATAACCTATGTGCAGGCCTTAAATGAGGCGTTAAGAGAGGAGATGAGGAGGGATGAGAGGGTATTTCTAATGGGCGAGGACATAGGGATCATTGGCGGCGTATTTAAGGTCACTCAAGGACTTTACGAGGAATTCGGCCCTGAGAGAGTTAGGGACACACCTATATCTGAGACTGCCATAGTTGGTGCCGCCATAGGCGCTGCGATAGCCGGCATGAGGCCCGTTGCTGAGATAATGTACATGGACTTTCTAATGTGCGCAGGAGATCAATTAATTAATCACCTACCTAAGATCAGATTCATGACCGGAGGTAAATTGAAGGTGCCAGCAGTTATTAGGACCCAGTATGGCCTATATAGATATGCCGCAGCACAGCACTCACAGTTCTATCCGGCATTCCTCATGAACATACCAGGCTTCTACATTGAGGTACCTTCAACGCCATATGATGCTAAGGGGCTGCTTAAGTCAGCAATAAGGGATGAGAACCCGGACATATTCATAGAGTGTGCCGCGCTATATAGGATTAAAGGACCCGTGCCTGAGGAGGAATACCTCATTCCATTAGGTCAGGCTGATATTAAGCGTGAGGGTAATGACGTAACAGTATTTGCATTATCTTATATGGTTCATGTAGCATTATCGGCTGCCAAGAAGTTAGAGGCTGAAGGCATCAGTGTTGAGGTAGTAGACCCTAGGACTTTAAATCCATTCGATAAAAGGACGCTCATAGAGTCGGTTAAGAAAACAGGACGTTTAGTGATAATCGAGCCTGACCATAAGACGGCGGGAGTAGGTGCTGAGGTAGCGGCTATAGTTGCTGAGGAGGCATACGAGTACCTTAATGCACCGGTAATTAGATTAGCTGCTGAGGACATACCCCCGCCATTCTCGCCTAAAGCTTATAACGCATTCCTGCCTAATGAGGAGAAATTAATTAACGCTATTAAGAAGGTAATGAAATACAAGAGATAGAGTACTTTAGTTTACTACATTTTTAATAACCTCATTAAGTAAACATACTAATGAGGGTGTTATGGAATTTAATCGCAATGATGTATTTAAGTTGACCGTGGTCTACGATGAGATCCATAAACTACATAGGGATCCATATGGACGACATCCTGAAAGACCTGAACGTCTCGATATAGCTCTTAACTCCTTGAGGAGCTCGCCTGCTTGGAGCCTAATTAAATTCGTTAGTACTAGTGAGCCGAATATCAACCCACTTCTTAAAATTCATGAAGCAGACTACGTAGAATTTATTAAGTTAGAATGTAGTAAGGGCTTCCATTACATCGACCCAGATACGTATGTAAATGAGTACACATTTAACGTGGCTGCTAGGTTTGCTACGTCAGCTTATGAAGTGGCATCTAAGGCGGCAACAATCGGCGGCCTATGGCTCATTATGCCTCGCCCAGGAGGTCATCATGCAGGCGTGAGAGGCCGTGCATTAGGCGCACCAACTTTAGGTTTCTGCATATTTAATTATGCTGCAATAGCTGCTAAGACATTATTGGAGGCCGTTAGGAAGGTGTTGATCATCGACTTCGATGCCCATCACGGCAATGGAACGCAGGAGGTATTCTGGTACGAACCTAATGTAGTGCATATCGATATACATGAGGGAGGCATATATCCGGGAACCGGCTTAGTAACAGATGTAGGCGGTTCAGGTGCTGAGGGGAGTAAAATAAACATACCTCTACCAGCCGGTTCAGGCGATCCTCAATATATGTGGATACTCCGTAAAGTCGTTGAACCTCTAGTAAATGTCTTCAAGCCCGAGGCAGTAGTGGTCTCAGCAGGATTTGATGCATATGTAGATGACCCGTTAACTGACTTAGAAATAACTGAATCAACTTACTTAAGCATCGGTAGCTATCTTAATAATTTACTTAAGATGGGTATAATTAAATCTGTAGTTACCAACCTAGAGGGAGGATACGGCAAGGGCATTAGTAGTGGTTTTAAATCATATATTGAGGGTCTAGTCGGCATTAGCAAGGCAAGCATGGATTTGATTACCCCTGTTCAACCGCCTAAGGAGTTAGTTAGGGACCTATCTAAAATACTTCAGCGTTACTGGGGGTTAGAGTTATGAATCGCTAATGGCTTTACCGAGATAGCTTCTTCCATGATGTGCTAAATAATGGTAATGAATTAAATGGACTATGTGCTGAGCGTGCGTGGGTTAGAAGGAAAGGATATTGGAGACTTAAAAGGGCTTTAAGTTTGGAGAGGTGATAGAGCCCTGAATACTATAAAACCGGCTGAACCTAATGTTAGGTAAGCTGAAGATGGGGTCAAACATTCTGAGGAGGCATTAAAGGGCGGAAGCCATCCCTGCGTAGTTAGGTAGTCATAAGAGGCTGTAGAGCTAGACCTTAGGGTCGCTTAAAGGGTTGTAAGGATAGAGCTGCCTAATGGCGTGATATCGGCTCCATCCTAAGACGTGAGAGTAGTAGCTTCTGAAGTGGTTTAGACGACATGAGATGAACTTACAGATGTAAGCTCGAATAAATGCTGGGGACCCCCTGCCCTTCATGGCGAAGAAGAGGTCAGGGAGCGAATTAATTATTAAATTTAATATTATTATTAAAAATTTATAATTATCTATGGAGATTTGATAATGAGGAATTAATGTATGAGAGCGGCATTACTTGTGGAATTAAATAAACCCTTAGTTATTAGGGAGGTTCCAGAACCGAAGCCAGGTTACGGTGAGGCGGTAGTTAAGGTCAAGGCAGTAGGGATTTGTCATTCAGACTTAGAGATTATTGAGGGGAAAATTCCCTTACCTAAGCCGCTACCTCATATACTGGGCCACGAAGTCGCAGGCATTGTTGAGGTAGTTGGTGATGGAGTTGCTCATTTGAAACCCGGCGATAGAGTTGCTCTATCATGGCTTTGGTGGACTTGCGGTAGATGTAGGTATTGCTTAGTTGGCCGTGAGAATATATGTGAGAACCAGGTGAATACCGGGTATAGCGTGGATGGTGGTTATGCTGAATTCGTTAGAGCCCCGGCTTCTCACCTACTTAAATTACCAGATAACGTACCATTCCCTGAGGCAACCTCAGCCACCGATGCAGTAGCAACTCCGTATAGGGCACTTACCTTCGCATCTAGGGTGGTTCCCGGCGATATGGTTGCTGTATTCGGTATAGGCGGCTTAGGACATAATGCCGTTCAGATAGCTAAGGCATTAGGTGCTAAGGTCGTTGCAGTTGACGTCCTTGATAGTAAGTTAGAGTTTGCTAAAGAGTGTGGCGCCGACTACTTAGTTAATGCGTCCAAGGAGGATCCGGTAAAGTACATTAAGGACTTAGGGGGCGCTGATGTAGCCTTACCTACGGTCGAATCGCTTAAGGCCATGAGGCAGGCGTACGAGTCATTAAGACCTGGTGGAACTCTGGTATTAATTGGTCTACCAGTAGGTGAGTTATCATTGCCGGTTATAGACTGGATATTGAAGGATATTAAGGTAGTTGGTAATATAGGTTTCACTAGGAACGATATAATGCAAAGCCTTAAGCTAGTCTCCAACGGCAAGGTTAGGCCGAGGGTGGAGCTATTTAAGTTTGAGGAAGTTAATGAGGCTATAGAAAAGCTTAAGAATGGTGAGATTAAAGGTAGAGCTGTCCTAACCTTTTAAAAATAATATATTTTTACCTCATTCTCGTCTTCATTAACCTTAAAATTACTTATCAACATTAATTATTTGGTGATCACGACGGTTGAGGTTCTAATGCCTAGAATGGACCCCGAGATGAGGGAGGGCAGGATCGTTGAATGGCTTAAGGCAGAAGGGGATCCAGTAAAGGAGGGGGAGCCGATAGCTAGAGTTGAAGCTGAGAAAGTGGTCTTCGAGTTAGAGTCACCTAAGTCCGGGACCCTTAAGAAAATACTAGCTAACGTAGGCGACGTAGTCCCAGTAGGTAAGCCGGTAGCCATCATTGAGTAGGTAGATTTTAATGAAGGTTGTTAAGACTATATCGCTTAAGGCATGGCCGCGTGCAACTATATCTGAGAGATTGTCTGGAAGTTATAGTAGTAGGGTTCATGTAACGCTTCATGGGGAGTTCGATGTAAGTGCTGTTAAGGAGCTTAAGAAGGAGTTAGAGAGCATTATAGAGGGTGAGTACTCTACTCGTTTAACGTATACGTCGTTATTTATTAAGTTAGTAGCACATGTACTTAGGAGGCATCTAATATTTAATTCAATAATTGATGGAGATGAAGTTAAGGTAATTGATGACATAAATATTTCCGTCGCTGTTCAAAGCGAGAGGTTAGGCTTAATAACTCCGGTCATAAGGAACGTTGACACTAAAACTTTAGGTGAGGTCTGCCAGCAATTAAATGACTTAGTTAATAAAGCTCGTGAGGGTAAGATATCTATTAAGGATTTAAGTGAAGGCACGTTCACGGTGAGCAATTTAGGTATGTTAGGCTCTGTTGATGCATTCACCCAGATCATTAATCCTCCTCAAGTTGCTATATTAGGTATAGGTAGAATCGTGGATAAGCCCGTGGTGATTGACGGTGAAATTAAGGTAAGACCTTTATGTACGTTTAGTCTGACATTCGACCATAGAGTCATTGATGGTTATCACGGTGCTGAGTTCCTCGCTACCTTAAAGGAGCTCCTTGAGAAGCCGCGCGAAGTCTTAGGTAATAATATTTAATGGTGTAATTGATGAGTAAGCCACGCATAGTTGTTATTGGTGCTGGCCCAGCGGGATACTCAGCTGCAATAAGGGCAGCGCAGTTAGGCGGTGATGTAGTGCTTATCGAGAGGGATAAAGTTGGCGGTGTATGTACTAATAGGGGATGCATACCAACCAAGGCATTGCTTTCAGTAGCTTCACTAATTAGAAGAGCTAGGAACCTAAGGAGAAAGGGCATCGTGCTTAATGAATTGGCCCTAGATAAAGCTAAGGTATTTAGTAATAGGGATTCGATAGTCAATAGGCTCGTTAAGGGTATCGAATATCTCATAAGGAAGAACCATATTGAACTAATTAGCGGTAATGCTTTAATAGCCGGGAATGGAAAGGTCAAGGTAAATGACGAGTTGATAGCTTACGATAAGTTAATTATAGCTACCGGCTCTGCCCCATCAATTCCTCCAATACCAGGTATTAGGGAAGTAAATGCCGTAAGCGGTGATGAATTCGTGAACACTAATGAAGTACCTCAGAGGTTGTTAATAGTTGGCGGCGGCTTCATAGGTGTTGAGCTAGCCCAAGCATTCAGTATGTTGGGTAGCGAGGTACATGTGGTTGAGATGATGCCTCGAATACTGCCAATGCTTGATTCAGAGTTATCACTCACGATCCATAAAATATTAAGTAGGGACGGGGTCGTCCTTCACGTTAACACGTCAGTAAGTAAATTCGAGCGTATCGGCAGTGAATGCATTGCTTACTTATCAGATGGCACTAAGTTAGGCATTGATAAGGTTGTATTAGCCGTTGGCAGGAGGCCTAATACGTCTGGTCTAGGGCTTAATGAGCTAGGGGTTAGGCTGGGTAGTAAGGGTGAGATATTAGTTAATGAGAGGATGGAGACCAACGTAAGTAACGTATACGCAGCAGGGGATGTAACTGGTAGGTACTACCTAGCATATACCGCGTTTGAAGAAGGCATGGCAGCTGCCGAGAATTCGCTAGGGTTGAATAAAGTCGTCAACTACTCAGTAGTTCCCATAGCGGTATTTACAGACCCTGAATTAGGTAGCGTAGGATTAAGTGAGGATGAGGCCAGGAAGTTGGGTGATGTAGTGGTGAGCAAGTTCCCGCTAATAGCTAATGGTAGAGCATTAACCCTTGACTCATATGATGGCTTCGTTAAAGTAGTTGCAAGCAAGAATGGTAGGTTACTTGGCGTACATGTGGTGGGTCCTGAGGCATCGGAGCTGATTCATATAGCTTCATTAGTGTTAAGCCAGGGAGGAACTATATCAGATCTCCTAAACACTTTATATATACATCCAACGTTGTCCGAGGCCATTAAAGAGGCGGCATTAGCCGCGTTAGGTAAGGCCATACACATATGAAGTGAAGTCATGAACATGGATACGTTAATACTTAATAGGTATGATCTAACGTTAACTGAAGGCCTTACAGTAGATTTAGATGTATGTAAGTTCTTAAAGTCCGGATGCCTTGGCATACCAACTGCTGTAACTGATGGTGACATCCTATTAAGTGATTTAAGTACCGACTTACTCAAGTACTTAAGTAAGTTAAGCTTAAGCGGCTTCACTAAGTTGAGGCTGGCTTCATTTGCTTCAGTAGAACTACTTAAGTACTTAGGTAACATAATTAACTGCTTTAAGTTAAAGGTAGTTACCTTAGATTTAAGGCTAAACAGCAAGCACTTCAGCGATTCTATTACCTACATAATTGATGATGGATTCCTTAAGTACTTTGATATCGTTGTTATGGATTTTAACGACTTAAGCTACGTAGCTAAGGACTTAAGTAGCGGATCACTAAGTAAAATCGCTGAAGCACTATATAATAGATTTGGCTGTGGTAATCTATTGCTAATTAACTACATTAGAGACTCATTATATTATAACGCATTGTACTCTAACGGGGAATATGTAGAGTTAGGCATGTCATTTAGATGTAGTAAGGACCTAATAGGCGCTTACCTAACCCTGAAGTCAAACCCCGGAATTAAGTTAGTTGACTTACTTAGGGATGCGTTAAACCTATGTAAGTACTCATTTGAGTTCGGCCTAAGGCTTAACCATGAGTTAGTGATACCTAATGTGTATTCCACAATAGAGTTAGATGCTGAGAGATATAAGGTAGTTAGTGAGTTAAGCGAGGCCGTTAAGTTGTTGGAGGATAACTCCGACTTAGTAATTAATTTAACTCCTAAGGTTCAAATGAATGTGGCTTACGCCTTACCTAAGCCGTTTTTCACCGGGTTAAACGACGTGGCAGCTATCCCAGGTAGGATTATTAGGATTAATGATCGAGTTAAGGCAGTTGACGCACCTAAGTTCGGGGCATCAAAGCATCTAGCAAGGGCCTTGATGAAGATCATGGAATTTAACCCGAACATGAGGTCCATAGCTAACATCAGGTACGGCAATGATGTATTAGAGGTCGTTAAGGAGTTAGGCTATACTTGCTCATACTACGATAGGAGAGAGGAACCACCCGAGGTTAAACTCGTTGAAGGCGCTTCAATTCCTTGGGGCGTTGAGCAAGCCATTAAAAGGATTGGTTATGTCCCAGACGTAATCTACCATACAGGCGACTACGGTAAGGAGGCTATGATTGCCGTAATAGGGCGTAATCCGTTAGACGTAGTTAACAAGATCTTAAGGATAGGTATTAAGCTACGTGATAGGATTAAGGATCGCTAAAGCCCGCTACCCACATCACCCTTCAGATACGGCCGCAGCGCTCATCTAATATTAAATTCGTCTGAAGTGGATTTAAGTTTTAGTGATGCCTAAGTGAAAGTGGCCTTAGTATTTATCTACAATAATGTAAATAAATACAGCATTCACACGTTAATTGCTGCATCTGAGTCGCGTAGCCTAGGTTTAGATAAATACTTAGTAGGCATTGACGAATTTAATGAGTTATTCAAGTATGTCATTAATAGGTACTCCGAGGTGATCATAGCGTTATCATTGATGACTACTCAACTACCTCGGCTACTTAACTTCATTAACTACCTGAAGGGATTGAGGAGTAGGTACGGTAGTAAGGTGTTATTGGTGGGTGGCGGCCCGCATGTAAGCGGTGACCCCCTCGGCTCACTTAAGTCGCTAGGTTTTGACTACGTATTTATTGGCGAGGCCGAGAACTCGTTCACTGAGTTCCTCCATAGGTTGATTTACGGCGGGGATGTAAAGTCAGTTAAGGGTATGGCCTACTTAGAAGATGATGAATACGTATTTACTGGTAAGGCAGAACCTGTGGACCTCGATTTATTCCCACCGATATCAGTTGAAAGCAGGCTCTTCAATCCTATAGAGATCAGTAGGGGATGTCCATATGCATGTAAGTACTGTCAAGTAAGCTACATCTTCGGGGGTTTAATGAGGCATAGATCCGTAGAGTCCATCATCAAATACTGTAGGTTATTAATTAATTACGGCGTGAAGGACCTGAGGTTTATATCCCCTAACAGCTTGGCCTATGGCGGTGATGGAAGGTCATTAAACTTCAGCGCATTAAGCGAGCTCCTAGGGGAGCTTAAGAAGCTACGAAATCTAGGTGGAAGGACTTATTTAGGGACTTTCCCCAGCGAGGTAAGGCCTGATTTCATAGATAGGGAGGTGATTAAACTACTTAAGGAGTCAGTTAGTAATAAGAGAGTAGCCATTGGTGCGCAATCAGGCTCTGAAAGGGTCTTAAGGGATCTGGGTCGGGGGCATGGAGTCGATGAAGTATTAAATGCAGTGAAATTGCTTAGGGAATACGGATTTAACGTAGATGTTGACCTCATATTCGGCTTACCCATTGAGGGCCTAGATGATATGATGGCATCCGTGGAATTGATTAGGAGGTTATTGTCCATCGAAGGAGTTAAAGTACGCATACATAGTTACATACCATTGCCCGGCACTCCCTTATTTAAGCTGGGAGTGAGGGAGCTGCCTGAATCGATTAAGAGGGAATTACTTAAGTACCTTGGCAAGGGAATGATCTTCGGTGATTGGCTCAAGCAGGAGGAATTAGCTCGTGAAATAATTAAGTTGAAGGATTTAGGGGTGATAATCGGAGTTAACGATATCAACCTAAGGTCATCCAACACCGCTACACTTGCCCAGCACTTTAAGCTTTAAAGGAAGATACTTCAATGCGATTAGTGATAGCATTGTTGATGCTAGGTAGGCGTATATTACATGCATTAGATAATTAGATGGTCGATATACTTCTACAGCTAAGTAAGTTAATCCCATTAACGTAAGTGATGAAATCAGTGATACGACCCCCATTAAGTTACTTGACCTACGGCTACATAGGTCCCCGATGACCGCGGCTGTAGTCATGAGACCAGCTATCACAGCTAAGTTGATGCACTTTAACGTATTAGATAATAATAATAGGAGAGCTACTGACGGAACCACAACTAGCTTAATAACCGGCTTGTACACACTCCTTAATTTATTGGCCGTAAGCCAGTATGCCACAGGTATGAGGTAGCCTAGGACGAGCGCTATTAAGACATCCATAACAGTATGTAGTCCCAGCGCTACCCTAGAATACGCAATAATTAACGGCATTAGGACAGCCATTAAGTATGAGGGCGTATTCCTGATAATTAACGCTAATGTTCCCCAGAAAGTGGCTGTTACCTGCGTATGACCGCTTGGTAGTGAGGGGCCTTCACCGCCGACCAGCAGCCGAATATACCCTGGCATGTAGCTAATTATTTCATTAGCGTTTGGAGGTCTTGGAACATTGAACGCGTATTTAACGATCTGATTCACGGCCATAGTTATAAGGATAGGCGTAAATATCTTGATCCCTACGTCCCTTCGTAGTATCAACAATGAGAATGTAGCGACTAAATAGGTTAAGTCGTCGCCTAATGCTGTTACGAATATCAGTAGGTACGTTAATTCATTCAATTCCTATGACCTTTAGAGTACTTTGATTTAGTATTTTAATACTTAACATCCAACGATTTTATGGAGTTTAAAATGTATAGAGTGAGTAATAGACAGTACTTAATGATTGAGTTGCTTAAGAAGTACGCTGAATTAGGTTATGAACTTATTAGCATTGATGTAGTGGCTGGGAACCTAGGTATCAAACCACAGGACATTATGAGGGATATCGCTGAACTAGAGCTAAGGGGACTAGTTAGAACTCGAAGAAGTAGTAAATATTTAGTAAGGATTACTGAATTAGGTTTAAAGTATCTCAAGGACGGACTACCTGAATATAATCTTTACAAGTTAATTAAGGAATTAAGAGATAAAGGAGTTAATGAATTAAGCATCAGCGAATTGCTGAATATCTCTAAACTTGGTGGTGATGAATTCTCCGCCGCTATAGGCATCTTAAGGAGCTACGGTCTAGTTAAGGTTTTTAAGGGCTCTATTAAGTTAGCCGATGGTGAAGTTAATGAGCGTGAATTACTAAACCACGTAGCTAGGGTTACTGACTTACTAAGCACATTGAATCAGCCGCTAATCACCGACTTCTTAAGCGAATTGCTCCTAACTATCAGAAGGAGGGGCTTCATCGAAATTGAGGAGATTAAGGAATTAAGCATCGGGTTAACTGATGAGGGATTGAGGGCAGTTAATGAAGGTCTAATAATACCTAAGGAAGTAGTCACCACCTTAAACCCGGAGTTGATCACGAGCGGTAGGTGGGCTGAGGTAGAGTTCAAGGAATTTGACTTAAGTGTCGAGGTGCCGTTGGTGTATCCTGTCAGGAGGCATCCGTACGTAGACTTCCTTAGTTACGTAAGGGATGTAATCACTTCAATGGGATTCGAGGAGATGAAGGGGCCTCATGTAGAGTTAGAGCTGTGGAACTTCGATGTGCTCTACGTACCTCAGTACCACCCTGCTAGATCTACGACCGACGTCTACTTCATTAGTAATCAGGGGCTATATTTAAGAGACTCTAAAGTCAATGAGGAGTTATTGAGGGTTGTAGGGTTGGTGCATGAGTCAGGGGCCCCAGCTAATTCGCTTGGCTGGGGCTATAGATGGGATCCGAGGAAGGCATTAAGGCTAATTCTTAGAACGCATACTACAGCTGTATCGATGCGTACGATCCTTGAGAGAGGCTGTGGGGAATATAGGTACTTTTCGTTAGATAGAGTGTTCAGGCCCGATACGCCGGATCCGACTCACCTCATGGAGTTCCATCAACTTGAAGGCATTATAGTAGGTAAGTACGTGACGTTTAAGCACTTACTTGGATTCTTTAAGGAATTCGCGAAGCGTTTAGGTCTTGGTGATGTTTTATTCAGGCCCGCCTACTTCCCATTTACTGAACCCAGCGTTGAAGGATATGTAAAGCACAGCAAGTTAGGATGGATTGAGGTCTTCCCAGGCGGCATGTTCAGGCCTGAAGTACTAAGGCCATTAAACTTACTTGGATATAATGTCGCTGCCTGGGGAATAGGCATCGATAGAATTGCTATGATGGTTTTAGGCATAGATGATATAAGAGATCTATATACTAATTCCTTAGATGTCATTAAGGAGATGAAAGTGCCTGAAGTAATGATAAGGTGATTATATGCCTACGATTGAGGTGAGGATATGGGATTTAGAGAGGATCGCTAGGACATCTATTAATTACGCGGAGCTTGACGGCTTACTCAGTAAGTTAAAGTGTGAAGTTGAGGAGGTTAGGGGGGACGTACTCATTTATGAGGCATCTCATGATAGGCCTGATTTATTCTCAGCTGAGGGGCTAGGTAGAGCTATACGTAATTTAAAGGGCATTGAAAGGGGGTTTAAGGAATTAGAATTGGTTAATACCAGTATTGAGGTATTAGCTGAAGGTCCCCCTAATTATAGGCCTTACGTATTAGGGGCCGTGGTTAGGGGTCTAAGGCTCGACGATGAAGCGATCAGGCAATTATTCCAACTTCAAGAGAAATTACAT
>JAGDWE010000051.1:0-2737 GCA_023255965.1 Desulfurococcales archaeon | reverse complement strand
AAGGCTCGACGATGAAGCGATCAGGCAATTATTCCAACTTCAAGAGAAATTACATATTGGGTATTGCGGGGATAGGTCTTTAGTAGCTATAGGCATTCACGATTTAAGGGCTATTGATCCACCTATATACTATAAAGCTGTTAGTGAATACGTATTTAAGCCCCTTGGATACGACATTGAGATGAGTATTAAGGACGTACTTCAGGTCGTTGATAAGGGCGTTAAGTACAGGCACTTAGTGCGTGAAGGAGCATATCCGCTCTTAGTTGATTCGAAGGGTATGGTACTCTCACTGCCGCCAATAATCAATGGGGACTACACCAAAATAACCCCGGATACAAGAGACGTATTCATAGACATTACCGGCACCGAGCCTGAGCTAATGAGTAGGATATTAAACGTAGTTATTGGATCCTTAATTGAGCGAAGCGATAATCCAGTGGTTGGTAAAGTCAGGGTTGTAGGAAGCAGGTCCTCATATAGTCCTAATTACTATGCTAAGGAGTTTAAGTTGAGTGTAAATAACGTTAAGTCGTTGACTGGAATTGAGTTAGGTGTTGATGATATAGTAAATTGCTTAAGCGTCATGGGATTTAATGCTTTCCAACTAGGTGATGAGGTGGTATTAGTTAAGGTACCCCCCTATAGGATTGACGTGATGCACGAGGTCGACTTAATCGAGGACATACTCATCGGCTTTGGATACGAGCACATCGAGACCGAATTGCTTCCCGCCACTCATCCAGGGGGGCAACACCCGATTGAGAGGTTTTCAAGGATCGTTAGGGATGTATTAGTTGGCCTTGGAATTCAGGAGGTAGTCAACTTTATGATGGTGGACTCACAATACCTAAACGACTTAGGGTTTAAGGACTTCGTAGCCCTAGAGAATCCTAAGATGAAGGCGTACTCAGCCATAAGGAATTCATTAATTCCATCTATACTTCAATCAATATCTTTGAATTCAAAGTTCAGTAAGGAATTAAAGATATTCGAGGTAGGCGATGTGGTTGAGGTTCGTGGAGGGGCTGTAGATAGCGTTAGAAAGTTATGCGTGGGCATATCAACCCCCAAGACGACGCTAACCGATTCATTGATAGTCCTTAAATCACTTATGTATACACTTAACATCAAATACACGTTAGATAGGTGCTATGAGGAACTAATGATCCCAAGCAGGTGCGCTAAGGTGATTGTCGGTGGTAAGGAGGTAGGTATCGCTGGAGAAGTACATCCAAGGATACTTAACTACATCTCATATACTCAACCCGTGGCAGTGTTAGAATTAAATCTAACGGAGCTTCTAAACACGATTAAAGAGTCCAGGTAGCTGACCTCCCAGCCCTAAAGGCCGAGGCTTTCGGTCGTAGGAGGACCTAAGGCGGTTGAGGCCTTGCCTTCCAATGCTGTGGAGGATATCAGATCTAAGACATTAAGTATTATATGTCCTCCCTACAGTTCAACAACGTTCTTGCATTTTAATTTACCCATTAATTCCTGGAGCTTATCTATTGGTACCTTATACGTGAATAGATATTTCTTAGTTCTAAACTTAACTTTAGCTACTCCCTCCTTCTCTAATTTCTTAATCCTGCACTCGATAGCTATCTTACTTAAATTAATTGCATGCTCCTCGTCCTTAATCTCTATAGGCACTTAAATCACCGAATTACATACCTTAACATGCTTTTAAGTCTTACTTAGGGGAAACACTCAAGTATAATTCCCTATTCACTCTAGGTATTAGGGCCATTAAGGTAGCGTAGAAGACTAGTTCATCCCTTAATACCCTACCCTTAGATAATATCTTTACGAATCCGCCGTGCTCACCTATATCCTTGGTCCTAAAGTAATCATCGACTACTACCTCTAATTCCTTTGCCTCGCCAGTGAGGATCTTATCTATGAACTGCATTGGTACCTCGAAGGCCGGGCTTAACCCGTAGGTAATCCACCCGTCACTGCCAACTATGGATGCCACATGCACATCAAACCATCTACCTTCTATGCACAATAATCCGGCCTCAACGCCCACTCCATATGCAGCATCACTCCTCAATTTAATGGCCCTCAGAGCCCTAACTAACGCGCCCTTAAATACTTCATTAAGGCCTATGGGCTGTGGGGGTAGATCCGACCCTACATCATTACCTACCACCTCTACATTGCTGTAATACATTTCAAACGCCTTTCTAACCCCATCCAACTTAGACCTATTCACGCTTCCGACGGCAATAAGCATCTCAACCCACCAAGTAATTTAAAACGCTATAAAAATACTTATTTTAAATGAGCTAAGTTTATAGGGGTAGATATATGAGTGAGTTGATTGAAGGCATTAAAGACCTATACGGCATAGTCTTATTCTTCAGGGATAATGCCGTTGATGATGATCTATATGATGCGTTGGATGAGGTTCTAAAAATGATTGAGGATTTCCTAACTAGTGACGTCATCGGTGAGTCGGACGCTAGGGAGTTCATCAATAAGCTATATAATTACATTAGATCCAATCCATTAACCAAGTTCTTAGCCATATACGTCAAGGACTATGTAACTTAGGTCTTCTTAAGTACTTCAGGGTTTACTGGATTCAATGGGGGTAATCCCCTATACCTACGTACTATCTCCTCAGCAGCCATCATTGCCACCCTCATAATGCTTTCATAGGTTGACCCACCAATATGTGGTGTGATTATGACGTTAGGTAACTTGTATAAGGGATGGTCGGGTGGTA
>JAGDWE010000036.1 GCA_023255965.1 Desulfurococcales archaeon | reverse complement strand
GCACCTAATCAACCGTGAGGCGGGCCAAGCGGTGCCAGCCTATGTAGCCTCCGATGAGCCCGCGAAAAGTGAGCGGGCGTCGAGGGGGAAGCCCATGCCCATTAACTAGGTTACTTTTGTTGCTTGGGCTATCTTGGATACTGTGGACACGGGCAACCACTGTTGACCAACTAACCTCCTCCCTGCCCGAAGAGAGCCCTCGATCGCAACAAATTCAACTAATCCAATCACCAGATTCTATCTTTCTTGGCACGTACTCGTCCATTAAGAACTTCAACCCTTTGCTAGTTAATGCCTCAATTTCTAACTTTGCCTTCTTATCTAAGAAGAGGTTGATCTCATGAATCCACCTATTTTCCTGAAACCACTTATAATTTAGTAGCTCCCTAGCCCGCTTAATATCACGTTCCTTCGCCTTAATGATGTAGTTCCTTCTTTCACTTTCAGATAGGTAGGGTTTTTTATTTAAGCTACTGCTACCGAAGATATCTGATGGCATGACCCCCAAGAACTTTAGCGATGGCGTTGCAAGTCGCTCGCTCTCATATGATAGAGTTATCGATCCAATCTTAAATACGCTATATATATACCACCCGTAAGGGTCGCTATCGGTGATTATGTATATAGGTAGCTTTAGCTCGTCACTTAATCTTCTAACAAACCTCCTTGTGGCCCGATCAGGTTGCCCGGCACTAGTTATCAGTAACGACTTATACTTCCTCCAGAACCCGGCCCTATGTAGTTGTTGGAACACCGCATCCTTCTCAACTATTAGTACATGCTCCGCATCGACGTCGAGAAATTCTATGAGGTCAGGTGTAGGCTCTATCGAGTACGCTCCATGACCCATCTTACTAAGGTCTATTATATCGTCTCCTGACTTAATCTTCATATTGCCTACTACCTTACCCTTCTCTTTACTAAGTATTAGTAAATCCTCTCTAAGCATGTTTATATATACTTCAATATCACGTATTATCCCATCCGATTCCTTCTGCTCATCCCACGTGTTTTCCTCAAGTAATTTGCCGTTGATGCCCCTATACCTTATCGTGTGTTTGCCTCTATAAAATAAATCACGTATCGTCGGATATTCATTATTACTTAGTGCCTCATATATTATGCCAGCCATTAACGTCGTCTGCATGAACTTCCTTACTTCCTTTACGTCGAGAAATGATCTACTTAATTTACTAGGTCCCAGTACTAATAATTTCCTCTCCTCGTCATATATAGTGTTGCTTAACACCCTCTTAGGTATTACTATAGTTGGGTTCTCGCCGTTGATTATCTGCCTTACTAGCTCGCTAAACTTGCTCCTTAAGATCTCTAACGCCTTATCCCTAGCCTTCCTATCAACTGATGATATTAGCTGCATCTACATCGCCCTCACTCCACATTTAATACTATGTCGTTAACCGTTCTCGCCTTTAAGTTCTTAAACCGCTTAATTACTAACTGGAAGAGCATATTAGATAACGCCTCGGCAGATACCTCCCCAGTTATCTTAGACAACGAATGCGCTATATCAGGTATGTATTTTATTATGCTTACCGCCTTCTCCAGTTCCTCGGATTCCTTACGTTTCTTGACCAGATAATTCCTTAATTCCCTTGCTACCTCCCTAACCGCATTTTCAATCTCATTCTCTATCTCAGGAACTTCCGCAATGCATTCTTTGCCAACGCCCTTATAAGGTATTTTAGTGCTGCATATGTGTACTAGTATTACTAAAGGCGCCGGGAAGGCGATCTCATAATTATCCCAGTTTATGTTCTGACTTACAACCTTCCACGCTACATCATTTTTCTCATCATAGAGTAATGGAATTTTATTAGCGAACCTAAGTAATATTGGTTCTTGCGATGGCTGAACGCTTCCACCGTAAGCTATGCCCGCCTCAACTACGAATGCATGACCTTCATATACTCTTGGCTTACGTGTCCTAGCGGCTATAAACTCAGGTCCTAATATAGTCTGCAGGCCTGCCTTAATTAGGTCCTCGCCTAAATACGAGAGATGGTCCGTCCTAGGCGGCTTGAACTCCTTAAAATCCTTTAGAGTCCTGGCTAGGACCTCCAGCTCGTCATTAATCAACGTCTTGGGGTCTTTATCTGGGTTTAATCCGCTTGCCTGTAGTAGCTTATTAGCTGTTGACTCGCCAACTCCCTGAAACTCCTTAATGAGGAACTCCCTTAAGGTCCTAGCATTAGTTGATGAAATCATCATCTTAAGCATCTCTATATCAATTCCTTGAGGATGAGGTTTAACTTCCCTGGGCGGCTTAGGTATTGATGTAGTACTTCTCTTGAAATATACTACGTTATTGTCTGGATCCTTAAACACTATAGTGGCGTACGGCGCGATTATGGCTGTTCGCTTGATGTACTCGCATATTCTCGACTTAGCCTTACCCCAATCTCCCTCGATAAATACCTTAACAATAGTGCCATGCCAGTCATTACTTTTCCTAAACGAAGCTCTATGTATTATTATTGGCTTATTGGCCTTAATATCTATCATTAACTTAAACAGGTAAATCCTACTTGAGTTTATAGTTGATGAAATGACTTCAACAGGCTTCCCGGTTGTTATCTGGCCATAAAGAACAGCCATCTTAGCTCCTAAGCCGAACATGCCTCTAGTCTGTCTAAGCACGTACTTAGAGCTATAGAGTAACTGAGCAAATGCCTGGGGGATGTTGTCGGGCGGAATACCTATACCGTTATCTTCAACACTTACTAAGTAAACCTCCGGTCTTTCATTAATTAGGTTAGAATCTATGGAGACCTTAATAGTAGGTAGTATGCCGTGGGCGTCAGTAGCGTCTAGTGCGTTCTCAACTAATTCCCTAACAGTCTGGTACAATGCCCTTGCCGGATTGGAGAACCCGGCTAATTCCTTATTGCGATAGAAGAACTCCGCTGGGCTTAAGCCCCTAAACTTCTCAACATCAGTTGTAGCAACTACCATCGCTAAAACCCTGCTGAATTAGCTTTAAACATGGAGTATTTAAAACGTGATGTACCAATCAAGTCATGGCTAGATTATAAGTGCTCTAGCACCTAGGAGTTGGCCTGGTATACTCCTCCTCATATATGCTATGACCTTATTATTTACTCCCTTACCATGGGTTCTAACGATCTTTCCGCTATATACATTACCCTTAGAATCCTTGATTAATATCCTACGCCCTATTAAGTTATCCACCCTAGACGTAGAGTGCTCCACAACCTTAATTATTAAGTACCTATTATACTGCCTTCCACCGCCTCTTACATAGCTCATTATAATCCCGTACCCGATCAGGGTTGATTGCTGTATACCCATCAAGGCCCTCAATAACCTATTCGCTTGGAGTTATAAATATTAAGAGGCTGTTGCCGATTTAGAGATAAACTTGAATGCTTTCGCTCGCATACGAATGCTTGACGATGGGAAGAGAAGCTATGCAAGCGCATCTCTGCGACCCGCCATGCGGTGATGGATCCTCAGATGGGAGCACCATGGCGTTGGGCTCGATGGGATCCCATGAGGTGTGGGTAGAGCTAGTGACCCTGCACCGAGGGCCAACCCCG
>JAGDWE010000037.1 GCA_023255965.1 Desulfurococcales archaeon | reverse complement strand
CAGAAGATGGGTCTCGGCCAGGGTCGTGAGAGACTCCTTAATGCAGGTTCTAGAATTATCTTGATGCTCTTCGCACAAGCATCAACAGCGTTCTGAAGATATTCTAAAACAAATTGCCTTTCAGGAATGCCACTACGTAGAAAGCTCATTAGAGTCTCATTTAAAGCACCATCCAATGATTCTAAAACTATACTACTAGAATTTAAGTAGCTGTTACGAATTTCCTCAATATGATCCTTGGGCATTTCCAACTCAGCCACAACACATTGCATCTCTTAATAATAAAAAACCAAATTAAATAATTGTATAATACATAATATCTTCATCTTATCATTTTATGTTTTTATTATGGTATATATTCTACTCCTCCTCGGCCCTATATTTCTTTGTTCACATATCTCAATGTGTTCAATAACTATTTTGCCCCATATACTTTTTGCCAACTCTATTATCTTATTCAATATATCTTCTCTTTCCTTATGCACTATCAATATTTTGTGCTTTACCTTGCGTGCTCTAATCATGAATTTGCCAAGTTTTATGTAGCTATCCAATGTCTGGTTTCTATTCGGGTTCGCCGTTAACTCTTTTGAGAACCAGTACCTTGGGTATTTGCCAAGAATGTTTCTTGCTATGTAGAATCTGTGAAAACCTGTAGCCGCTGAGCTAAGCAAATGATTTTTCAGCATCATCTTGATATAGCAATTTGTGTTAGTAGCAAATGCAGGTTTTTATCTTGTGGCTGGAGGCTATTGGATCTCTGGGGCAGCCGGCGGAGCTAGAGCTCCTCCCATGGCATCCCATCGCCGTAGATGCTGCCCCGGCAATTTTAAGGGCGGAGGAGGCCAGCACAGAAGTTAGCAATCACTATGGAGGCTCAATAGACTGGAGCCTATGAAGTGCGCGTGTATCTCTGTCCCCACGCCCTAGGATATACATCCCTCGGCATAATAACCCTTATCGTCTTGAATGCTACGCCTTTCATATTGTTTACTATTTCCTCGGAATCCATTAACGCCCTACCTAGCGCCACTAACTCCCCCTTTAATGTGAGTATCGCTACTAGATCGCCTTTTTTTATGTGCTCGTGGAGCCTTACGATCCCAGGTATGGCCAGGTCTGCGCCGTACGTTAAAGCGCCGACAGCGCCGTCGGAGACCACGACTTTAGGCAGATGCGATACCGCGTATTCCACCGGCATAATGTACTTCCTTAGAAGGCTTTGATTCTTCAACTCATTATACAGGTAAACCGCCTCAGATAGCTCGTGGAGGTTAACTAAGTAATCATCCTCCCTAAAAGGACCTGTCCTAACCCTCCTTAATTCACGCATATGCGCTCCTACCCCTAGTACCTCGCCAATATCGTGAATCAGCTTCCTAACGTATGTCCCATGCTCGCAACTCACGTGCAACAGTACATAGGGGAACTTTATCTCAAGCACCTTTATATCATATACTCTCTTAATCCTTAAAGTTCTCTTAACTGACGACCTTACTGGAGGTCTCTGATAGATTTCACCTATAAACTCATTAATGACGCTGATTAATCTATCATCATCCACGTACTTATGTAGCTGCATAACTGCCACGTATTCCTTATCAGCAAGCATCAGTACTCCAATAACCTTAGTTGCATCACCTAAGGCTATAGGAAGCACTCCAGTTACCTTCGGATGTCCCCATCCTACCCAAACCAACCCTACGGGTAGGATTCTAGGGTACCGCCATGTCCTGCCTTCGGGAGATCTAGTAACCTCTTAACCCATGCAACGACCTCATGGCTTGTTGGCCCTGGGGGCTTATCAACGCATATAATGCCAAATCGAAGTAGCTCACTAATAGGCCTTGTCTTAGGCAGTACGCCGTACCTGCTATCAGTACTCTCATCCCTTTTAATTAACCATCTTCTGCTGACGCCACCAAATCTATCTAATTCATCTATGAACTTAAGACCTTCAGATGTTACATCCATAAAATGCTCCTCATAGATGCCGGATTTGATTTACCCACTACCGGCTAACGCCCTCCTTAACGGCTTTGGCAGTAATCAGTAGCTTCCTATCTATCTTAATTCTCTCCTTCATGAATTCGATTAAATTAGAGGCCTCTAAGGACTTAAGAACTTCATCATCCGATGCACCCCTGTTGAGCTCCACCTTTAAATCGAGGGGCTCTATATGCTTTATATTCACTCTCCTTCTCTTAACGCCATTCACTTTTTTGGGCCCAGTAATTAGAACGTAGTTCTCATCTATGAGATCGACTATCACACACTTCCTCCCTGCCTCCCTACCACGTAGTTTAATGCATATCCTACCTATTTCGATCGCTGGCACCCATACCTCACCTCCTACTCCTTCTAATCCACCTTCATAAACTTTCTGAAACGCACTTATCTAAAACTTTACTAATAGCTTTTAAGGCTATCTCCAAGCATTCCCTAGGATTAAACGTATGTGTGTTAATTATTATGTCGAATACCGTATAGTCGTTTAAATCTATATTATATATTGCTTTAAATCTCCGTGACTCAGACTCCTCAATGGACTTCACAACCTCTAGAACATCATTAAGCACTAAATTATCCCTCTCAGCTATTCTCCTAGCCCTTACATCTAAAGGTGCCATAGCACATATTTTAATATGTGCTATATCCCTTAATATCCACGCAGATATATGACCGTCAACAACGACGCCGCCCTTCACTGCCTCACTTCTAACATAATTATCTACGTATCTATCTATATCATAATTCTCCTCAGCAATCTTAGATAACTCAACTAGCGATACGCCCATATTGCTGGCCATTTCCCTGAATATGCCTCCGGATGATAGGTACCTTAAACCTAGTTCGTTAGCTAACGACTTAGCTAGGGTCGTTTTTCCGCTGCCAGGTTTACCGCTTACAGCTATAATAAGAGATTCCTTAGAACACCTAAGCAGGGAAGTCACCTACACCTTTAATGATGCCCTAGCGCTTAATTTGAGCAGCATAGAAAGGCACGAATGACATATATGTCCACCGAACATCCTCTCAGGTCTCTTCCAGCTCTTAGCACCTCCTCTTATGATCTTCTCATTCCATGGAACCCCATTTAACTCCTTGCCACATATGTAGCATGTTGCTCTAAGGTGCCCTAATGATACATAATGCACCTTAGTAGTACCCCCAGGCGTCCTCACCGAAACCCTACGTTTCGATCTAGACCTCAACGCAGGTCTCGGCAATCACTACACCACGTCTATATTTATTATAAGTTTAAAACCGTTTCCAAGGCCTCTGCGCTCGTAATAATTTCCCGCGGCTTTCGGAAATATACGATAACCAACTTCTTGGTTTTAGTAGGCTTATAAGCATGCAACGCGGATGTGGAGTGCTTTCTGCCTAAAACTACGTCGAGCCGAGAGAACGTAAACGAAATAATGAAGGGGTTTAGATAGGGCTGAAATCTTTTTGATGTTTAGAGGAAACGTTTATATAGGTTGATAGACAATAACATTTATTGGTAACATGAGTGAGCGTTTGCTGAGACCTAAGGAGGTTTGCGAGCTTCTTGGTGTTAGTTATGCTACTCTACGTAGGTGGATTAAGGAGGGGAGAGTGAAAGCTGCGCAAACCATTGGTGGTAAATATCGTATTCCAGAGAGTGAAGTGAGAAGAATACTGA
>JAGDWE010000047.1 GCA_023255965.1 Desulfurococcales archaeon | reverse complement strand
GGTAATCGTACTACTCCTTAAGGCGTGGTGATTCCAGGTCTATTACTACTCAACATCCTACATTACAATTGCAGGCAGTTCGTGTCCTTCAGGGAGCGGAAGGCAATTTTTAAAACCTAAGATGCGTAGTATTCTAGGTGTTGATCACGGTAGATAGGGTCGCTAAAACCATAGCAGTAATAGGTGCTGGTAAGATAGGGTCAGCGATAATTAAGTCATTAAATGAGTGCTGTAGGGAAGTTAGGATAATAGCGACTGGACGTCGAAATGAGACGTTGGAGAACGCTAGGTCCTTGGGCGCGGAAGTCACTAAGGATAATAGGGAGGCCGTTAGATCGGCCGACTTAGTCATATTAAGCGTTAAGCCCCATCACTTTCCGGTAGTCATTAAGCAGGTGGGCAGTAATGCGTGGGGAGGTAAGATAGTGGTCTCAGTCATGGCAGGCATTAAGTTAGCGACATTAGAGTCCGTAATCCCTAACGCTGAAGTATATAGAGCTATGACTAACGTTAATGCATTAGTTAGGAAGGCATCAACAGCCATAGCCACATTAAATAGCAACTCCGAAGGCAGGCTCGTGGTTGAGGATTTATTTAAGTGTCTTGGAAATGTTTACTGGGTTCCTGAGGAGTACTTAGACATATGGACAGGGCTGGTAGGCAGCGGACCAGCATTCATAGCTGAGATAATTGATGCACTAGTGTTAGGGGCAGTAGCCTCTGGGATGCCTAGGGACATAGCCTATAAAGCAATATTAGACGTATTAGAGGGGACCGCTGTACTACTTAAGAACGTGGACTCTCATCCAGCTGTAATTAGGGATGAGGTAACTACGCCCGCAGGGACAACTATAAGGGGATTGATGGTTATGGAGGAGGAAGGAGTTAAGTCGGCATTAATGAAAACCGTCGAAGCGGCTTATAAGAGGTCAGCTGAGATAGGCAATGAAATCGACTTAAGGATAAGGAAGGAGTTAAATATCTTGTAGTTTCTTTGTAGTTGCTTCAGATAAGCTACCATTCGGCTGGCAGAGCGGGAGGATGAGAAACAACTAAAAGAAACTACAAGATCTATAGTTGGGAGTTGAAGGTTGAAGTATAAGTATATTTCATGGGAGGCTGCAGTCGAGTTATCCATGAGGCTATCCAAGCTGGTGTTAAGTGAGTACTCGCCAGACTGCATAATAGCCATCTCGAGGGGTGGGCTGGTTACAGCGAGGATCATTAGCGATTTTAGCGGTGTTGAGGACGTATATAGTATTAAGGCCAGTCTATGGGGGGTAGGCGGTAGGGTCTCTGATGACGTAGTTATTCGTGATACCAAATTGCCCATTAGCGGTTTGAAGGTTTTAATCGTTGATGACGTAGTTGATACGGGTTTAACCCTCAGTAGGGTAGTTGATTACGTATATAGGTTCTCACCAAGCGATGTAAGGACGGCAGTACTCCACGTCAAGCCCACATCTAGGTACGTACCTAACTACTATGTCGATAAATTAAGTGAGTGGGTTTGGGTTATTTATCCATGGACTACATGTGAGGTAGTCTCGGCAGTAATTTATAAGGAGTTAGGATGTAACGCGTTAAAGTTAAGTAGCGATGACATAGTTACGAAGTTCCACGAATTAACTGGGGTTGATATAGATAGTACGCTGTATAAGGACTTCATCCACATAGCGTTAAGGCATTACCTAAGTAAGTTATGTAGGAATCGAGGATAAAGTTATTTTAGGGTTTCCACATAAACTACTACTATGTAGGGTGGGATGATAGCTGATGATGAGTTGATTAGGAGCCTGGCTGGTAGCAGTGATCTAAGTAAATTGCGTAGGTATGATGAGGTTGGTAGCGAATCTCCTCATGGGCTTTACGTCTATGAGAGAGATAGCGGTAAGTGGGTTTTAACGAGGGTTGATGGCGAGGGCTTTAAACCTGTGCTCGATGGCTACTACGTACTATACTTTGATAACGCTAAATGTCATGCATGTAGGTCCTACGATAGTGAGTGGTTTCCATACGTCCGTGAGGCATCCAAGAAATTACATGATCACTACTTCATAGTGATTCTATGTGAGTGGTTTTCGCGTAAATGCAATTCTGAGTCAGCTAGCAAGTCGTTTAAGGAGTACGATGTTCATGCATCCCCAACAACGTATTTATTATACGTTAGGAACGGGAGCATAGCCTACAAGGAGAAGTATGAGGGAAGGTTAAATAGGGATGAATTAAGGAAAGTAGTAGGCGAATTTAGTGTTAGGGTAGAGAAGTTTGAGAGGGGGGAGAGGGTAGAGTTACCTAAGACGGCTGAAGAGGAGGTAGATATTGCCGAGGTAATTAGGAAGCTGATCGAATTGCTTAGAGAAGCCGGTAAGTCTGAAAGATCCTCCACTCAAGGTTAATTTGATGGCCATCATTGATCAACGTTCACCGAAATATGAACCCCTATACTGTAGCGCGCTCTCCTCCAGCATTTTAATGAATACCAGCTGAGCTACTTGCGCCCCTTTCTTAATCTTAAGCCCATGGTAATTAAATACTATTAATAGGCCGTACCCCCTACCCTCGTATCCTGGATCCCACACAGCGGTATGTATAGTAGCTCCAGACCTAATTAATGTTGATCTAGGTATTGCCACTGCTATGGAGTCCCTGGGGATCCTAACAAATTCCCCATATCTAATTACGTAGTAACCTCTACGTAGGTCGTAAACGTCATCTTCATTGGTACTCAACTGCTTGTAGATGGGTATGGATTTACTATTGATGTCTACATACCCGCTAGAGGTCGGTATAAACACCTCATCTAGTGTGAGCTTTAAACCACTACAGTCTACAGCGTCCTGAGGGTAGCCCAGCTTGATCAGCTCCTGCGGAGGTATTATCACTGTATACACCAATTGGCGTTAAATAGATGAATTACTTAAAAGCTCTAGGATGGGTAATATAGCTCCTACATTACTATACGTCTCGTTTAAGAATAACTATTTTACTTTATCGACTTAATACCTCATTATGCTAACGTGCTACTAAGGGCTTTATAAAGAACTGTGCAACCCACCTTCCTCCCTCTACATCTACGGCTTACTTAGCTCTACCGTATTGAGGGATACCTATGGTTTTCGCTCCCGCAACCACGGAAGAATATCATCAACCAATGTAAATCACCATGAAACCCGAGGCAGTTTCAGGAGCAGTGACCAAGATTATTGAGAGGAGCTAGGGTAATGAGCATAGATGACCGGTTGGAAGCAATTTTTAAGAGAGGTTAGTGCAAAGTAAGTGCTTGGTTGAATGCGGTGAGGTGGTAGTGTAAAATGTCATGGTTATGGGAATACTATAATCAAATAATAGCCGCAGTAGTGTACTACGCCGCAGTCATAGCTATAGCGGTGCCATTAACTATTAGGTGGAGAGGTCCATACGTTTTGATTAGCTTATATATCGCTAGCTACGTAATTTGCCAGTACCTAAGCCCTAAGCTAACGGTATTCACGTTGATGAAGGGGATTTCGTGGATTGTACCTGGAGGCAATGTGCCGTTCGTTGCTACGGTGGCTATCATGGATCTAATAGTTGTTTCCTGGGGACTTAAGCTCGCTAGGCAGGTAATTGTAGCCGGGTTCTTAACACAGGTAATGCTTTACTTAGCTAACGCCTTAACCTACCTAACCCCTGACCCATTCCCTGGCTTTGAGTGGAAGAGCTACGTCTACCTAACGTCGGCTAGAGTGGCTATAGCGAGTCCAATAGCTTACTTAATTGCTGAGTTAATTAACGCTTACCTTACATGGATTTTTAGGGGGATTCCCTGGAAGAGGACGGTGTATAGCGATCCAATAGCGCTTACGGTGGATACATTGATATTTACCCCTATAGCATTCTATGGAGTGGTTTCTTTGGATGTATTAATGGAGATGATTGTAGGGTTATCCATCATCAAGGTGATGCTAATCCCGCTAAACCTCCTGGTAATATACGTTAATAGAGTGCTTGTAGAACCTAGATTGGTGGCCGCTTGATGGTTAAGCCCGTGATTAGTAAGCCGTGTAGGGTAGTAGCTATTGTAAGTGGCGGCGTTGATAGCACATGCTACTTAGCTCTATGGCTGAGCTACGGATGTAATGCCCATGTGCTGTCATTTAATTACGGGCAGAAGGGGTTAAAGGAAGTCATCGTAGCATCCGAATTAATTAGTAAGCTTAATATATTAGCTAGGGAAAAGGGATGGGGAACCATAGTTGAGCACAGGGTTATTGACGTTGAATTCTTAAAGGAATTATGGGCAGGCACTCAATTAACAGATGAGTCAGTTAGCGTTAAAGCTGAGTATGAGCCAACGTTAGTAGTGCCCATAAGGAACGTCGTCATGTTAAGCATTGCTACTGCGTATGCGTATACCATACATCGGTCCTCGGGGGATCAGGTATATGTGGTATTCGGGGCTCAATACGATGACGTTAGATCTAGGGATGATACTGGTGAACCTAGATACCCTGACTGCAGTCCCGAATGCATTGAGGCGTTTCAGCTAATGGCTAGGGTATGTCACTTCAGGGAGGAGAGATCCATAGAGGTATGGAGCCCTAGTAGGGAGGGCTTAAGTAAGTCCAAGTTGATTAGGGCTTGCCATGATTTAATAGGCGACTTAATATATGAGACTTGGAGCTGTTACCGCAGCCTACCAATACACTGCGGTGAATGTGAAAGCTGCGTTAATAGGGCTAAAGCATTTAAGGAGGCTGGGTTACCTGATAAGACGAAGTACGTTACTAGACCTGGTGTGCAGTAATCAACTCCTTAATGCCTTCCTCAATAGTTACTGATGGTTTAAATCCAAGTCGATTACATATTTTAGATATGTCTGCGTAGCTATGCTTTATATCCCCAGCCCTAGGGGCTTCATAAATAGGTTTAAGATTTAATCCTGAGGCGGATATGATCAATTCAGCTAATTCATTAATGCTTATAGGTCTACCGCTGCCGACGTTGTATACATCATTAAATGCCTTAGTACTTAAGCTTAGTTCTACAGCCCTACACACGTCAGTCACGTGTATGAAGTCCCTGCTCTGGCTTCCGTCTCCGTAAATTATAGGCGACAGCCCCATACTAACCCTCTCTACGAACTTCCTCACAACTCCTGAGTACTCATTTAATGGCTGCCTTAGTCCGTAGACATTAAATAATCTAAGGATGACGTATTTAACTCCGCAAATCCTCGAGTAAAGCTTGACCACTTCTTCACCCATTAGTTTACTTAAGCCGTATGGCGATATAGGATTTAGTGGATGATCCTCGGCAATGGGTAGCTTAATTGGGTTTCCATAGACGGCAGCTGAGCTGATGTATATGAATCTATCGATACCTAGCTCACAACCCAATCTAGCAGCATTAAGGGTCCCTATCGCATTACATTTAATGTACTCATCTGGGATGATAAATGATTCAGTAACACTGATTAATGCAGCAGCATGGACTATTACATCTGGTCTCGAATCCTTAAGTGCGTTACTTAAGCTATGGTAATCTGTGACATCAGCAACTAATAAGTTGATCCCCTCATCTCTTAACGCATTAATTGCCTCCTTAGAAGATCTAAGTAAGTTGTCAACGCACGTCACGTCATATCCTAGGTTCTTTAGGTATATAGCTAGATGATGACCTATAAATCCTGCGCCACCCGTAATTAATACCTTCAACTACTGACCTCCTCAAGTAATTTAATGATCTTCTCAGTTATCTCCTTAAGCGACCTACTCACGTGGGTGTCCGGGTATTTAAGTGTATAGGGAATTCCCGCGTCAATGCACTCACTTACTCTAGGGTCTAATGGTATCGAACCTAAGTACTTAATGCCTAGTTCCTCAACTATTTCACGCCCTGCATTACCTGGGAATATGCTGTATGTAGTACCGCATTTAGGGCAAGTGAATTCCTTCATGTTCTCAACAACTCCTATTAAAGGTACCTTAAGTTCGTTGCAGAACCTTATCGCCTTCTTAACAACTAATTTGGAGAGCTCCGTTGGTGCAGTAACCACTAAGGCCCCTGAAAGTCCCTTAACCTGCTGTGCGATGCTTAATGCCTCATCACCGGTGCCAGGGGGTAGGTCTATGTAGAGGTAATCAAGCTGGCCCCAATGTATTCTACCTAGGAATTCACTTATTAATCTAGCCTTTAAGGGCCCCCTCCATATTAGAGGTAAGTCCTCTTCAGGCAGGAAGAACTGGACTGAGACTACCTTAGTGTTTAGGGGCCCTAACGCCGGCTCAATCCCTTCGCTACCTACGATCATGGATGGGTTACTGATACCCAGTATCTTAGGTATCGAAGGCCCATGAATATCCGCATCAAGAATTCCTACAGACCTACCCATGGAGGCAGTTAGGAGGGCTGTAGATGACGCTATGAAGCTCTTGCCCACACCCCCCTTACCGCTAATGACTATGACCTTATACTTAATTCCACTCATATTCCTATTTATAAGCTCTTGGAGTTCGTCCTGTGAGGCATTCCTCGTAATACTCCCCTACTTAAGATTTAGGTTGAAAATAAAAGTGTTATAATCTATTTATACCTTTATTAAACCTGAGTTCATAGCGAGCCTTAGGTAGTTCTTCGGTCTCATAATTAACTCCCTAACCTCCTCCTCTAGTTCAGACCTACTTAACTTCCTCCTAGCGAGTCCCTCATCAATTGCTTTCTCAGCAACTTTCACGGCCTCATAGACATATAATTCAGTTTCATCCATCGTAGGTAATATCCTGTCCTCCGTAATGCCTCCCTTCTCGGCGTACTCAGCTATCGCGTATGCTGCAGCTAGGCACATGCCATCGCTTATCTTCCTAGCCCTAACGGTTAATGCGCCTCTAAATACAGCTGGGAATGCTAAGCTATTATTTACCTGGTTGGGGAAGTCGGATCTAGCTGTACCCACAATCCTAGCCCCTGCCTCCTTAGCTTCCCACGGCCATATCTCAGGTACCGGATTAGCTTCAGCGAGGACTATCGGATTATCATTCATCGATTTAATCCATTCCTTCTTAATGACTCCTGGGCCTGGGGTTGAAAGGCCTATGACGACGTCAACGCCCTTCATAGCCTCCGGTATACCTCCTGTCCTACCCTCCTCATTAGTTATATCCGCCATCTCCTTCTTCCACCTAACGCTGAAGTCACCGGTCTTTAGGTCAGGTCTCTCCCTATATAGTATTCCCTTAGTATCAACTAAGTAGATGTTACCTGCTTTAACGCCGGCAGCTATTAAGTACTTAGCAGTCGCTATGCCAGCGGCTCCAGCACCTATTATGGCTACCCTAACATCACTTAACTTCTTACCAACTATCTTTAAGGCGTTGATGACGGCTGCTAAATTAACTACGGCGGTTCCCTGCTGATCATCATGCCATACCGGGATCTCAAGTAATTCCCTCAACCTCTCGAGGATGTAGAAGCATTTAGGTTGCTCTATATCCTCTAAGTTAATGCCGCCGAAGCTAGGTTCAAGGAGCTTAACGACCTCAACGAACTTGTCCGCATCAGTAGTCCCTAAGGCGATGGGTACGGCATCAACGCCTCCTAAGTACTTAAATAATAATGACTTACCCTCCATAACTGGTAATCCGGCCTCAGGACCTATTTTACCCAATCCTAGAACACGTGTGCCATCGGTGACGACAGCTATGAAGTTCCACCTAAACGTATACTCAAACGATAAGTCCTTACCGCCTGATTTAATCCTCCTACATGGCTCAGCAACACCCGGCGTATACCATATTGAGAAGTCCTCAAAGCCCTTAATAGGTACCTTAGGTACTACCTCTAACTTGCCTCTATATAGTCGATGTAATTCCTCCGAAATTGAGTACCAATCCTTGCTTGAGGACATATAGATTAACACCACTATAGTTGTTGAAAAAAATAATATATATTTAATAGCATCGATGTAAGTTAAGTATTTGAGGTCTTAAGTTATGGCATTAAGTGATGAAGTAATTAATGAATTAATTAGGAAGTTGTTGGATGCTGAGGCAACGGCTAAGCCGATAGAAGCACTTACCGCTCAGTACCCAGACTTAACTGAAGCAGATGCCCGTAAGGTAAATCTCGGAATACTACGTGAGAGACTAAGGAGGGGTGAGAAGGTAATCGGCTTTAAGGTTGCCTTCACTAGTAGGGCAGCACAGCAGTCATTCGGGATTAATAGGCCTGACTGGGGATTCTTAACTAGCGGCATGGCTGTCCCAGACGGCGGTGAAATAATCTACGATAGGTTAATCCAACCTAGGATTGAAGCTGAGATAGCGTTCCTATTTAAGGACGATATAAGAGGTCCGGGGGTGACAGTAGCTGACGTCCTAAGGAGTACTGAGGGGGTGCTCCCCGCTATAGAGGTAGTTGATAGTAGGTTGAGCGGTAAACGTAGGGTTGAGGACTTTATAGCGGATAGCTCAGGCGCCGCTAAGGTGGTTTTAGGCGGTAGTATAACAAGCATTAATGGATTAGATCTAAGGTTAATTGGTTGTGTGGTGGAGATCAACGGAGAAGTCATAGGTACTTCGGCTGGGGCGGCGGCATTAGGTAATCCAGTTAACTCAGTTGTATTCCTAGCTAACGCCTTAAGTGGGGTTGGCGAGTACATTAGGGCAGGCCATATAGTAATTACTGGATCATTAATTGCTGCAACGCCTGTTAGGAAAGGCGATTACGTAAAGGTGACATTCGATAGGATAGGGTCTGTGTCAGTTAAATTTATATAAACTCCCTTTTTAAGCAACCCACTTAAGTACTTAAATCCTTCAGTACTAAGCATAATATCTAGTAGTATTAGTGAAGCACCTAAGATCTGGATGATGGTCATAATCTTAGATAGTATTAAGTAGGCCATTATTGATGCTGAAGCAGGCTCAAGGAGAAATACTAGTGAAGCATTATCAGGTGTTACATGCCTCTGTCCGATGATCTGTAGGGCGAATGCGATATCACTGCACATGAAGGCCAAGTATGTGAGTAGAAACAATGAAGTAGGACTTAAATTCAAGTCGAGGAATCCGCTACTTAAGTGGTCAGGGATTATAAATGCTACCATAGGCTGTTGCAGATTTAGCAATAAATTTGAATACTTTTGTTCACATACGAATACTTGATGGTGAGAAGAAAAGCTACGTAAGCGCATCTCTGCGACCCGCCATGCAGTGATGGATCCTCAGATGGGAGCTCCATGGCGTTTGGCTCGAGGGGATCCCATGAAGTGCGGGCGAAGCTAGTGATCCTGCACCGGGGATCAACCCTGCTCAAGGAATTAAAGTTGTTTAAAAACAAATTAGAAGTTCCGTGAGCGGGAAACGCACCATCTAGAAGTACGTAAATGCTGGCGAATCGCTGTTACTGAATTTACTAGCAAGCTATATTTCTTCCTAAATATGGCTGTATATACATGTACGAGTACGACGCTTAGTCCAGTAATAAACGCTGAGTTAGATGCCGTAGTATATTTGGTTTCCTATGCCTGAAGCCACAGACCCAGGGCATACGTAGCTCCAGTAATTAAACCTCTCTTAACGTCCCTAGTAGTAATGACCTAGTAGCATACCTATATAGGACATACGGCGTCAGGAAAGACATGGCGATAAGCCCCTAACCCATGTATACGTGTATTCATTAACCTCGTACATAATGAGCTTGATTGCAGGAAATGATGAGTCCCAAATAACTGAAACTACGGTAAGGGTAGCAATGCCCTTAAGTAAATCATATGCGGCCACGTCATCCACCATATACACTGCTACAACGCCAAAAGCTGAATATAATTGTTTTAAGTTCCCATGTATGAAAAGCTTCACTTAAGCGGCTATTGAATGGTAGCTAATTTAGTTAATGCGTAATTTATTTGAATTAAACCATATCCTACAGCATCCTCTCTCCAGCAATGTATCTCAGTTCCTAAGGGAGTTAATACCTCTGCACAACCAGGCCCTAATCCAAGCGCGGATTCTTTAAGCAGGGATTCAACTGAACTCTGATTAACGTCTACCTTACCATCAACTAGGTCGGCTTGAAGGATTAAAGCTATCGCTCCGCTGATATGCGGTGCAGCGAATGAAGTACCGCTTAAGTAGTAGTACTGCCCTATGCTACTTTTTGATTGAAGGGGTGGATGCGCAGTACCGTATGGTGTGTACGGCAGCACCACGTAGGCTCCAGGGGCTAATACGTCTAATTCCTGACCGCTTAACTCCCTACTACTGAAGTTAGGTACATATATCTGGCTCGTTAGCTCCTCAGGTACGTCTAAATTACGCCACCATCCTGGGGCATTGAACTGCCTAACCCAACCTACTGCTCCAACCGATATTACTTCGGGATATGCTGCCGGGTATAACATTCCAGCATCGCCCTCATTCCCTGCCGCAGCGACTATGAAGACCCCCTTATTTATTGCATAGTTAATTACTTCCCTAAGGAGCTCTGAGTGAGGCCCGCCTACGCTTAGGCTTATTATTATTGGGTTTATGATGCCTGGGGGGTCAAGTACGTTCCCACCAGTATTCACCTCATATTCATAGAGCTTAGCTATGTAGAGAATCCCGGCGGCTAGATCCGAGGTGAAGCCCCATCCCTGATTGCCTATGACTTTAACTGGTATTACCTTAGCTGCCGGGGCCGTTCCATCGACTCTGTAGATGCCATAGACCTTAAATCCTAGGATAACGGCTGTTACAGCTGTCCCATGCCCATCGCTATCGGCTTCCCATGCATTCTTATTTAAGACCTCGTTGGTTATTCCGTAAGCAGCTGCTTGAGCTCCTAGAAATGCCGCTGCGTACTCAGCTACTATGCTTTCCTCATCGAAGTAGTCCCTCCACTGAGGCTCTAACCCGGTATCCAATACAGCTATATAAACCCCGGATCCATTAAATCCACTATCATGAGCTGTGGGTACGTTAATCATATCTAAGTTCCATGTTAGTACATAACCATCTGCAGTGCAGTTATTCGGTAGCTCCTCAACATCTAACGGCCTAATTACGCCTGCCTTACTATACCACCTAACACCTCCTAGCGAGTTAATTAATGAATTTACTAGACCTCCTCTAATACCTATCACTAACGCATTAACTTCATCAAATCTATAGATGACCTTACCACCTAATTTACTTACCTTAATTACATCGTCATCATTTGCCTTACGGTTAAGAATTAATTCAATAACATCAACACCTCCTCCAGAGGATATTGAGCTAGATGTAAAACATGCTGTTATTATTAGCATGATCAATGTTAGCGTGATTACCGAAAATGGGAATCTTAACTTAACTATAATACCATCCACCCTAGAATAAATTCGTGTAATTATTTTAAGCTTTAATGTAACACTAAGTTGGTGGCATCGTTATGAGTTCTGAATGCGTAGATAATAATGTCTATGTTGGAAGGAAGTTCTTCATGAGGTACGTATTGTCGGTATTAATGATGTTTACGCTCTTTAGGTGCAAGGACGTCGTTATCAGAGCTAGGGGTTCTAATATATCTAAGGCTGTGTTGGTTGCGGAGTCGTGCAGATATTTAATTGATGCTAAGTACACGTCAATCGATATAGGGTCCGCATATATTGACTTAGGTGGTCGTAGAAGGATATTAACAACTATTAAGATAGTCCTTTCAGCTCCGAGCAAATCTGGCGAGTAGATACTTTAAGCCGTCCTTAAGCCTAACAATTAGTTCATCCTCATCCCTCAAGTTTAAGGCTGTAATCCAAGCATCCACCTGCCTCTCGACAGGCACTACGGTAATTTCATTTTCCTCAAGCACCTTAACTTCATCGGGTGCCCGCTCATAATTCCATCTAGGCATTAAGAACTTCCTAACCTTAAGCCTCCTAGTCCTCACGGCAGCTAATATCTTACCTGAGCCACGCCATCCTAGACCGCCTACCGGTCCTACACCGCCCTTTATATCGCATTTACCTGTCATAACTACCTCAGGGCTTACTGGCACACCAGTTAACTCGGATACGGCGGCAACGCTTAATGCTAATCCTAGGCTGGGTCCGCTGACACCCATTCCAGGAACGCCCTCTAGGGGGCTTATGATCTGGTATTTAAAGTCGAAGCTGGATATATCTAACCCGCACTTAAGTAGAATGTAGTGTCTTAGGAATTCGATGGTATTTGATGCACTCTCAATAACGCTTAGGTCCTCAATCGATGTTCCAGGGCCTAGTACTATGGTCCTTGCTGCCCCTGTGACGCTTACCTTACCAGTACCGTATGGATTAACATTGCATTCGACTATTAACGGTATACCTTTCCTACCTTGCGCGTCAGTTCCTAGCCCGACAACCACCCCAGGCCTTAATTCACTGTTGATCATACCCTCCTGGATATCCATTAATTCCTTATCAGCTTCTTGCTCAAGTAGCTCTGCAGCCCTCTCGAAGTGATAAAGCCTTAACTTGTAGTCGTCTAGCGTTATGCTAGATATGTCCTTAATCTCTGAGATACCAGTTAATTCCTTAATCCTCTCTAGCTCCTCGCCATAGAACTTAATTAATTCACTTAATTTGACCTCATCACGTGCATCTAAGGCCTCCTTAATGTCCTTGATGGCTGCCACCTCTTGAACTCTCAATCTATTAGCCTCCCTAATGATTTCAGCGATAACCCTAGGAGATACGGTTCTAAACCTCTTTAGAACGCTTAACACCCTTTCCGGAGTTACCTCAGCATGTAGGTGGGGTAGGTACTGCCTTAAATGCACCTTAATTATGTCAATCCTCTCTGCATCATTCCTAGGCAGGGGTATTTCGATTACGTATGGCTCAAACCTATTAATTACTGCCTCATCGATGGCTTCAATCCTATTAGTTGCAGCTATGACTATAACTCCCTCAAGAGGTTGGAGGCCATCCAACTCAGTTAGCACTTGAGCTGTTAGCCTATCCCCTACGGGATCACCCCTCCTCTTACACGCTATTACGTCGAATTCATCAAAGAACACTATACTAGGTGCATGCCTCCTAGCGAGGGTGAATAAGTCCTTAACGTTCTTCTCCGGCTCACCAACCCACTTAGCATTAATTAATAGCTGGGAAGCCGGTACGTAGAAGAACGTTGCATTAGCCTCCCTGGCTATTGCCTTAGTTAGGTACGTCTTGCCGCATCCAGGCTCCCCGTATAGTAGTATCCCCTTAGGCGGTATCCAATTAAGCTTATTAGACAACTCAGGTCTTAAGCTAAGCATAACTAACTTAAATAGCTTATCCTTGATTCCGAATAGGCCGCCAACATCCGAGTAATTAACCGCTGGCTTAATTTGAAGTATTGTCCCTAAGACCTCAACGCTCTTCTCCTGCTCTACGTATCCCCTTAGTTCCCTGGAAATCGCCTTGAAGTCATCTAATGTAACGTTGCTTTTGATCATCTCATCGATCTTCGAAGCCCTAAATAACCTACCTAATAACTTACCTCTTAAAGGCTCTATCTTCTTCAGGTAGACCTTAGTACACGCGTCAATCACGTCGAAGGGCGTCAGTTGGGTCTGCCTATATACACTAACAGATTTCTCCAGGACCTTCATGACCTCCTCGGGATTGAGGTGAGTCCATCCGTATTTCCTTAATTGGGACTCAAGTACGGCGAGTAGCATCTCCCTAGTTATGTTCTGGTCTAGGTCTATTACGTAGGCCCTCCTCCTAATATCCTCCCTAATGCTCTCGAACTTATTCGTGGCAGCTATTATAACTATCCTCTTAGCGCTATCTATGACTTTATTTATGTTCTCTATGAATACATCTTGAACTTTAACGTCCTCCCTCTCAGCGCCGTACATAGGCTTCTCAACCCTCATACCGATCGAATGGAATTCGTCTAGGAACATAACGGTTGGGGTCTCTTCAGCCCTCTTAAATATTGCCGTAAGGTTCTTAAGCGACTGACCGTAGAGCGGATGGAATATCTCATCGCATTGGACAACCATGGGCTGTACGTTAACCCCATGTTTAATCCCGTAGAGGACTGCCTCCCTTAAACATACCTCAGCGAGTAAGGTCTTACCTGTACCTGTAGATCCCTTAAGTATGAAGAACTTCGGCGGTTCCATGCCCTTAAGTAAGTTTATGATCGCCTCATCCCTAATTACATGGTAGGCTATTGAGCTCATTATCAGCTCGAATTCCCTATTCCTACCAACTAACTCCTCCCTCTTCCTGGGGAATAACTTATCGAGTTCACGTATTTTCCTCCTAACCTTACTTGGGGTTAGCCTGGCATTCCTCCACTTCCTGAAGTCCTTATTAACGAGTACTAAAGGGATGTATAAGAGCGTTCTAAGTAAGCTATGCCTTAACCACCAGTAACTATAATCACTCCTCATCGATGACATCATACCATCCCTTCCACTTGCATATACCGTAAGCTATGGCTGAAGCTATTAGGAGCGTTAATGGTATTACAACTGATGATGGGTTAAATGAATGTGAGCCGTATACCATATTTGAGTAAGCAGTTATGGCTAGGGAGGTAATTGATGATGCGATGAATGAGATTAAACTACCGTATAGCAAATATCTAGCAGTAAGTGCTATGGACTCCTGAATACTCCACCTATCCCTCTTAATCCTTGAATAATCCCTTACATCGAGGAATGCAGTAACCATGAATAGTGAAGTAAAAGTAGCCATTATCACAAGGCTCCAAATGGTAGGAGTAATGTAAGCCGGCACCTCTCTAAATATTGGTTGAGGCTCTTGAATCGATGAATTGCTAAGCAACTTAAATATTAATTGAAGGGTTATATTTGCAGGGCAGTTTAAGGACTCGCTTAAGTAGCTGCCCCCCTTAATTAACGATATATTAACTACGTAAGAATTGATGGAGTAGAATGCAATTACGTAATCATAACTTCCCTGAACAGCTTTAATAAGCTTAACATATATTAACCCTCCATACCCCCCACTACCTGAGCTATTTTGAACAGATGTTACGAATACGTCCTGAGGTAGATTCGAAGTAAGGACATATACCTCGCTGCTGCCTGCATAGCTAATCCTTAGTTCATCGTTTAATGATAAATCAATCGCCCTCTGTATGGTCATGGCATTAGCTGGTCCTGTAAATATAAGTAGGTATGTAAGCATTGCAAGAGCCTTAACTATACTTAGATGCATCCTAGACCTCTAAGTAATTACTTGCAATAAAGATTTTATGCTTAAGTATTAATCCATAGCCAGCGATATAGATCCTATGACGACATGTGGTACTAGGGAAGTAATGATTAATAACATCATAATTATGATTAAGCTTAACTTCATGGCTATGGGAATGTCGTCGCTAAAGGTAGTAAGAGGCGGCCCAAAAACTATCCTCCTAACGGCTCTAATTCCATATAGTAAAGTAAGTATCGTTGATGCTAAGGCGAATAGGGTCATCAAATGTATCTCGACATAACCGTATTCAATAGATGACTTAAGCAGCATTGATGCTACAATTAACTTCGAGTTGAATCCAGCGAAGGGCGGTAGTCCGGCAAGGCTTAAGAACCCGCTTATGAACGCTATTGAGACCAATTTATGTTTACTTAAAAGTCCGTGAATAGATCTTATATCCCTATTATTCAATGAATATATTAGAGCGCCGGCAGCAAGGAATAATAATGCCTTAGCATAGGCGTGTGCTAAGTAGTGATACGAGAAAGCAATTGTAGATAGGGTTATACTACACGAAGAGAGAGTTAATAGTAAGTAACCAACTTGGCTTATGCTTGAATAAGCCAACAACCTCTTTATGTCGTTCTCTATTAATGCTGCAAGGCCTCCGTAAATTATTGATGCGGTACCCCATATCAGTAGGATTAGGCTGAAGTCGTAGCAGGTAAAGAAAGGCTTTAAGACACGTAAGATGCCGTAACCACCTAATCCTATGATTATAGGGCTTAAAACGGAGCTGAAGGGGGTTGGCGCTTCCGAATGCGCTGGCGGTAACCATAGATGCAGTCCTACAGCCCCCATCTTAATCCCGAAGCCGATCAATGTTATATAGCAAACCCAACTCGGTAATACGTAACTAGGTGTGAAGTTGATGAAGTCAAAGCTACCGATATATCCGTAAATTGATGCTAGACCTATTAAGATTATTAAGGACCCGATTAATGACCAAGCCAAGTAAGTTAATGATATCTTACCGCGGTTGCCGTATCCGAAGAAGTAGATTAAAGTACATGACGTAAGGACTAGGAACTCATAGAAGCTCATGAATGTTATCATGTTATGAGCTAGTAATACACCTAAGATCCCGGACGTATTGATCAACATAAGGATGTAGTACAACTTTATAGATCCCTCACCTAATTCCCTAATTCTATGCTTCATGTAGTCATACGAATACAGATAGATCGATGGCATTAGGGTAGTTACCGTGATTAGCGGAACCACATTTAACGAATCTATGCCTAAGATGAAAGCGTACTCTACATGCCCATGTATAGAAACTTCAATGAACCTCTCAGTAAATGGTACATTGCAATATAACAGAATAATTAGTAGATATGGGGTTAGTGTAGATATCGCTGAAGTACTGATTATGGCCCCCCATCTTTCATCCCTTATTAGTGTTATTAATATGGCTGATACCAATGGAATAGCTATTAATTCCACCACCATTGCCAAGCACCTGCAACTATTAAGTAAGTTAGTAGCACAGCAAGCGTTATTACATATGTCATTAAATATGAGTAAATGTCAGCGTACCCAACAACGTTAAAGAGCTTAGATAGGTACTTATATGCATTACTCCCTAAGATGCCTACCAGCCTATCTAAGGAACATTCTATTATTGTAACTATTAGTGGTATCGACTGAAAATATTTTACGTAATCCCTTAGCGCTGTGTTGAGGTTATTAATAATGCCCACAATAGTTGACTTATTTGCGAATACTTTTAATGTAGCAGAATGGAGGATGATACGCACGTAGCCAATGATGCTATATGTTGCCCTTTCGATTATTTTATGTATTGATGATTTGTTAGGACGGTTAGTTAAAGCAATAATAAAGTCGAATGATTTATTAAATACCAACCTATGGATTAACGTCCCCTCATGCCGTAGGATACAGGCTAAAATACCGGCGATGGTAGCTAATAATAGCACTATACTTGGCATAGGGTTTGCAGCGATAGTACTTAACTCTATCTCAATGCCGTGAAGTAAATTAAGTACTAATCCCTTAATATCACCTCCCCTAAAACCGGCTATTAATGTGAATAGCGCAAGAGCCATTATTGGGTACTCCACTAACTTACTTAAATCATGGTCACCTATTATCTGCTTACTACTACCGCTGAACATGAAGATCAACATCCTCGTTACGTAGTATGCAGTGAGGAATGAGGTCATTATGATAACAACCATCAATGGATATAGCTGGAAAATGAGCAAGATCTCAGCTATAAAGTCCTTACTCCAGTAACCAAGTAATGGCGGTATGCCTAATAAGCTTAAGCTAGGTATTAAGGTGGTGATGAAGAACCTAGCGTTACGTAGTCCTAAGCCAACTTCGCTTAAGTACTTGCTATTACTTATGTGTATGACTACACCCGCTATAAGAAATAAAGCGGACTTAAATACGGCGTGGTTGATCAGGTGGTAGAGGCCTGCTGATGAGGCCTCAGCCAATGTTTCGCTAAATCCAGCAACACCTAATATGATGAACATAAAGCCTATCTGGCTTATAGTTGAATATGCTAGCATCCTCTTTAACTCTATGGAGACCCCAGCGTTTAGGGCACCTAAAACAGCTGATATAGCGCCTATTGCGGAGATTGCGTAGAAAAGCATATATAGATCTGCGTAGTATTCCCTAATACCTATTAAAGCAGGCATCAACCGCAACATTAAGTAAACCCCGGCCTTAACCAACGTAGCTGAATGAAGTAACGCTGAAACTGGAGTAGGTCCTGCCATTGCATAAGGCAGCCAGAAGTAAAATGGAAACTGAGCGGACTTAGATATAATTCCTACGGTTATTAATGATAGTGATGTAATAACCATGAACCTATCGCTGTTTAATATCCACCCATCAACATTTATTATGTCGCTATAGTATGGCGATCCGCTAAGATATATTAGCGTGATGATACCTAGGAGCATCAAAGCATCTGCTGAGCCTGTGGTCATAAGCACTAGTGATGCACAACTCGATGGAGGATGTAGAGGCTTCTTACCTTCCGGACCTCCGATCCAGTATTCTGGCTCATCGCGGTAGTAGTAGCCTATTAGTAAGTAACTACATATGCTAATGCATTCCCAGCCGATGAACATGAGTATCAAATTACTTGCATTAATTACGACCGACATGCTTGTGACGAACATGAGCATTAGGAAGTAAAAACGTCGTATGTCATAATTATGGCCCTTCATATAATCTATAGAGTATATTAGAATTAACGTTGCTAAGCCATAAAGTAAAGTACTCATTAATGCATTTAGACTATCTACTGTGAACGATATATCTACGGACTTAATGCCGGGAATGATCAACCAATCACTAAGGTAGTTAATTAAGTGACTTCCTCCATTGTTATTAACTTCCATGAGGATTAACAATGACGCTATAAATGAGGATCCAACAGCTAAAGATGCTATCAATCCATTGAGTAGCCTATTACGGCTGAAAGTGATTACAACCGCAGCTACCAGCGGCAATATCAGCGCTACAGTAAATAACTCATTAATCATAACGCTCCAAAATAGTACTCAAACTTTTGGGTTAAAACCTTAACTTAGTTAATCATGATTAAGAATAATTAATCATTTTAATATTAAACACAAAATGAAATTATAACAAATCAATGGAATCCCCAGCAGCATCCAATTTAAATTGATGCACTCACCTTATAGCCTCCAGCTCATTGATCTTAGCAATATTAGCTAACTCTGATCGGTCTGGCTCTTGAATCGAGAACCAAGCGTCTATTATCTCCTTAGCTAACTCCTCTGAAAGCAATCTAGCGCTAAGTGCGAGCACATTAGCATCATTCCATAATCTTGCACCTTGGGCTGTTCTAGCATCAACGCATAGAGCGGCTCTAATCCCTTTAACCTTATTTGCCGCTATTGAGACGCCTGTGCCAGTGTAACATATTACTATACCGTATTTAGCAGCACCTGACGAAACCAAATTACCTACTTCAAGACCTACATCGGGCCACGGCTCTGGCTTACCTGTCCTTAAGCTACCTGCCAGGATCACCTCATAGCCCTTGGATTTAAGGTAATTAACTACGAAGTTGGCTATGCTGTAATTATCATCCGAGCCTACAGCTACCTTAATCCTGCCTTCACCCACTATAGTTCACCAGTTAGATGCCTAATTATTGAATCATAGGTGGCGAAGTCCATAAACAGCAAGTAAGTTACCTCCCTTAAATCGCTTACTATATCCCCAGGTATTAATAAGTGGTGATTGCTTAATGATATGTTAGGTAACTCACTTAGATCTACGTCGGCACGTAATATTGCTTGAGTTCTACACATGTCATTGCTAAGTAATCCACTGCTAATTAACTTAGCCTTAAGTGTCGCAATCGCCGAGTACTCTCTATCAATGCCAGCAATAGTATACACTCCTTCATGTAACTTACAGGTAACTGCATATGGATTCCCTGACTCGAAGTGGGGTACAAGCATACAATTAACTCCTAATGTAGGTGCTATTGTACAGTGCGCTAGAGTGATAGTGCGGCCGTCAACCGAAGCTATATTAGCGATCCAAGAGCTCTTAATGTCTAACGACCTAGCTATAAGCATTAGTGCGAGGGACCTCAAATCACCTTCACATGCTGTTGGAACGCCCTCAGCGTTAAGTAAGGCGACGGCTAGGCAAGGTGTTACACCAAATCTCATGAGGTAGGGGAAGCAATCTATCGCTAATGCGTTTAGTCCCTTACTTGCGACTAACTTCTTCATAGCTATGTATATCTTAATTACCTTTCTTAACGCCTCATAACTTAATCCCTCTAACTTAATGCTACGGTTAATTACATTGATGGCGTTGCCAACTTCCTCTTCGGTAGTTTCATTAATTAACTCACTTAACTCATCGTACGTAATTAATACCACCTTAGCACTAAGTACTTCCTCGAAGTGCTTAACTTCCTCACCCAATTCACTAGCGATTACGCCTACGTTAACGCCTAGCAACCTTATTAGAGCTCTACCGACCTTAATGGCTCTCTCTACGACTTGCGAGCACCTGCTTAAATTGTTGCAGAAATAGTTCCTTACCGCAATACCTTCTAACTCTAATTTACTCCTCACCGATATTGCGGATGCGAGGCTATTATGCTGTGGGTGCGATACTATTAAAACCCTCTTTACGTTGCATCTGCTGATTAATTCCACCGCTAATTTACTACATCCACCCGTGAGAATTAAAAGTATCGGTATGGAGTTGCTTACGATGTTAATTAGCTCGTCATTAATTGCTTCATCCGAATCAGCTACGTCGAGTACTTTAACGTTATAGCTAGAGAATATGTTTGAGAACTCCTTTAGTAGATTTAAGTAGTATTCAGTCCCGTGGATTCTAGACGCTAGGGGAACTACGACTAGATCCATAATTATATGCCTAGAGATTATAAAATAAGGAAGTTAAATCCTTTAATGAGGTTAATATAGCTCTAGAGATTGAGTGATTCGCCAGGCTTTAAAACGATTACATTAGTAGGTATTTTAGCTAATCTAACGCCTTCAACTAGCTCCTGCACATCGACCTTAATTAAGTCGAAGGTGTTGTAATGTATTGGTATTACGTACTTTGGCTTAATTAATTCCACAGCCTTAAGTGCTTCTCTAACACCCATGGTAAAGTGCCCTCCAACAGGTAATAATGCGACCTTAACGTCATATAATTCGGCGATTAGCGACATCTCACTAAATAACCCTGTATCACCTGCATGGTATATAGCCCCCTCCCTGCTAATTAAGACCACGCCAACGGGGTCGCCGATGGTGGATGAGTGATGCGCGGGAGTTAACACTGCTGTTAAATCCCTACTTAACCTTATAGGACCCCCAACATTAGCTCCAATGATCCTATCTAAAGCACCAGCCCTAGATCCCAACTCATTCGCTAATTCATAAACTCCAACCAACATAGCTCCTTTAAACCTACGCATTAAGTCTATAGCATCACCGACGTGGTCTCCATGGTCGTGGGTTACCACTATGAAGTCAACCGATTTAACCTCATTAACGAAGTCTTCAACAGACTTATACGGCGATAGTGGATTAGTAATCCAAGGATCCACGAGCACCTTATGGCCTGATAACTCGATCAAGGCGCATGCGTGACCAAGCCAGGTTACCCTAGTCGTAATGGTTCCCTTAGTAAACTACATGTTAAAGGATTTAAAGGTTAAGTAGAAATTATTATCCATTATAAACCTTAGAACCACCTACGTATGTCTCTAGAGAGGCTTCTCAAGCAGTTCACGTTTGAGGAGCCGATCTTCACAATTCAGTACGACTCCCTCGTCGAGAAGGCTGAGCAGGAGGGACTGGGAATAAAGGAGGCGTCTGGAGGGCGGTTCTGGATGGACGCTAAGCTTTTAGCCGAGTATGTAGCATTTCTATACAAGATACAAGACAAGGGGTGAGAGAAGTGTGTGAAAGCAAAGTAACGATCCGCGTAGGAAGCGAGGAGAGTGTTTATGAAGAAGTAGCCTACCTTTCACTTGAGAACGGCGCCTTAACCCTGTTGCCTCAGCTATCATTGGAACGCCCTGCGTGAAGAACCACTGTATGATGCCCAGTACTACTGCCGTCAAAATAGCGTACGCTACTACTCTTGCAAGTGCTTTTCCAACAGTGTCCTCGGCGCTCACGAACACCACCAAGTGCTCACCTTACCAAGAAGCCGGGTTTAAAAACCTTATAGTCGCTCATTGAGTTTGAAAAACTAACTAAAGACTTAAATGCGCGACCATCCTAGTTAGAAAGTGGGTGAGTGCAGTGCCCCTCTGGAAGTGCGAGGTCTGCGGACTGGTGTACGAGGGCCCCGAGCCACCGGAGAAGTGCCCCAAGTGCGGCGCACCCAGGGAGAAGTTTAAGCAGCTGGCCAGGGAAGCGGAAGAACTCGTGTTGAGGTCTAGGTACACAAACT
>JAGDWE010000044.1 GCA_023255965.1 Desulfurococcales archaeon | reverse complement strand
GGGGCCGTGATCCACCGCGAGGCGGACCAAGCGGCGCCCGCCTATGAAGCCTTCAATGAACCCGCGAAAAGTGAGCGGGAGTTGAGGGGGAAGCCCATGCCCACAGTATCCAAGATAGCCCAAGCAACAAAAGTAACCTGGCTAATGGGCATGGGCAACCACTCCAGAGGTTAACGTCTTCGACGCTTTTATAGCTTCAATAATCTTGGTTACCTCAGCTACGCGCTTAAGCTTCGCTATCTCGGCCTCCTCTACATAGCTTATAGCGCCTGTAGGACATGTACTCACACATGCAGGCATGTAGTTCTTCATCAACCTATGGCGACATAAGTCGCATTTAACTACCACCTTTAAGGACTCGATGAACTTCGGGATCCCGAAGGGACATGCAACAATGCACTGCCTACATCCAATGCACCTAAGGTAGTTCACGAACACACCGCTATCGGTTCTATATAGCGCTTTAGTAGGACATACAGCGACGCATGGGGCGCTCTCACAGTGCCTGCACGTATATGGTATTGAGGCCTTAGCCTCCTCAACTACGTAGACCTCAATGTGGTTTAAGCCTTCGTGCTCTCTCTCGCAAGCTACCTCACATGCCCTACATGCTATGCAGTATTTAGGATCTATGTATAGGATCTTAGCCATATCTATCCACCCAATTTAACTAACTTACATGCACATACCTTAGCTTCAGGAGTCATGGTCTCAGGATCTAACGCATTATTGGTTAGCACATTAGCTCCCCAATGCCATGGAACCGAAATCACATCCTCCAGCACGTCGTCGGTTGTATGTACCTTCACTAAGTATTCCCCCCTACGAGTAACCAATTTAACTACCTCACCATCACCTACACCATACCTTCTAGCGGTTGCCGGGTGGATTAATGCTTCGGCTTCAGGCCATCTTTTAGCCACTAATCTGGCCCTCCCAGTCATTGTGTTAGTGTGAAAGGCCCCAACAACCCTATGTGTCGTAAGGATTAATGGATATTCATCATCCGGCAGTTCAGCCGGAGGCTGATGCTCCACGGGAATAATCATGAATTTACCGCTAGGAGTTCTAAACCCCTCGGTATGTAGGACCCTAACACCCTCGCTATCCACCGAATAACACGGCCATAGAATGCCACCAACGACCTTCTTTAATCTATCTGGCGTTATACCAGCGTAGGACGGTATCACGTTATTTATCTCGCTAAGTACTTCCTCAGCTGTAGAGTACGGGAAGTACCTTTCTAACCCTAATTCCCTAGCAATCGATATAAGTATGGCTAAGTCAGGTCTAGCCTCACCAGGGGGATCCAACGCCCTAAATGACCATTGCACCCTCCTTTCACTATTCGTGAAGCTCCCTTCCTTCTCAGCCCAAGCGGCAGCAGGAAGTACTATATCAGCTAATCTAGCTGTTTCAGTCATGAATATATCCTGAACTACTAGGAACTCAAGTTTCTTAATGCCATCAACGACGTGATTGGAGTTAGGCTCGCTAATCACTGGGTTCTCGCCCATGACGTATAATGCCTTGATTTTACCAACCTCAGCCTCACGGAAAATGCATGGCAACGTTAGGCCAACCTCGCTAGGTAATTCCTTAACTCCCCATAGACTAGCTATACGGGCCCTTCCAGAGTCATCAGTGACCTTAACGTAGCCTGGTAGGAACTCAGCTAAAGCACCCATATCACATGCGCCTTGAACGTTATTCTGGCCCCTTAAACCTCCTACACATGTCCCCGGCTTACCATACCATCCTAGGAGGGCGGCAAGCGTAGCTAATGCAATGACGTTACGGAAACCCACAATATGTTGTGTCACCCCCATAGACCAAAGCAGTGACCCCCTCCGAGTTGAGGCCATAGTATATGCTGCCTGCCTAATTAGAAACGATGGTACTCCACAGATGCCTTCAACGGCCTCAGGCGTGTACTTACTAATCACGCCAATTAATTTATCGAAGCCCTCAACCCTCTTCTCAACGAACTCCCTATCATACAGTCCCTCATTAACGATCACATTCATTAATGCGTTAGCTAAGGCTATATCAGTCCCCGGCTTAAGCTGGAGGAATAGATCGGCATGCCATGCTGTCCTGTTCCTAGCAGGTCCTACGACCACCAGCTTAGCGCCGCGCTTCCTGGCGCTTAATATGTACCTGCCCATTAAAACTGGATACGTTTCAGCCGGGTTACTACCCCATATCACGATCACCTCCGAGTTGGATACGTCCTCGAACGATGCGGTTAACGCGCTTACACCAGTTACCCTACCCATCGCAGCCAATGTCGGTGCATGGCATAACCTAGCACAATGATCTACGTTATTAGTACCTAAAATCCTAGCCATCTTCTGCATTAGGTAGTTCTCTTCATTAAAACACTTAGCGCTAGCAATAAACCCCAACGCGTTGGGGCCGTACTTATTTAAGACCTCCTTCAACCTACTTGCTACTTCTTTTATAGCCTCATTCCAGCTAATTTCCTTAAAGCCGCTCTCAGACCGCTTGAGAGGAGTCCTTAATCTATCTGGTGAATTAAGGAATGATAGATCATTTGGTTTAGGACATAAACTACCCTTATTTACTGGGTGATCATAATTATATTCAATGCCTGCATACCTACCGTTTACAGATTTAATATATAGGCCGCATCCAACACCGCAGTAAGGACAGATTACGGGGGTCAACTTTTCAACCATTAAAACACCTGATATTAACGTTAGTTGATGGTAGCTTATAAATTTAAATCATTCAAGGAGTGTAATTAACTTCGTTTATGGATGTATTAGCTGCCGACATGATGCATCGAAGTCTTAGATATTAACTCAGCCAATTCGCTAAGGAAATCGTCCACCGTAATACCCAGCTCCACCGAAGTCTTAAGTATGTTTTCAACTGAGGCCTTAACCCCCCTAGACTTAATTACGTTACGTAGGGTCTCGGCTATCTCCCAAGGAAATATAATCCATTTATCGGTCTTCAATACGAAGTAGTCCGGCGTAATTATCGATCTAGGTTTAACGTATAGCGAGGCCGTCTTTACTTCCTTAGGTCCGTAGAGCCTTAATAGATCTGTGGCTAGTTGAAGCGTTTTACCGCTATCTGCTACATCATCAACTATTAACACGCTTCGATCCCTAACGTTAATCACTAGTGGCTGTGTAAGCACAGGCTTTTCATGACGGTCTTCAATTCCCTTATAGAACTTGATTTCGACGCTGCCTATATAATCTATGCCTAGGTAATCGCTTAAGAGCCTTGCAACTATCCACCCACCCCTTAAAATGCCCACTAATACCTCAGGTATGTAGCCTTCATCAACTAACTTACTCGCTAACTTAAGCGTGAGGAGCTCTATATCACGCCACCGTGATATCAGGTAATCAACTATTTCAATCACCTAAGTTATCTATGATGGGCACAATAATAGTTTTATTCGATTAGAGTGTGAGTTAATTTTTAAAGTCCTAACTTCTTACAAGTTGAGGGATACTACGACAGTAACTGTAGTTGTTGGCGGATTTTTCGGCGATGAGGGGAAGGGCAAGGTAGTTGGTTACCTAGGATTACATGATAGGCCCTCACTTGCTGTGAGGACCGGAAGCATTAATGCTGGACATACGGTGGTATATGGCGATAAGACTTGGAAGTTAAGGGTGATCCCATCTGCATTCCTTAATAGGTCATGTAGGCTATATATAGCTCCAGGCGCTTTAATAGGTATCGACTTGTTCTTTAAGGAGGTTAGTGAGACAGGCTGTGATGGAAGGATATTCATGGATTTTAATACGGGAGTAATAACTGAGGAGCATGTACTGAGGGAGCGTAGGGATGAAGTCATGAATAAAATAGGAAGCACTAAACAGGGGGTTGGTGCAGCTACCGCTGATAGGGTTATGAGGATCCTTAAATTAGCTAGGGATTACGAGGTATTAAGTAATTATGTTAGGGATGTTCCATTAGATGTGAATGAAGCGATCAATAGGGGGGAGGACGTATTAATTGAGGGCACTCAAGGACTTTACTTAAGTCTCTACCATGGTACTTATCCATACGTAACTAGTAGAGATACATCAGCGTCCGGGGTGTTAAGTGAGGTTGGCCTAGGACCTAAGAAGGTCGATGAAGTCCTGGTCGTCTTTAAGTCGTACGTAACTAGGGTTGGCGAGGGCCCACTACCGAAGGAATTGAGCATTGAGTTAGCTGAGAGGCTTGGGCTCATTGAGAGGGCCTCAGTGACAGGAAGGATAAGAAGGGCGGCACCATTTAATATGGAGTTAGCTAGGAGGGCCGTTATGATCAACTCAGCAACTCAAGTGGCTATAACTAAGATAGATGCGTTATTTAAGGATGCATCCAACATACGTGAATGGAGTAAGTTGCCCTTAGCGGCTAGGAAGTGGGTGGAGGAAATAGAAGAATTTATTAAAGTGCCAGTAACCCTAATAGGTACCGGTGAGGATGTAACTGCAATGGTTGATCGCAGAAAGGATGTCTACGGATCTCTGAGGAGGTGATATCGTGATGTACGACGTAGCTATAATTGGTGGAGGACCTGCAGGGCTTTTCGCGGCGTATGAAATAGTAGAGAAGGCCTGCAGGGACGTGAACGTAATTATAATTGACAGAGGTCCTAGGGCATCGCTTAGGAGATGTCCCTTGATAACTAATGGGAAGTGCTTATTCTGCAGACCCTGCTTGGTGCTTAATGGAATTGGAGGAGCTGGAGCATTAAGCAGCTTCCTAATAAATTTAAGGCCGGATGTAGGTGGAGATCTGCACGAATTAGTTGGTAGTTGGGATGAGGCTGAGAGGCTTATAAAGTACATTGATGAGGTGATCGTTAAGTTCAGCGGGGTTACTAAGGTTTATATGCCAATACCTGAAATGGTTGAAGCGTTAGAGAAAAGAGCTATTAGGGCTGGAGCCACATTCATATCTGTAGCTCAGAGGCATATAGGTAGCGAGAGATCCGTGGAGGTTATAGAGAACTTCACGAAGTACCTTGAGGAGAGGGGCGTTAAGATAGCGACTATGAATGAAGTCAATAATATAATTAATAGTGGGGGAAAATTCTCAATTAGGATGAGTAGCGGTGCTGAGGTTGAGAGTAAGTACTTAATTATAAGTACTGGTAGGTCTGGGGCTGACTGGTTCTCAGAGATCTCTAGGAAGTTAGGTATAGCTGTAATTCCCGGACCTCTCGACGTCGGTGTTAGGGTTGAGGTACGTTCTGTGGTTATGGATGAGGTAACTAAGGTGGTTAGGGATCCTAAGATCATAATGTATACTAAGGCGTTCGACGATAAGGTGAGGACTTTCTGCACTAATCCAGGTGGATTCGTAGTTAAGGAGGTGTACAGCGATGGAACTGTGGGTGTTAACGGAGAATCATATAGTAGTAGGGAGAGCGGTAACACCAACTTCGCATTGCTCTCCACTATAAGGCTAACTAATCCATTAGAGGACACCATAGAATACGGTAAGAGCATAGCTAGGATTTCAACGAAGTTAGGTGGTGGGAGGCCGTTGATCCAAAGGTTCAGCGATTTAGAGGCCGGGAGGAGGAGTACTTGGGATAGGATAAATAGGAGTTCTATAAGGCCGACGCTTAAGGATGTAACACCTGGCGATATATCTATGGCACTACCCTACAGGGTATTAACTAACATCATGGAGGGATTGAGGAGATTGGATACTATAATACCCGGTGTAGCTTCATCCCAGACGCTTTTGTACGCTCCTGAAATAAAGTTCTATAGCGTTAGGGCCGTAGTTAATAAATATTTAGAAACAACTGTAGAGAACATATTCGTGGCAGGGGATGGAGCAGGGCTATCTAGGGGCATCAACGTAGCTGCTGCGACTGGGGTACTGGCTGGTAGGGGAGTACTACATAAATTAGGTATCATTTAACTACCCCTAGGTAACTACCTCACTTAATCTGCCTAATTCTATAGCGACCCTAATTTCCCTAGCTATCCTTCTACCCATGCTCATGGGCTCATTCCAATAGAGCCATGAGTAAGGACTACCGTCAATATATAGATTAGTTCCAGCGACGATCCTACCTGAGAACTCGAAGACCACTATACTCCCGTCATCTTTAATTATACTTTCAAGGCAGTACGGACCTATAATGCCTGGCGGCAAGCTCTTTTTAGTCTCCATAACGAATTTAATGCCGTACTCCATAACCGTCGGCAACAAGCTCTCCCTCAGGACTAATGGTTGATTACCTACGACATTAAATGTCGGCGTAACTTCACTAGCTAACGCATTAGGGAGTCTACGTAATCCATCGACGTTCGATTCGTAACGTATATCCATACCAAGCAATTCAACCCTATCTAAGATGGGGCTATAGAAGTAATGGAAGTACGCTGGAGCGCCTATTACGTACTCCTGAACTAATATGTCATCAGTATCGCTTACAATGCCGCTTCTTATAATGTTGTTGACTCCACGTAGGAGTTCAGCTGAGTTGTTAGCTATGAAGTACCCCCTACCGCCTTTAGCGCCAGGCAATTTAACGATTACAGCTTTATCTATTTCATCATTTAATCCGTACGACTTAGGTACCGGTATGCCAGCCCTCATAAGCAACTCCATCTTCCTGTGCTGATTGGCTTCAACGCTAAGCAGGCTACGAAGTCCAAACATAGGTATAGGTAGTTCATTACAGCATTTTAAACCAACATACTCAACAAAACTACCATGAGGTATGAGAACAGCGTTTAACTTTCTTAATTTCCTAATAACTTCAATGCTACATAATTCGCTCCATGAGTTAACAACTATCAGCTCATCTATAAGATTCCTGAATAATTCATAAAACCACTTCCTGCTAACCTCAACTATACCAGCAGTCTTCAATCCCTCAAGCTTAGCTCCATGGAATATCTGGAGGGAGGTATGACTACATATGGTTGTTATATGTATATCCCTTAAATCATAGCCATCAAGTAACGACACATGCTACACCATCGAATTAAGCAGCATTTAATTAAATAAGCTTAATTGGTAATTACCATAATCATGTATATCTTACATGTAGTTCCTAGAAGTTTACATAATTATGTAATACATTATTAGTGTTCCAATTTTAGTTAAACTTTTAAAGTTTACATAATTAAGTTAAATGGTGATTGGTTGAGCGGTCTACAGTTGATGTACGAGGGTAAGAGTAAACGTGTTTATGTAAAAAACTCTAACACGTTAATAATGGAGTTTAAAGACACGGTTACGGCATTAGACGGCGCTAGAATCGCGGAGGCTCCTGGTAAGGGTATTTTAAATGCCGCGTTAACTGCCTACTTCTTCGATATGCTAAAGAAGGAGGGAATCGAGAATCACTTCATGGATTATGATGGATGTAGGGTCATCACCGTCAAGAAGCTTAATATGGTGCCTATTGAGGTGATAGTTCGTAACTATGCTTACGGGAGCCTAATTAAGAGATTACCTTTATTCAAACCACTCACAAAACTTACTACACCTCTAGTGGAGTTTCATTATAAGAGTGATGAATTGCATGATCCATTAATCCTACCTGAGGACGTGGTTAACTCAGGCCTAATGAGCTTAGATGAGGTTAAGTACGTTATCCTCACCTCACTAAGGGTTAATGAAGTTTTAACGCGTAGGTTAAGCGAATGCGGTTTAAGGTTAATTGACTTTAAGTTGGAGTACGGCAGAGATCTAAATAATAAGCTGGTGCTGGCTGACGAGATCAGCGGCGATACCATTAGGGTCCTAGATAGTGATGGTAGGCACTTAGATAAGGAGCTCTTCAGAAGGGGCGGGGGCGTGGACGACTTAATTAAGGCATACGCTCTTCTCGCGCAGAGGTTAGGCGTTAATGTGACGGTGTAATTAGGTTGTACGTTATTGAGGTAATTATAACTAATAAAGAGAACGTAAGGGATCCTGAAGGGGAGACTATACACCGTAGCTTAGTCATTAGGAGGGGGTTCAACGACGTAGCAGGGATAAGGGCTGGTAAGTACTTAGAATTCCGGGTCAACAAGCCGTCATGTAGGGAGGCCCTGGAGTACGTTAAAGAGCTATGCTACAAGTTAAGGATCTACAATCCAGTAGTCCATGACATCAAGGTGAGGGCGTCTGGCTCAGATAGCTGTGATTAGATTCCCAGGAAGTAATGCAGATCTAGATGTTGTTTGGGTAATACGTAAGGTAGCGGGCGTTAACGCGTCCCTAGTCTGGCATAAGGAGTTCAGACACGGCATTTACGATGCCATAGTACTTCCAGGGGGGTTTAGCTACGGTGACTGGTTAAGGGCTGGAGCTATAGCTGCCAGAAGCGAGGTGATGGATGAAGTTGGTGAAGACGTGCTTAATGGAGTCCCCGTTCTTGGAATATGTAATGGATTTCAAATACTTGTCGAGTCAGGCATCCTGCCAGGAGCCCTGTTACCCAACACCTCGGGCAGGTTCATATGTGGGTGGGTTAAACTAAGGCTATTAAACCCGCGAGGTCCTTGGTTAAAGCTTGCGCAACATGGCTTGGTAGTTGACATGCCCATAGCTCATGGGGAAGGACGTTATTACGTAGACGAAGAACCGATTAACCGCCCAATGATTAAGTACTTCGACACAAACCCTAATGGTAGCTCATACGACATAGCTGGAGTTGCGTCAGAGAGCGGACTAGTCCTCGGCTTAATGCCACACCCTGAAAGGGCTGCAGAGCAAATACTAGTTCCTGATGACCGCACACCCGGTGGTCTAATAATTTGGAGGAGCATTGCCTCGGCACTTAAGGAGGGTTGGTAATGCCCTTAACTACCGAGGAGCTAAGCGAGATTAAGATGATTCTTGGTAGGGAGCCTACTAGAGCGGAATTAAGTATGTTTGAGGCACAGTGGAGTGAGCACTGCTCGTATAAGAGCAGTAGGTATTACCTAAGGTTACTCCCAACAACCAATAGTAACGTATTGATAGGTCCTGGGAGGGATGCACCAGCCGTTAAGGCGTTTGATAGGTTTGCATTAGTATTTAAAATAGAGAGCCATAACCATCCATCAGCGGTAGACCCATATAACGGTGCAGCTACGGGCATTGGTGGAATTGTACGCGACATCATGACGCTGGGGGCGAAACCCATCGCATTACTCGACCTTCTATTTCTTGGGGAGCCAAGCAATCACTACGCTAACTGGTTAATAAGGGGTGTTGTTAAGGGGATAAGCGATTACGGTAATAGGATAGGCGTACCTGTAGTTGCGGGTATGATCTGGTTTGATAAGTCCTACAACACCTACCCCTTAGTTAATGTTGCATGCGTGGGCATCGTAGAAGTTAGCAAGCTGGTTAATAGCGTACCTGAAGCAGGTGACCTAATAGTCGTTGCTGGTAATTCCACAGGGAGGGATGGAATATTTGGAAGCAGCTTCGCATCTAAATCGCTAGGCAGCGACGAACTAAGTAATATATCAGCTGTTCAGGTCGGTAACCCGCTTATGGAGAAATTATTAATCGACGCAATTACGGAGGCTACCGAATTAGGTCTAATTAAATACATGAAGGATCTAGGAGGGGGAGGTTTAGCCACAGCCCTTTCTGAACTAGCTGCCGACCATAACTTGGGAGCTGTAGTAATTCTCGACTCGTTGCATTTAAGGGAGGGGAATATGAGTCCAGAGGAAATACTCGTCTCCGAAAGCCAGGAGAGGATGATGTTAATAGTGGCTAGCGATAGGTTAAATGATTTAGGCGCAGTCCTTAAGAGGTATGATTTAGAGTATAGCGTAATAGGTTACTTAAGCAGCGATGGATTAATTAAGGTCTATTATAGGGGTGAGCTAGTAGCTAACGTACCTGCTAAAGAGTTAGCTAAGCCACGCATTAGATTATGGGATATAGAAATACCTGAGGAGTATAGATCGCTAGGTAGGGAATTAAGAATACCTGAGGTTAATGACTTAAGCCATGCCCTACGTAAGGTACTGTCATCGCCTAATGTAGTTTCTAAGGAGTGGGTTTACAGCCAATACGACTACGAAGTAGGCATCAGGACCGTCATTAAGCCGGGCGCTGGCGATGCGGCAGTACTTAGGCTGATGGAGGTAAGCGAGTACGCTGGGATAGCTGTTAAGGGTGATGGTAACCCTAGATATGTATATCTAAACCCATTTATGGGGGCAGCTAATGCTGTCGGAGAATGCTATAGGAACTTAATTAGCGTTGGATCTAAGCCGGTGGCGATAGTTGATGAATTAAACGCAGGAAATCCGGAGAAGCCGACGCATTACTGGTACTTCACTCAGATGGTTAAAGGGGTAGCTTGGATGGCTCAAGAGCTTAAGCTACCTGTTGTTGGGGGTAAAGTAAGTTTCTATAATGAGGACTTAAGTAATGGGTCGCAGGTAAGGCCTGTTACAACCATAGTTGGCGTCGGCTTAATCGATGATGTAAGGAAGTCGGTTACGTATAGCTTAAAGAATGACGGCGACTACGTGATAGTTGTTGGCGTAACATGCCCTGAATTAGGTGGTAGTGAGTACATATACAGATGTTTCGGGTTGGAGGCTGGGGAAATACCTTTACCAAGGCCTTCAAGTGAGATCTTGAATGGAACGTATGTGAGTAAGCTAATCGACTTAGGTTATGCCTTAGCAGTCCACGACGTAGATGTTGGTGGGATTGCGGCAGCAATTTCTGAAATGTGCGTTAAGGGCATGAAGGGAGTTATGATCGATCTAAGTAAGGTGCCTGCGAGGGGTTGCAGCAGGTTTGACGAGATAATGTTCTCAGAGAGTCAGGCTAGGTACTTAGTTGAGGTTAGGAGGGATTGCCTAGGCAAGGCATTAGAGTTAGCTAGGGACTTAAACGTTGAGGTCGGAGTTCTGGGCGAGGTGCATGGAGATGAACTGGCAATTAGATACGGCGATTTAGATCTAGTTAGGGTAGGCATTAATGAATTACGTGAAATCTACGACAATACCTTAGAAAGGCTTATCGAGGGATAGCTAATGTGCGGTATAGCTGCTTGCTACGGGGTGGATGCAGCCAAGTACGTTTATAGGCTAATGCTTGAGCTGCAACATAGGGGTCAGGAGTCAGCCGGTATCGCCTACGTAGCTGATAGGTGTATTAAGTCTATAGTTCGAAGCGGTTATGTAATCTCAGCTATAAGTCCAGATGAATTAAGTTCCGTTAATTCATCGGTTGCCATAGGCCATGTAAGGTATTCAACCTCAGGAGGGTATATGGATGGTGAGGGAGCCCAGCCGATAGTAGTAGGGAACGGTAATAGGCGTATCTCAATAGCCTTCAATGGCAATATAATAAATTATCGCGAGCTCTCTAGGGAATACTTGAAGCGTGAATGCGTAAGTGATTCAGAGGCATTAGCAGGGCTCATATACTTATTTACGTTAGAGTTGGGTGATGTCGTTGAGGCCGTTAAGGAGGTAGGTAACTTAGTTTTAGGGAGCTATAGCTTAGTGGTATTAACTAATAATAACGAGCTAATTATAGCTAGGGACGGCAACGGCTTCAAGCCGCTGGCATATTCTATCCAGGATAAGTCCTTCGTAGTTGCCTCGGAAACTAGCGCTATTGAGGCCTTAGGCTTTAGCGCGAGGGAGGTAGGTCCTGGTGACATATTGAGCTATGACGGTAGCTCACTAGAGGTACTACCTAATGCTATTAGGTCTAGTTGCTTCACGCCATGCATATTTGAGTACATATACTTCTCGAGGCCGGATACGATATTTAATGGCATCCAAGTGCATGAAGCTAGGGTTAGGATGGGGGCGTTTTTAGGGAAGTTAGACACCCAGGAAGTGGATGTAGCCATCCCAGTACCAGATAGTGGGAGAAGCGCTGCATTAGGGTACAGCATTGCGAAGCACGTAATGCTTGATGAGGGACTTATTAGGAATAGATATGTAGGTAGGAGCTTTATAATGCCACCGAATATACGTGAATTTATTTCCAGTATTAAATATGGCGTTGTTAAGTCTGTGGTTAATGGCAGGAGGTTGGCTGTAATTGATGATTCGCTGATAAGAGGTACGACGATGAAGGAGGTCGTTAAATTACTTAGAAGTAGGGGGGCTCATCAAGTACATGTAAGGATAGCTAGCCCGCCAATAAGATATCCGTGTTTCATGGGTATAGACTTCCCTACTAGGAGGGAGTTAATAGCAGCTAGGTTGGCGAATACGGGGTCTATAGCTAAGGCAATTGAGGCGGATTCGATCCTCTACAACACTGTTGAAGGACTTAAATGGGCGACCCAACTTCAAACACCCTGTATGGCATGCTTCACTGGCGAGTACCCCTTCAAGGGATTAGATCTAGAGCGGTTGGAGAACGCATTTTCTAGGTGGCACTAATGGCTGGCCTAATCTCGGTGATATCCTTTGATAATATATGGAAGGTAGGTAAGTACATCTACTACGGACTCCTAGCCTCCCAGAATAGGGGGCAGGATAACTACATCGCTACATTAGGTGATGGGGTAAAGCTATCTATCAGTGAAGGCGACTTCAACCCACATCACGCGAATGGGCCCTTCTCTGAGGCTAGCGGTCATGTAGGTATGGGAGGCATCTACGGGCTGGGAGAGATTTATGAGAGGAAGCATGCATATGCATCTCATAATGGACATGAGGTTGCAATAATTATAGATGGCGTCATCAGTGGATCGACCTACGAGCTGGCTAGGGAATTATGTAAGTTGGTGTCGTCAGGGCATAAACTAGATGAAGCGTTCCTGGAGATCGTGAATAGATATCATGGGGCATACTCATTAATCTCGATGAGTAATAGTGCCGAAGTAATAGCTTATAGAGCACCCCCCGGTATTAAGCCGCTTCATGTGGGCGGTTACGGATTTGACCTAGCAATAATATCTTCAGAATCTGCTCCGATAAGTATCTTAGGAGGGGACTTAAGGAGGGCTATCAACCCTGGCGAATTAATTTACTTGACTCAGGATGAAGTAAGGATGGTAAGAACGTTCGATGGGAAACCAACATTATGTGCCTTTGAGTACATATACACTGCAAGGCATGACTCGATACTTGATGGGATAGATGTTTACTACATCAGAAGTTCTTTAGGGGCTAAATTGGCCTCTAGGTTTAGCTACGACGTAGACGTAGTTGTAGGTGTGCCTGAGACCGCTATGCCGTATGCAATAGGCTTCGCTAAGGCCTTAGGCAAGGACATCGAATTGGGCTTCGTCTCGACAGGAAGTAGGATCAGAACTGCTACTAAGGAGGATCCAAAGGAGAGATTGATTGGGATTCAGCTAAAGCTGAATCCAATAAAGTACGTATTCAGCGGCAAGAGGGTTGCTATAGTCGATGATAGCCTGGTTCGGGGGTTGACTATGAAGAACGTAGTACAGATATTAAGGAATAAAGTGGGAGTTAAGGAGGTACACGTAGTTGTAGGAAGTCCTAAACTAAAGTTTAGATGCCCGTATGGGGTAAGCATACCGTCGAGTGAGGAATTGCTTGCTGCCAATTTAGATGATGAATTGGGGGTTAAGTACATAGAGGCGGACTCGATCACATGGCTGTCTGTTGATGATGTTGTCGACGTCTTCAGTAGGTATGGGGTTAACTTGTGTCTAGGATGTTTCTTAGGTAAGTACCCAGTGGGGTGTTCTACGTGAAGGTGGTAATCATAGGTGATGGTGGTAGGGAGCACGCATTAAGTTTAATGATAAGTGCGAGTTCGTTGAATCCAAGGGTATATGCTCTATCCTCATACATAAACCCAGGGATTAAGAAGGTAGCTGAAGGAAGTGGCGGTCGCTTAGTGAGATGCGATATACTTAGTCCAGTAGACGTGATTTCGAAGGTTAATGAGATATCGCCTGATTTGATAGTGGTTGGTCCGGAAGAACCTCAGTTTCACGGCGTAACCGACGTACTTAAGGAGGAGGGTTACGCTGTCTTCGGCGCCACAAGCAAGTTGGCTGAAATCGAAAAAAGTAAGGTATTTATGAGGGAGCTCATGTGGAAGTTTAAAATACCTGGAAGGCTCGCATTTAAGGCGTTTACCAGCATCGACGAAGCCGTAGAATACTTAAGGAATGCTGGTGATGTTGTATTAAAGCCCGCAAGGCAAGCAGGCGGTAAGGGGGTTAAGGTGTTCGCGGACCTCCAGGCATACTTAAGTGATATCAAGTCGGAGGTGCGGGAGAAGTACGCTAGGAAGTTGGTCTCCGAGGTCATGTCAAACTATAGGGACATAGAGTACAGGTTGCTTGTGGAGGAGAGAGTTGACGGGGTTGAATACACGTTGATGACCGTGACTGACGGATACGATGTCGTGCCGATGCCGCTGGTGCAGGATCATCCGCATGCATTTGATATGGATTTAGGGCCTGAGACAGGCGGAATGGGTAGTATTCAAGGACCTGGGCTTACACTACCGTTCATAGAGCTCAGGGAGTTCGATGAAAGCGTATATATAGTTAAGGAGGTCTTAAAGGCTCTTCAAACAGTAGTTAATGATAGATACGTAGGGGCTTTATCCGGTCAGATGATGTTAACGCCCCTATGGGGCCCGACCGTAATTGAATTCTATAGTAGGTTCGGGGATCCTGAGGTAGCTAACTTAATACCGGTGCTTGATATAGACTTCTTAGAGTTGATAGAGGCAGCGGTGAGCAGCAAGCTAGCTAGGATTAAGCTTAAGGTACGTGACGACATAGTGACAGTTGTTAAGGCAGTCTGCCCTAAGGGGTATCCAAATAATAGGAAGGTGGCTAAGGGCCATCCGGTTACTGTAGATGAGGGTAGGATTAGAGATTATGGATGTAAGGTGCTATATGCAGGCATCGAATTAGGAGGCGATGGTGGGATTTATACTACTGGATCTAGGATAGTTGAGGTACTATGTAGTGGAGAAGATTACGAGGAAGTTAGTAGGAGGGCAAATAAATGCGCTGAGTTAATTACGTGTAGTGATGGGTGGCCAACATTCTATAGGAGCGATATTGGAACCAGGGAATTGATTGCTGAGCGCATGGATGCTGCTGAACGTGTTAGAGCGGTGTACATGTATAGGAGGAGGAATAATCTATTAACTACTAAGGTTGATTGGATTCCAGGTAGGGGGGTCACGGTATATGACTACAGATAGATGTAGGGAGTTCTTAGGCACGCCATTAAGCAGCAATTCAATTAAGGTACTGCTATTAGGTAGTGGCGAGTTAGGTAAGGAGATAGCATTAGAGGCACATAAACTAGGTATTGAGGTTGTAGCCGTTGATAGGTATGATAATGCACCGGCAATGCATGTTGCGCATAGAAGGTACGTTGTCAATATGTTAAATGAGAACGCGGTTAAGGAGGTAGTTCGTAGGGAGAGGCCAGACGTTATAATCCCTGAGGTGGAGGCAATAAACACGACAGCCCTTAAGGAGTTGGAGTTAGAGGGTTATACCATAACACCTAACGCTGAAGCCGTTAGGATATGCATGAACAGGATTGTGCTAAGAGAATACATAGCAACTACCTTAGGTCTGCCGACGACTAGGTACTTCATAGCCAGGGATGAGGATGAGGTCATTAAGGGGTGCGATAGCGTGGGATATCCATGTATAATTAAGCCGGAAATGAGTAGCAGCGGCCTTGGCCATGTAGTTATAACTAGGCCGTTAAATGATTACGAGTACCGTCAGCTCTACCGTCAGGCATTAAGCCATAGTAGGGGGAATAGCCGTAGAGTCTTAGTGGAAGAGTACGTCGATCTAAAGGCCGAGTTCACGGTATTGACGTATAGGTCGTTATTGCCTAATGATGAGGTTTCAATAAGGACTCTAGAGCCGATTGAGCATTGGAGGTATGGGAAATTCCACTATATAGAGTCATGGCAGCCTTCAACGAAACCGTATGAGATGCTGAGCACCTGTAGGGATTACTCTATTAAGATCGTCAGCTCCTTAGGTGGTTTAGGAGTATATGGTGTTGAGTTATTTTTAACCAATGATGGTAGGCTATTAGTTAGCGAAGTAGCTCCAAGGCCTCACGACACCGGGTTCGTTACCTTAGTTACTCAAGATCTTAGCGAGTTCGCCATCCACTTGAGGGCAGCTCTTAAGCTACCAATACCCAACGTTAATTTAATAAGTGCTGGAGCTAGCTACGCTGTATATTCCGATGTAGATAACTTATGGGCGCCTAAATACTACGGAGTATGCGATCTGCTGCGTGTTGAGGGTGTTGATATCAGGATCCTAGGTAAGCCGTATACCTACAGCGGTAGAAGGATGGCCATCGTGCTGGCCAGGGGGAGGACCGTGGATGAAGCTAGGGCTAAATTACGTGGCGTTGTAGACAAGCTCGCTATTTCTTAGGTGTCAGCTTATGGGTGGATGGACTTACTCGAAAGCGGGTGTTGATTTAAGTAGGCATGTAGGGCTGCATAAAGTAGCTTTAGAGACAGCCCTTAGGGTGAATAGCAGAGTAGGCCTGAAGTTCGGTGGTCTAGGCGGGTTCTCCTCATGGGTGGAGATTGGCAATACTAAGATAGCTCTTCATATAGATGGCGTTGGAACAAAGTCCTTAGTCGCATGTAAGCTTGGTAAGTATGAGGTTATTGGCTGGGACGCAGTCATAGTTAACGTTAATGATGTTGTATGTGGAGGATTTAGACCAATCTCGTTAGTTAGTTATATAGCCATGTCAGAGCCGAATGAGGAGATATATAGAGGGGTGTTTAAGGGCATTGAGGAGGCATCTATAGCTAATAATATAGCAATATTAGGTGGGGAAACAGCATTACTTCCAGGCCTACTTAACGGCGTGGACGTAGCTTGCGCCCTTTTGGGGATTAGAGAGTTCGATGCAGGCTTTACAGCTCATAAAAATGATGTCGTAGTAGGGTTAAGGAGTAACGGCATACATGCTAATGGTTATAGCCTAGTTAGAAAGGTTATTGAGTCCACAGTAGGTTACGAAGCCTCTGTAGACGGCGTTAGGTTATCTGAGGAATTAGTGAAGCCGGTGGCTAACTACGGGCCTTTAGTACTTGAGGCGTTCAGAAATAATTTAATATCAGCTGCCGCACACATTACCGGAGGTGCCTTTAGGAAGGTCAAGAGGATAATAAGCAATAAATTAGACATAGTGATTAACGCACCTAAACCACCTAAAATATTCGAGGTAATAATGAATTTAGGTAATATAAGTCCTAAAGAGATGTATAGCGTTTTTAATATGGGTATAGGTATGGTACTTACCCTACGTGAGGATCATCTAGGTGAGTTCAGGTTGCTAGCTAATAAACATGGTATTGAAGCGCTTGAGCTGGGTTACGTTAGTGATGGTAAGGGCAATGTACTCATAAATACCCCCTACGGTGATCTCATTGAATTTTAGCGCTGTGGAATTATTAAGCGGGTACGATCTAAGGAATATAAGTATAGGGGCTATAGCTAGCCATTCAGCGCTTGATGTATTTGATGGCGCTAAGGACGAAGGTTTTGCGACGGTAGCTATATGTGAGAAGGGCAGGGAATTACCGTATGTGAGATTTAAGGCGGTTGTGGATAAAGTAGTCCTACTTAATAGGTTTGTAGATGTGGTCAGGAATGAGATCATAGCTGAGCTAAGGAAGCTTAACACAATCATCATTCCTAATAGGAGTTTCGCTGTATATGTTGGCTATGATAATATAGAGAATGTATTGAAGATCCCGATATTCGGTAATAGGTACCTACTTAAATGGGAGGAAAGAGTAGGTAAGTACAGTTACTATAAACTACTTGATGCTGCAGGCATTAGAAGGCCTAAGGTATTTGAGGGCCTCGACGACATAGATAGACCAGTAATGGTTAAACTGCCTGAGGCAGTTAGGAGATTTGAGAGAGGGTTCTTCATAGCTGTTGATAGAGATGATGCATATAGGAAAGCTAGGGAGTTGATAAACAAGGGCATCATCAATGAAAAATCACTTGATAATGCGTCAATCGAGGAGCTAATCATCGGGGCACACTTCAACGTAAATTACTTCCGAAGCATCGTATTGAATGACGTTGAATTGTTGAGCATCGATAGAAGGATTCAAAGCAATTTAGATGGATTGATTAGAATACCTGCAAAGGATCAAATATCTATGGAGATACCCATCAGGTATATTGAGGTTGGTCACGAGCCAGCAACTATTAGGGAGAGCTTGCTTAATAAGTTATTTATGGTAGGCGACGCCTTCGTAAACGCCGTCGACGCTTTAGTACCTCCTGGGATTATAGGCCCGTTCACGCTTCAATTGATGGTGACACCGGACTTGGATATCGTGGTCTATGACGTTGCCTTCAGGATTGGCGGTGGTACAAACGCTTATATGGGCATAGGCAGTCAATACAGTAAGTTATACTTCGGTAGGCCTATAAGTATGGGTAGGAGGATAGCCATGGAGATTAAGTGGAGCATCGACAAGGGGATCTTGGAGAAGGTGATAACGTGAGCTTATGTCCGCTGGAGTTTAGATACGGCTCCGATGAGATGAGGAGTATATTTAGTAGGGAGAATATTATTAGGAAAATGATTGATGTTGAATTAGCGTTGGTTAGGGCTCTTGAGGAATCTGAGATAATACCAAGGGGTTACTATGAGAGGTTAGCTTCATGCATATATAATGTGAGGGTAGAGGATATTGATGGATATGAAAAAGAGGTAGGACATGATGTAGTTGCTTTGATCTCAGCTATTAATGATGTATGTGGCGAATCCAGTAGGTATGTACATTATGGGGCAACAAGTAATGACATAATAGATACCGCGTGGGCCCTGCTTATTAGGGATGCATTAAGGGTGGTTAAGAGGAAGCTGATCCTAGTTATTAAGTTGCTTATAGATCTATCCAAGAAGTATGAGGATACCTTAATGGTCGGTAGAACGCATGCTCAACATGCCCTACCCATAACGCTTGGATTCAAGCTAGCTAACTACGTTTACGAATTCGCTAATAGCCTAGATAGATTGCTATCAACTGAGGGCAGGGTTATTAAGGGTAAGATGGCCGGGGCTGTTGGTACGATGGCTGGGTGGAGGGGTAAGGGGCTGGCGGTAGAATCCATGGTCATGCGGGAATTGGGGCTGAGGAGTCATGAGATAACAACTCAAGTAGCGGCTAGGGACGGCTTTGCTGAGTTAATTAATGACCTAGCGATCCTCGCATCGCAGGCTGAGAGATTAGGCATCGAGATTAGGGAGCTCATGAGACCTGAGATAATGGAATTAGCTGAGGGCGTTGAGGGCAGGATAGGTAGTAGTACGATGCCTCATAAGGCGAATCCCGTTGAATGCGAGAAATTAGCTGGGCTGGCTAGGGTTTTAAGAGGACTCGCTATTACAGCCCTAGAGAACATACCGCTATGGCATGAGAGGGATTTAAGTAATAGCAGCTCTGAACGGATATTGATACCACACGCCTTCGTATTGATTGATGAGATATTAGGGGCGCTTCATGGGATTTTGGTTAATTTAAGGGTATATCCTGGGAACATGCTTAAGAACTTAGAGTTAAGTAAGGGATTGATAATGTCGGAATCATTAATGCTTAGATTAACTGATAAGGGGTTAAGCAGGTATGAGGCACATAAGTTAGTTAGGGAATTGACCTCCAAGGCATTAGCTAGTGGGATGGACTTATTAAGTGTAGCATTAAATGATGGGAGGGTGCTTAAGTACTTAACGGCTGATGAGGTACGTGAAGCACTAAACTACATGAAGTACTTAGGGAGTTACAGGGAATTGATTGAACGGGCAATAAGTTATGCTAATGAAGTAATAAGTAGGAGTCATTCATGTTAATTGGAATAGTTAGTTTCTCAGGGCAATACAATCACCTGATTTATCGAAGGGTCCGCGAACTAGGGGTTGATGCTAGATTGTTCGAACAAACATTTAATGCAAGCGAAGTCCTTAACTTATATGATGGCTTAATACTTGGTGGAGGACCTCAAAACATACCTGAGGACTTAAGTAATTTAGGCCATGTAGTTGACTACGTACTAAGCTCAACTAAGCCGCTGTTAGGCATATGCCTAGGTCATCAGATAGTATCCTACGTTTTCGGTGGGATCATAGGGGATGGAAGGGAATTCGGAATTACAAGGATATACGTCGATGATGAGGATGACATTTTAAGAGGTGTGGGCCGTGAAATTAATGTCTGGGAAAGCCATAATAAGGCTGTTGTTAAGGAACCAAGAGGCTTTAAAGTATTAGCTCATAGTGATAAAGTACGGGTTCAGGCATTGGCACACGTTAGAAAGCCGTTGTATACCTTACAATTCCACCCAGAGGTAACCCATACAGATAAGGGAAGATTAATATTTAAGAATTTCATAGACTTATGTAGGAGGTAGGTAAGGATGTTTCAGCCTAGGGAATTCTTTGAGGGCATGATAAGGGAATTGAGGAGTAAGTATGGTGGGGTCGGTAACATATTGGCTGCAGTAAGTGGTGGTGTTGATAGCACAACCGCAGCTGTGATAACTTATAAGGCACTAGGCGATAGGGTGAAGCCGGTATTCATTGATACAGGATTTATGAGGTTAAATGAGGGAGCTAAAGTTAAGGAGCTATTAAGCAGCTTAATACCAATTCAATTGGTAGATTATTCATCTAGATTTTATAGTAGGCTTCAGGGCCTATCAGATGCTGAGGTTAAGAGAAAGGTATTTAGGGAGGTATTCTATGAGGTAATTAAAGACCTCGCTATGAAGTATGGCTGTGAGTACGTAGTTCAAGGCACTATAGCTCCTGATTGGATAGAGACCTTAGGAGGCATTAAGACCCAGCATAACGTATTAACAGACGAATTATTGAGTAGGTATGGATTTAAGGTTATAGAGCCTTTAAGGGAATTATATAAGGATCAAGTAAGGCTCGTAGCTAAGCATCTAGGCATACCTGATGAGATAGTTTATAGACAGCCCTTTCCAGGCCCTGGCCTATTAGTTAGGGCTGTAGGGGCGTTCAGCCTTGAGAAACTTGAGGTAGTTCGAAGGGCGACTGAAGTAGTTGAAGGATACTTAAGCGGTCGTGGCATAAGTCAGTACTTCCCTGCAGTGTGGGAATACGACGTAGTTGGGGAGGGTAGGGTATGTAGTGATATATGCATAAATTATAAGATATTCTCAACAAAAGCTACCGGAGTAAGGGGTGATAGACGCGTCTACCGACCCATAGCGCTCATTGAGAATCCCGGGAACTTAGATCTAACTACTGCTTATAAGTACTTCGAAGATGTAGAAGTATCTCACGTCATACTTCTACTTAATGACCGCGGATATGGGAAGTACTTCATATCCATCCGGGCAGTAGTAACCGAAGACTTCATGACTGCTGATATATACAGACCTAGTTATAATGAATTAATAGAATTAAGTAGGGAGTTAATTAAAATAAGTGGAGTTAGGGCTGTAGGTTACGATATAACGCCCAAGCCGCCTGCCACGATAGAATATGAGTGATTTTCATTACATAATCTTACGTAAATTTCATCATCTTAATTCGTAAAATTAAAATCGCATCGAAACTTATAATCAATAATGATGTAGAGAATTGTGAATGATTTAGTAAAAGCTTATATTCTTTGGTATTATTTTTCTCGAGAACAATTTGGTGGTGTTCTTATGCCCAGGAGAGCATTAAGTAAGGGCGCTAAGATAGCTGTAACTACAGTTACATGCATTATGGCTATATATAATGTGTATGCATTAATGTTTACCGCGTATGACGTCATGTTGCACATGGTCATCAATATGGCCTTCGTTCTCCCATTAACGTTCATAACATATTCGTCGAGGAAGAGCGATGTCGATAGGATTCCATGGTATGACTATATACTAGCTATCGTGTCGGCCATCCCTCCTGTAGTTCTTTACTTCAACCCTCAATGGATATATGAGAGGATGTGGTTTTCAACCCCCGTAACTATAGAGCAACTAATTCTTGGAGTGATCTTCATGGCGACAGCTATCGAGGCCACGAGAAGGGCCGGCGGTACAGTAATAATGTTGCTTGTCTTATTCTTCCTCGCCTATCTCTACTTAGGGCCTTTAATACCTGACCCGTTCAGGCACAAGGGAATGCGGTTTGATAGGATAGTAGAACTCAATTATCTAACATCGTATGGCACGTTCACGACACCGCTACAGGTCATGTCCACATACGTAATTGCTTTCACGATTTTAGGTGCGTTTTTCTCAGAGGTAGGTATAGGCAAGTTCTTCATCGACTTAGCTAAGGCATTAGTTGGTAGGATGATTGGCGGACCCGCTAAGATGGCTGTCGTAGCATCATCACTATTTGGAACTATAAGTGGTTCAGCTGTAGCTAACGTCTATGGTACAGGCATAATTACCATACCTACCATGAAGTCGTTGGGCTACCCGGCAGTAT
>JAGDWE010000024.1 GCA_023255965.1 Desulfurococcales archaeon | reverse complement strand
GCGGTGAGGGCTCCCCACCATCAAATACGTTACCGCCTTAAGAAGGTAGGGTTTCAGCCACAACAATAATCTATATTAAAAATTAAGGTTATTAAGCCACTATGGATTTGTAATACATGGGGGAACTAACTTATTGACTGACGTCTTATCTAAGGAGGAGAGGAATCGTTTACTGAGGACTCTAGAGGAGGATAGGGAGCTTCGCTACGCGCTAATGGGCTTACTTGGGTTTAAGGAAGTACTTGATAGAATTACCAGGATCGAGGAGAGGTTTACTAAGCTTGAGGAAAGGTTTGCAGAGCTGGAGAAAAGATTTCTGGAGCTAGCTGAGAGGCAGCAGAAGCTTGAGGAGAGGATGATCGCGTTAGAGGAGAGGCTTGCTAAGCTTGAGGAGAGGATGGAGGTCTTAAATAGAACTGTAATAGTCATTGCCCATAGGTTTGGAGTCGTATCTGAGGAGGGGTTTAGGGGGGCCATGAAGTACGTTCTTGAAGACGTCTTTGGAGTGGCGAAGGTTGAGAGGTGGATTTATAGTGACGTTAAGGGGTCTGTCTACGGCTATCCGTCGGTGATCGAAGTTGATGTAGTTATAAAGGACGGCGTACATATTCTCATCGAGCTGAAGTCAAGAGTTTCTAAGGGGGATATAGCTGAGTTAAGTAGGATAGGTAAGCTTTATGAAGAGGTTACAGGTATTAAACCAAAGCTCGCGATAATAGGTGGCTTCGTAGACCCTAATGCCTATGAGGCTGCCCGTAGGCTCGGTGTAGAGTTAAAACCTATCACATGACCTCCTAGGGGCATAATTCAAAACGTTTAAAGTTCATTACGGCCGAAACCCTACCTTCTTAAGGCGGTAACGTATTTGATGGTGGGGAGCCCTCACCGCCCAGGAAGAGGTGAGGATCGGAGGGCATATCGCATTCGTGGTGCATAGTAGAATTCAGGATGGAAATGCCTAATACTACAGGGATCTAATGATACTATCATTCGGAGATGATGGTGAACGTATTGGTGAACGGATACATGTTTATCAATGGGGCCGCGGGGATTTGAACCCCGGACCACGGGGACCCGAACCCCGCATTCTACCAAGCTAAACTACGGCCCCTGGTGAAGTTATTACATCATTGGCTTAAAATCTTTAACTACCTCATAAGTAACTTTATTACCTTATCTGCTGCCGTAATCGGATTTAAATGTCCTTCCACGACTTCCTTATATATTTCCTTCACAGGCTCGACGCTCTCCATAGATTCCTTGATTATACTTAATACCTTGTACTTAATTGCTAGCTCCAGTTCTAAGGCCCTCCTTAATGCCGTCTTAGACTTATACTTTCCACTATGTACTAAGTAATCACGGTGGTCTTCTAGCGCCTTAATTAATTCGTTAATGCCGGCCTTAGTTAGTGCCGACGTCTTCACTATCCTGGGTACCCAGCCATCCCTTAATTCATCACCTAACGCGAATAATAGTTGATTGAATGCTATGTCAGCTCCAGGCATATCCGATTTATTAATCACATATATGTCGCATACCTCCATTATTCCTGCTTTAAGTGCCTGTATCTCATCGCCTGAGCCCGGCATCAATACGAGCACCGTAGTGTCGGCTACATTTGAAACCTCAACGTTTATCTGGCCAACGCCTGGAGTCTCTATAATTACGTAGTTAAATCCAATAGCATTAAATAGCTCGATAGCTAGTACCGCCTTAAGCGGCATAGACTCGCCTGGTAAGACACTCATACTCCTTATGAACACTCTATCCATATTCCTAATATCATGCATCCTAACTCTATCCCCGAGTAGAGACCCTCTAGAAATAGGCGATGCGGGATCTAATGCAAGTATTGCTACTAAACAATTATTCTGAGTTAATTCGTCAACTAATGCCGATATAAGGGTTGATTTACCGACCCCGGGAGACCCGGTAATTCCGACCACATGGGATTTAACTTCACCACCCCACAGCTCCTTAATGAATTCTGCACTCTCAGGACTATCCTCAATCATCGTTATTAATTTAGAGATAGCTATTCTATCCAAATTAAACGCTCTTCCAATTAAATCCCTAAGACTCACCCATGAACACCTTATAAAGTGGTGAATCATAACCCCCTACGTACTTTAATCCGCTACCTGTTAACGGTATTAATACCTTACCGCTTAACTCCCCCTTAATCAACTTAAATGCCGCATATGCAGCAGCACTAGTCGGCTCCACAGCGAAACCGAGGCTAAATAATTCCTTAACAGCACTAATTATATGGTGATCATTAATAACCACTAGGCGACCTCCACTCCTACTTATCGCTTCAGCCATATATGGAAGCCTAGGCGCGTTCGTAAGCCTTATAGCGTCGGCTAATGAAGTAGATTCGCTACATTCGGTCCTCACCACATCGCTTAGGTACTTACTTAATGAGTCATAACCACATGCTTGAACAGCTATTAACTTAGGTACCTCGTTAATAAGCCCTAAGCTGAGTAATTCATTAAATCCCTTCCATAGGCCTAGTAGTAATGTACCACTCGCTACTGGAAGAATCACATAATCAACCTCTCCAAGGAATTCGTAGACCTCGAACGCTATAGTCTTAGTTCCTTCTATGAAGTAAGGGTTCCACGTATGCCCTATATAGTACTTACTCTCCGTTAAGTCGTCTAGTACCCTCCTCGACGCGTCATCCCTGCTTCCAGCCTTAATCACATTAGCGCCGAAGGCCCTTATCAGTAAGTACTTACCTAAGGGTATATCGCTAGGGACATAAACGCTTGCTTTAACCCCAGCGCGTCCAGCATAAGCCGCAATGGATATTCCTGTATTACCTGAGGAGTCCTCTAAGACCTCACTAACGCCTAATTCCAAAGCCTTTGAAATAGATAATGCAGATCCTCTATCCTTAAAGCTACCAGTAGGGTTTAAGTACTCCAACTTAAAAAGGATCTCTACTCCCCCTGAACTTAACCTTAGAGTAGGGGTAAGGCCCTCGCCTAATGTAATTTGCCTAGATATAGATGGAAGTAATGGAGAATATCTAAAAACCCCTAAATTACCCTCATGAGTTAGCCCCCTAAAACCACTTAAATCAAGTACGACTTCTAATACCCCACCACATAGACACCTAAATAATCTGTAATCACCGCCGTACTCTCTGCCACACTTCCTACATTTGAGTACGTAGCCAGCCATTAAAGCCCCGGTTTAATACTCAATAACTACTAAAAAAGTTAATCTACAACTCTATCGGATCAAACCATGATTACCTTAATACATTTAAAATAATCTTCTTCTGATAAGTAAAGGGCCTCCTCCCTATCAGTACCTATATCTAATTTACTCGTAAGATATTCTATATAATCATAAATGGCATCCCTAATGAAATCGCTCTTAGACATATAACCTAGCTCCCTATATACATTGCTAATAACATCATCTAATTCCTTAGGAATACGTAAGGTAATGATCTTTGAGCGCATATCTGAGCTGCTAACCAAATTGCATTCCCCTTTGGTTTTAGGTAATACCATTAGATATACTTTTCTGAAATAAATTAAGTTATGTAGTTTTATAGTTACAGTTAATACCTTAGGCTTAATCCTAAGCAGTACTAAGGATTTATTGCTTAGTCTAACTAATTCAGTTATTTAGATAAACTTATAAAGGAACCACCTACAAGTGACGTCCCTCTGGAGAGCTGTTACTAAATCCATACTATGGATTACTGATAATACTAGCAATTAGTGTGTTGAGCTGCTGCGGTGAGGAATCATTAGGTAGTTATGATAACTAAATAGTTTTTAAGAGTCTATAATTGAATAAGAAATCCGGCCTTAATCAATATATCTAAAGACTTCTTAAGAACGTCCTCACTTAAATTAACGCCTAATTCGCCCGCTAGGTAATTCTTTAATTCATTTAACGTCTTTGGCTCCCTTAGTAATAATGGTATCAAGCTCTGAATGACGGTCCTCATAAAGCCCTCCTTAATCAATTTATCTAATTCATCTAAGTCGGCATCATCTAATACCCTAATTAAATTCCTCAACATAATAACCCCTAACGGTCCTCTATAAGCGTACTTAGGTCCTTCACCGCCACGAATATCCACCTCACCGCATTGTAATAACCTGTTAAGTTGCATACCGCAGTATTTAACGATGTTCGTGCTTAAAGCTTTGCATAAATATTTAAATCTAAATTCCCTGATATCTCTATCTATCCATGAGGTCTCATGACCTAGATACTCAAACACGTAGCTTGAAAGCAGATGCTCATCAACTCCATCAATTAGTGCCGAGTACACTGATGACGCAACAGCTAATCCTATATGCATAGCTAGTGATGGATCGAACTTATCTATGGTATCTAAATCAGTATGGTAGTAGTTATCTGGCCATTGGTTAATCATTACTGATGGTACCCCAAAATGTATATACACATCGTGGTCGCTACCTACCTCATAGGGAACTACATCGAATTTATAGCTAACTAATCTCTTAGGGGATGAAAATGAGACTGTACGTGATAATGCATCCCTTAGCCCGTAATAAACTACTGACTCAAGTGGATGAAATAGGCTTGGAGGCGGTCTTACGAAATTAATTACAGAGCCCGTAATGCCTTGATCCTCACCAATCATATCTAGGTTGATTCCGAAGACCACATTACTTACGTCCCTAGATCCTAGATATGCTTGAGATCCGTAGTACTCTGGGAACCATAATAAGACCATACTATAGTCCTTAAGCGGCGGGATTAATGACTTCCTTAAAGCCCTATCAAGCGCTTTAGCAACTTCAATTAACGTTGCAGCACCGCTTACGTTATCATTTACTGTGCCTCCAGGATGGCAGTAATGAGCAAATAGATGTACTTCATTTAAGGCATCGCCTAACCTAGCTGTCACTACCTTAGCTCTTGGATTATCCCTGAACCCGGCCTCCACGTAAGCACTTATAATCACCTTATCCCCGTTCTTAACATGACGTATCAACTCATTAGCGGTTTTCCTAGAAATACTTAATGCGACGGCCTTAGCCCACTCCATATCATTAGGCGTTAGGAATAACCCTATGTAAGGGACTGCGTCCTCAGGGATATCGTTCTTGAAGAGCAGTATAGCTGATGCGCCCCGCATACATGCCTCACGATACGCTAAGTAGGCATTACCACTAGCTAGTACTGCTTTGCCGCTTACATCGACCCCCCTATAGTACTTAGATCTATCGCCTGGACCAACGTAAAGCAACTCGGCTCTTACATCGCCTCCGGGGCTATGGGCAACTACTAAAGTCCTTGAATCATTAAATGAGTGAAGCAATCTCTCATGGGGCTTTAACATCCTTAATTCAGCGTCCTTAACCCACCAACCAATTAGCGGCTCAAGATTCCCATAGCTAGCTAGGTACGAGTAATCGCGTACTTCCACGTTAAATGAGCTTAAATCAGCTAAGGCCTCGTATATGTAGTCAGCAGCCTCCTCAATACCATCACTCCCTTGAATTCTATGCATCATTGATAGCTCGCTGACGTGCTCCATTAACTCCTGCCTCGAAAACGCTTCCCTCAACCTATTAATCAATGGATTAACACCCATTAAGACTTAATAAGCACTTAATAAGTCTTAATAAGGTGTCAATAATCGTTGGTAGAGAGAATGCTTCTAAAGCGCTGATATTCATAATCATCACCTACTTAATTACCATGCCTTACGACTCATTATTGCTCAATTACGCCCTTAATTACCTCCCCCGTAACGTACCGCAGATCCTCCTAATCGTACGTAATTATATTCCATTAATCTCAGTAGCGATCACGGCCAGCATATTTGGTAGCGGCGTAAGGGTGGCACTTAAGGACTACGGTATGAGGATGTGTAGGTTTAGGTACCTATTACTAAGCGGCCTCATACCATACGCTATTTACGGACTAGGAATCATTTATGCATTAATAGCCGGCATAGTGGTTGTTAACCCTATGATACAGCTTTACAGAGAGTATGGCAGCAATCTGCCTGAAGGAAGCGAGGAATTCGTGCTCATGATGTCACTACTAAGCACGCTGTTTGTCGGTTCCACCATCATAGCCTTAGTGATGGTTGGCCAGGAAATCGGGTGGAGAGGCCTGCTCCTAACCGAGCTGAGGACGTTATTGAGGAAATCATTAGCGGCTGATGTTTTAATAGGCATTATGTGGGGCTTATGGTATGCGCCGTTGGTACTATTATATGGACATTATTACCCAAACCACAGGGATCTTATGGGCGTGTTAATGATTATTATGACTTCGGTACTGCTTAGCATGATATTATCTAAGATTAAATTGAGGTTTAATAGCGTGCTTTCCTCAGCGGCTGTATTAGGGGTTTTAAATGCCTTATATAACTTAATGAATCACACTGTGGTAGTCATCGATGAAATATATACATTACCTCAAGGCCTTCTAGGGGCACTATCTATGTCCACATTCCTACTCATACTATTCCTACTTAGGATTTGATAGTAGCTTGCTATGTAGTTTAATTAGATTCCTCTCAACTTGTATGCTAACCTTAAGTAGGTTGCCAGGCCCATCTATATGCAGGTAGTCATCATACCTCCTTCCCCCCATAGTCACCGCTATCTCATTTAATAGATTGTAGAGATCAGCGGCGCCCTCGTTCGAAGCCAACTTAATGATCCACATAAGCTCTTTAGATTCGTTGCAGACATAGTAAATTACCTTATCCCCCAGCCAATCGCTGCTTAATTTAAGGGCTAATGACTCGTTAAGGTACCTGCTAATCAATACGTAAATGTACGCCGGCCCTAAAGCCCCCTCATATAGTATATCGCATTCCATAGGCCTAGGCAAGTCTATCGTCTCTATGGGTTCATTAATAATGTACTTCTCAGGGAACATAATGTACTTCATGGATTTAGGTACTACGACATACGCGTTATTAACTAATCCCCATCCACCAATATCGTAGAGGTACCTAACGAATTCCTCACCAAACACGTATGGAGCCAGTTGAATAGCTATATAGGGGTCTTCAGGCTGTATTTTAGTGACCTTACTTAGGTTGCTCAGGTTAAGTAATCCAACGTAAATATCGGCAGTTAGATCCGCATCGCCTTCAACTAATGATTTAATGGCTAACGCTTCATCTAGCGTCCGGGGAGTGGGTAGTTTAAAGTGCTGGTTTTGAAGTACGTGCGTTAATTCATGCGCTAAAACCCTATATGTTAGAGGGTCATTAACGTTAAGTAAATCGTGGACTACGTATATGGTATTGCCTGATGAGGCCGCTAGCCATAGGCCGATTAACTTTCTAAAGGATTCAGTTACGTCGTAGCTTAGGTCGGAAAGCAAGGTCATCTTGAATACGTCGTTAAGTATGAGGGCATCCTTAGGTACTTCATCACCCCAGGTACTGAGGGCTGTGGAGGAATCGATTAACACCGCTTCAGGCGGGGTTGAAAACTTAAGACCCCTAATTGATGATACGTTCTCCGCGATTAATCTAATTAGGTTATGTACATTAGTCTGATTTGATATGTAGTAACCTACTCTATGTGTACCTAGATAGCCTATTAATGTCCCAGCTACGAATGAAGTAATTATAAACAGCAAAACTATGATTAATTTGCTTGATCTCCTCATCGATTAGGGCCTAACTGTGTAGTATAGCCTCTTCCTCATCCTACCCTTATTTTCAGCCTTTATGAATACTATCTCACCTATTTCAGAGACGTTCCTCACATGAGGTCCTCCATCAGCTTGTACATCAATTCCTGGGATTTCAACTATCCTTAACTTCTCTATATTAGGTGGCATCTTATTAGCTAACTTAACAATCCCTGGTATCTTGAAAGCTTCCTCTCTACTTAACCAGTATATCTTAACCTCTACTCCTAACTTAATTACTTCATTAGCCTTACGTACTACGTCTTCAAATATATTCTTGTCGAAGACTTCCAAGCTGTAGTCGTCATAGGCGTACTCAGGAGTTATATTACCTCCAGTGATTAACGCGTTATAATCCCTGTAAAATATTGCTGAGATTATATGGGCAGCAGTATGCAACCTCATTAGCCTATACCTTCGATTCCAGTCAATGACGCCTATAACTTCATGACCTGCGCTTAAATCAATGACGCCTCCTTTAATAACGTGGAGGACTTCATCATTATTAAAGACCACATCGATGACATCATATCTCTTACCATCCTTAATTATATATCCTAGGTCGTTAGCTACGCCACCACTTCTTGGGTGGAAAGCTGTTTGATTAAGGATAATCCCGTTTTCTAGGACCTTAACTACCTTAGCGTTAAATTCCCTAATATAACTATCAAGTTGATATATTAATTCAGTCACAGACACCTACCTAATAAAGATAGTAAGCATAGTTAAAAATATGATTAACTCTGAGATGCACATGGCAATAGTGTTTAATAGGAAGTCGTCGTAGCGCCTTAAGCTCAACTTAATCCTATATACATCATTTAATCTCCTAACGTATATGTACCCAGTAAGCAAATCCATAAGCAGGTGCATTGATGATATAGCTAAGGAATTTATTACAGCTATTATTAGGCGGTATTTACTGAACAATGTAATCCATACAATTAATGAAGTAATCATAGATATAATCAAATTATTAAACACTTCATGAGTTAATGCCGTCCTACGCTTATTTCTATGCCCTAAGGCGTCTATTAAGTAGTTAGTTACTAGGGAGGTGATGAAGACAGCATTCACTATGTAGATGTCATTAAATAACGATAATATATACAATATCATTAAGGTGATACTTAATGACGTGGTGACATGCGTTAGTAACTTCAATTATATTCACTCCACTAAGCTCTCTTCATATGTAATTAATAAATTTACCCTCATTAGAGATAAATAATTAAAACTAACTTACGTTAAGGCAATATGAAGCCTCGTCTTGAAAGGCGGGGAGCCGTCAGCTCCACCATAAATTGTGGGATTATATGTTATGAATAGCGTTAATTCGCTCATCAAGCAAATTTATTTAAACTAACCTCCTCCTACCTGAAGGGATTGATGGTTTGGGCTACATTCAGGAGCTCCCACGGCTTAGCCCCTAGACCGGCCCATTACTCCGCCCCTTGGAAGTTGGGTTATGATATTGCCACACCTCCGGGGGCTAGGGTTTAAGCCGCATACATACGGCGTCTGAGGTAGTCCCTGAAGGCCTCAGACACTACCTCAACTACGGGGGGAGTAGGGGCTCGAGGGCTTACAGGCCTTCATCCCAGCCTTGAAGGAGGGATCTCCAATTGTAAGTTAGTTAAGCTTAAATGGTATGTATTCAAAGTTTAGCGGGTACGGGTGAGTGGATTTAAATACTTCAGATGACAGATGTTCAGATACAGAGTCATTAATAACCTCAGCAAGCTCTAGGGTAGTTTTATTTATAGAAGTATTTGCATTAGTTTTCCTAATCTTACTCTCAGTGCTATCCTGCTACATACTACTTCGAGATGTTGTTTTATTTATCGACTTAAACGTGACCTATGTACAGTTAACTGATATAGTTCTTAACGACGTATTCATGTTGATAATAATGGCTGAATTAATTAGGTTCATTTTAGCGTTAAGGGCTGACCCTAAAGGGAGGATTATATGGCTAGCTGAGGTAGGGTTAATAGTATGCATACGGGAAGTCATAATCGCATCTATTTCAAAGGAGGCACTTAGTATGCTGCTATCGGCTATCGCTACATTAGTTCTCACGGCAGTTATATGGATGGCTAGGACTAAAATACTACGTGATTAGGTAAGGAACTGAAAGTAAAAGTATTGCGATAGTTAATCAGCAGAAGGGAACACGTGTAGTTAAAGTGATACCGTTATGGACTAATTTAATAATCATCCTAACCTATCTAGGCAGCCCCTTCAAGTATAATTCCTCGTTAATTGATTGAGCAAGCACGTAGAGCTCAGTTGATAGCCTTTTAATTAATTGTTCATTAAATTCATCAACCATCAACCTCCTACTAATACTTAATGAAGACCTAACTGCGTAATTCCTCAGTAGAGCCACGTAAGTTAACTTCAGAACCCCTAAGCCACCTATGACGTACGTGCCTGAAACACCTACTAGCTCCATCCCATCAATAACATCGGAATTAACCTCACTCACCAATATGCCGTAATTACTTAGAACCTTACATACGTACTTAGGGCCATACTTAAGCTTGGTAGTTAATGGTACATAAGCCTCATAAGTACATGTAACCTCCAATTGCTTAATACTTGAATTACTAATAAACTTGCTCATCATTAGCTTCCTATATACGGCGATTAAATCACCGTAATTAGATAACGGAGTGCAGCCGTCCATAGTTAATTCGACCCTTACCAAACCCCCTGAACCACCAAATACTCCTAAAACGACACTGCCAATCCTCAACGAAGCGGTTAACTCAGTAAACTTATCGTAATTAAGTAACCGAGCGTCCTCATCATATAACGAAACTACATCCGATATGAATTCCGGTACGTTACCACACATTAGGGTAATAACTACTCTAATAGTTAACCTACCCTCAAGCACCATATTCCCATTACTGAATTTAGATTAGGAGTTTATTTAATTCAGGAATTAGGAACGCTTCCACGCTCACGGCACTTCTAATTTTTAATTACTTTTAACCCCGTGAGCGGGGTTGGCCCCTGGTGTGGGATCACTAGCTTCACCTGCACTCCACGGGCTCGTAGGGCCCAACGCCGCAGGCCCCCACCTGAGGACAAGCACCTTAACCCAATGTTCACTGCTCCCACGAAGTCCCTGTCCAAGACCAGCCCGTTGCCCCTGCTAGTTGATCCAGCAGATGATTCTCCTATACCCGAGCATTATTAAGGCCGTTCTATGGTTCTTCGGCAGCTTCCTGAGGGCCTTGATGAGGTTGCTTAGACCCTCCTTAGCAATAGCGTACTCATTTGCCCTAGCTAGCTCAGCGATTTCCTTAGAGACCTTCCTAGCCCAGCCCTCTAATACGTTCCTAGTCCTCCTGTGGAAGCTTCTCACCCTCTAAAATCCTCTTTCTCCTTAGCCATGCATTATATCTAGTTGATAAGTGTTTTTCTCTTAAGATCCTCAGCCAACGCTTTAAAATGCATTGCTTTCTCAATTGATATCTTAAATTCCCTAACTGGGACGTGGTTTGCGGTAAAGGCGCCTCATTATAGAAAGATCTAGAACCTGAACGCTTGATTATGATATTAGCTCAGAAAACACGTCCTGCTTATAACTGAAAGCCTTGCCTTTCTAAGGCTGGGTTATTGTTTATATGCGTATTCTTTAGTTTTCTCAATGATAAGAATAACACTAACAAATGTAGAGACTAAACATTAAAGGGGATAAGGACGATGGAACAAGAACTTAAGTGATTTACTAACTAAATGCTCAATGTAAACTATAATTAAACTAAAACGTTTCCCATTTAATCACCTACCATTGGTTTCCTTAGGTGTTCTAAGCCTTACTACCCGATGTTTAGGTCTACGTAGCTGCTATCCAGCTTAGGTGGTACGGTCCTCTCAACAGTTACTGTAGCGCCTTGAGGCAGCTTAATCTCAACGATCATCCTACTGTGGGTAGTTGTCTTAAATCCCTTTGGATCGCTGGCGTTAAATACTAGGAGCACTAACTCGCCTGGCTCTAGCAATCCATCAGGGACCAACTCATCAGCCATAGCGTAGAGCCGTGTCGCATTAAGTACGCCGAAATTATTTAATACAAATACGCGTTTAAGCCCTCTGGATATAAATGGCTTACTAAAGCATCGATTCTATGTTTAACCTCGTTGATACTCGTTCCAATAACATTTATATGACCCATCTTCCTTCTCTTCCCCCACCTCGTTCTTGCCATATCAGTATAGCTTCCCATATCTTAATACACTTAATGGTACTTTATCTAGTGGAAGCCCTATGATGTTGACCATCCCTCCACAGGCTATTAGCCTTGGTTCAGCTGATTCAAGCCCTATAATCGCTCTAATATGTTGCTCGAACTGGCTTACGTTGGATGCATCTAATGTGTAATGACCTGTATTATGTACTCTTGGAGCGATCTCATTTACCAATATATTACCGTCCTTAACGAAGAATTCGACAGCCATGACACCCACATATTTAAGCTTACTTGCTATCTCAGACGCTACCTCAACATCTTCTGTGAGGCAACGAAATTTGCTAAGGGACCATAGTTATATATGAGGATTCCTCCTTCATTTCTGTTATGGGTTGGTGGATAGTACTGAACATTCCCTTTACAATCCCTTGCTGAAATTACTGATGCCTCATAATCGAATTCGATGTACTCCTCCACGATGAAAAACGCCTTCTACTTTATTAATTGCTTCCTATAATGTACTTAGATCCCTCTCGCATCTGATGAGGTACTATCCCTTCCCATTATATCCTCCCTTAGACAGCTTTACAACGGCTGAGCAATTGAATTCGTTGCGGATTAAGTTGAGGACTTCACCGCGGTCCTCAGTGATGTAGAACCTAGGGGTAGGTATCATACTGTCCTTGAAGAACTTCTTTTCCCTCCACCTCTCACGCTTTAACTCCACTGCCTTAAGTCCCGGTATGAGCTTCCCCTTATCCTCAGCATATCTTGACGCATCCTCAAATACATGCTCAAATTCGTAGGTAATTATATCGACTTCATCGATCACCTCCTTATAGCTATCTACGCTAGAGCACTTATCAGCCATCCTACATGCAGGTGAATCTCCACGATCCATTACGTAAAAACGTCAATGGGTACTTAATGCCCTCTAAAACCATCATCCAACCAAGTTGTCCGCCGCCTAGGATACCTATTTTAAGATTGCTCGAGTCTTGTAGAGAGGACTTCATTCCTCATCCTATCCACAAATTCTATTAGCCTCTTCGCGATTTCAGGGTACTTAATACCTAAGATCCTTAAAGCAAGTAGTGCAGCATTCCTAGAATTACCTATGGCTACGGTAGCTACTGGCGTTCCGTAAGGCATTTGAACAATAGATAGTAATGAATCTAGACCATTAAGATATTTAGACGGTATGGGAACCCCGATTACAGGTAGGTGTGTTAAGGAGGCAACCATACCAGGGAGGTGGGCAGCACCACCAGCACCAGCAATAATGACTTCAACACCCTCTTCAGCAGCTTTTCTAGCATATTCGAACGTGAACTCCGGTGTTCGATGCGCTGAAACCACCTTAACATCGACCTCGACATTAAACTGCCTTAGTAATTCGACGCACTCCTTCATGTACTCCCAGTCAGTCTTACTTCCCATAATAACAGCTACCTTCGGTATCTGCATCACCGATATACATATTCATGCAAAAAATGCTAATAAATGTTACGCTGTTAGATGCTTTTAAAATATATCATAATTATGTAAACCGATCATATAAGACATTAAGCTGTTATTATAATCCGCGAACCCAGCTAAGCTGCAGATGAATGTTATTCAAGGCCATGACCTTAGGACAACTATTGAATTAGTGGATGCAACGCCCTTAGTTGATCTAATCTCATCTATGCATTTATTTAAACTTGGTATGTCTGTAGCTATTGCAATTACGATGATATCGTACTCTCCGGTCACCTCATATACTCTATCAGTACATGTTAGATTCATTAAATTCTTAGATACCTCAGGCACGGGTAGTGGTGGCTGCGTCTTAACAAGTACCACAGCCCTAACCTCATTAGAGATGCTATAATCAATTGTAAATCTCCTTATGACCCCCAACTTAATTAGCCTGTTGATTCTCTTACGTATTGCTGACTCACTTAACTTTAACTCCCTAGCCATCTCGGTATATGGTATCCTAGCATTAGATCTCAGCATACTTAATATCTTAAGATCCAGTTCATCGAGTATTACTGGACCGCCCTTGCTCAAGGCCTTAACACCGTGCCCTTACCGTTTAAGGCATCTCTTACAGGATCTTCAGTAAGGCCTGAAGCTATCACTACTTCCTTAACCCCACTCATTAATGCATTAGATGCTTCCAATAACTTCCTATTCATCCCAGCACCAACCTTAGGGACTATCTCACCGACTTCGCTGGCATTTATAGTTCTAATGACTTCATTATTAATCATCACTCCAGGGACATCAGTTAATATTACTAACTTATCTGCCTTAAGGGACGAAGCCACTTTAAAAGCCACTTGATCTGCATCAACGTTAAGCATGTTTCCTTCACCGTCTATCGCTATAGGTGCCATGACTATGGTGTACCCGCTACCTAGTAACGAATCGATCAACCTAGTATCAACACTCACGATCCTGCCAGTAAACCCTCCATCAATAGCTCTCTTCCTCCCCCTCTCATCAACCACTATAATCCTCTTCTTCCTCTCAGCTATTAACGTCGGTCCGTCAGCACCTGAGATACCAACGGACTTAACCCCCCTAAGCACTAGGCCTGAAACTATTTCCTTATTGATCTTACCCGCCATGACCATGACGTATACTTCAAGCTCATCTCTATCGGTGTATCTACTCCTAATCCCCTCAGGGGACACCACGAACCTAGGTTCAATGCCGATCCTCTTGCAGTACTCAGTTACTACATTGCCTCCTCCGTGGATGAATATTAGCGGGCCGTTCTTCGCCTCCTTGCTTACGCTCTCAATAACGCCAGGCAGGTTCTTATCTATAACTTTTCCACCTACCTTAATTACGTACATAAAGTCCACCGCACTTAAGGCTTTAATGGAGGATACTTCAGACCTAGTGTCTCATCAAATCCCATAACGATGTTAAAAGCTTGTACAGCCTGGCCAGCAGCGCCTTTAACTAGGTTATCTAATGCCGTAAATGAGGTTAACCTGCCCAATCTTCTCTCATATGCGTAGCTCACGTCAGCATAATTACTACCCACCACGTACTTAGGATCAGGATATCCTGGGGGGACGGTCCTCACGAATCTAATAAACGGCTCCTTAGAGAACGTCTGAACGTAGATCCTCATTAATTCAATGTCGTCTAACCCCCCATCAACCCATATATGTGTTGACGCTAGAACGCCCCTAATACTGCTTACTGAATGAGGCACTAGGGAGACCTTAATTTCCTTATTAGCTAATGCCGAGATTTCCTGCTCGACTTCAGCTGCGTGTCTATGACCGTCCGCCTCATAAGGTCTTATAGCTCCCTCCCTCTCAGGATGGTGCGACCCCATTGAAGGCTTAGATCCACCCTCACTACTACCAACCTTAACATCAGCTATTACCTTACTTAAATCAGCTATGCTGGACCTAGCAATAGGTATTAAGGAAATAATCACCGCCGTTGAATTACATCCAGGAGATGCAACCAGCTTAGCACCCTTAAGCTCATCTCTATGTATTTCTGGTAATCCATAAACGGATTTACTAAGTAGGTCCGGATATGGGTGCTTAAATCCATACCAGAATTCATATAATTCAGGCTTCTTAAGCCTGAAGTCAGCGCTTAAGTCTATTACCTTAAGTCCTGACTCAAGTAAATTAGGTACGTAATTTAATGAAACTCCATGAGGCAGTGATAGAAATACGACATCACATTTATTTAGTACTTCATCTAATTTGTATTCACTAAATCTTAATTCCTTATAATAGCCCCTTAAATTGAAGTGAACGTAATGCACAGGCTTACCTACGTACTCCCTCGAGGTTACATACGTTACCTTGACCTCAGGATGGTTAGCCAGTAACCTCAATAACTCACCGCCTGTATACCCTGAAGCACCTATAATGCCAACCCTAACAGCCATCAATGCCACCTAAGTAATTACTTCCTTGAAATGCTTATTAAATACTTAGCTATATATTCATGTACTTTAATGCCAGTAGCATATATGAATCCCTTAAATTCGGGAACCCCATTAACTTCATTAACGTAGAAGTCCTCCCCCTGTAATATATCTACGCCTGCTATCTCGGCTCCCACCGATTTAGCTGATTTAATGGCTAATTCCCTTACCTCATCGTTGGGTACGTAGTTCTCAGCAGTACCGCCTAAAGCTATATTACTACGCCATTCATCTGCATTTGATGATTTCCTAATCATACACCCCAATACCTCATCCCCTACTACAATGCACCTAATATCTCGTCCAAAGCCTATGACCTCCTGAAGGATGTGCGCCCTAAGTACTGATGAACTTAGTTGATCTCTATGCTCCATAACTAGCTTCATATCTAATCTATCCCTTACATAGCTAACTAATCTACCCCAGCTACCTATAGGCGGCTTATCAATTAATGGGTACTTAAGATTATTGAGGTTGTTCTGAATGGCTGTTGATGATAGTGCCAGGTAGGTTTTAGGGATTCTAATACCTTCCTTAATTAGGTAACAATATGTAAGTATCTTATCATTACATATGTAGAGAGCCTTAGACGAATTGATTGCTATGCCTCCCATGCTTTCAAAAGCGACCGCTGAGTAGATAGCGTTATAGGCTGATAAAGGTCTGATGAGGATTACTGAGTCTCGGAACGCATTACTAGTGTTAAGCGGAAGTACCTCATTATCAACCTTAATTAACTCCACGTTAATTCCTAAATCCCTTAACGCATTAATCAATAATCTCTCATCATACCTTATAACATCAACGGCTATGAAGTACCTCATATCCGGCTCATCACCCTAGCTATGCACAATTCCAATAGGCTCAAGCAGTTTGACCTCCCTTTATCTAATTGGCATCACCACCATAGATTTAGACATGGTAAACATTATGTTAAACACTTAAAAACTTTAATGAAAAAATATTCTATTATTAATGCATAAGTTTAAAATATTTTTATAAATCAACCTCCCCCAGCCCTGAAAATGGGGACTCCACGACCGTTTGCCCCCTACTCCTTTAGTTAGCGGGTCACCGACTCCCCCATCTATTCGGGACTACATCTTTATTTACGGAGCGCTTAGAGCTCCTTCCGTCCTAAGCCTAACTAGATCCCCCCTCATCAATATCTAGTTTTGCAACTACGTAGGCCTTAGCTTAATTAGCTACATTAGCTAATGTAACCGCTAATGCAGGTTCCTTGTTAATACTCAAGTAATGTGTTGTATGAATTTCGTACACATCAATTTAGATTAGGTTGAGTTACGTCAATTATCCATCAATTAATTTAATCCATAGTTCAGGGCTAATGTTTATAAATACCGCACTATGGAGTCTTAGAATGGTGTTAGATGATGATAGTAAAGTGCCCTATATGTGGCGGCGAGGTAACCGTGCCTGATGATGCATTACCCGGCGAGTTAATAGAGCATGAATGCGGAGTCACATTGGAAGTAGTAATTGATGGTAAATCAATAAAGTTAAAGCCGTTGGAAGGTGTTAGAGAGGATTGGGGAGAATAAAACTACTACTTCTTTATGACATACTTCGTTGGGAGGAGAAGTCATTTATAGATGCTGCAAGGAAATTAGATATAGACATAACCCTGCTTCAAGTTCCATCAATATACGGTAAGGTTGGTGATAAGGCCACATTAGGTGTTAATGACGTAGATGTAGCCCTTCAGAGGTCAGTTAGCTTCTATAATTCGTTGGAGTCAACGATATTGATGGAGTCCATGGGCCTAAATGTAATCAATAAATCTTATACAATCATGGTATGTCAGGATAAGCTATGGACCACCTCATTATTAGTTAAGAATGGTATTCCCGTACCGGATACTTACGTAGCATTCGACCCTAGTGCCGTCAATAAAGTGGCTGGCAGTTTTCTGAGATACCCATTCGTCATTAAGCCCATATACGGTAGCTGGGGTAGGCTACTTGCCTTAGTAGATGATGAGGAGGACTTGAGAACGGTTATTGAGCATAGGTCATATATGCATAACCCGATATACAGCATATATTACCTGCAGGAATTCGTTAATAAACCGGGGAGGGATATTAGAGTATTTACAGTAGGTGATGAAGTGCCAGTGGCTATTTACAGATACAGTAATCATTGGATTACAAACACTGCTAGGGGAGGTAAGGCAGTACCAGCACGTATAGATCCTGAACTAGAGGACTTAGCATTAAGGGCTGCAAGGGCTGTTGATGGGGTCTTCCTAGGTATTGACGTATTTGAACACCCGGAGAAGGGATACGTTGTAGACGAGGTAAATGCAGTCACCGAATTTAGGAACACAGTCGCTGTAACCGGTTACGACCTAGCATATAAAGTCTTAGAGTATATAGTTAACATGGTGAAACATTAAAATGGTAATTAAGTATTTAAACCTCTATGGATCTAGGGGATTAACACTAGTTAGAGGCGAGGGGCAGTACGTATGGGATTCCAATGGAGTTAGATACCTCGATTGCCATACGGGCCATGGAGTCGCCTTCTTAGGACATAGGAATCCAAGGATAGTGAGCGCTATTAAGGATCAACTAGATAAGTTGATCACCTTACCTTCGGCCTTCGATAACTACCTACGTGATGAGGCCTTAGCTGCGTTGGAGAGGATAATTCCCAAGGGGTACGGATACGCTTACTTCCTAAACTCAGGTTCTGAGCTTGTTGATTTCGCGTTAAAGGTTGCGCGGAAGGTTCGAAAGAGGTCTAAATTCATAGCATTTACTAATTCATTTCACGGCCGAACGTTTGGGGCCTTGTCATTAACTTGGAATCCCAAGTATAGAGAGCCATTTAAGCCCTTACTAAGTGATGTTGAGTTCCTTAAGTATAATGATGTATCATCACTCGATAAAGCGATAACAGATGATGTAGCAGCGGTAGTTGTAGAGCCTATACAGGGTGAGGGGGGAATCAACCCAGCTACGCCTGAGTTTATGAAGGCTCTTAGGGAGATTACCGAGAGTAGGGGGGTTCTATTAATAGTTGATGAAATACAAACAGGTTGTGGTAGGACGGGGCATGTGTGGGCCTCGGACATGTATGGGGTCTACGGCGATATAATGCTCTTAGGTAAGGCAATAGGTGGTGGGGTGCCTGTATCCATAGCTCTATTAAGGGATGAAATTGGCAACCAGCTGGGCGAAGGGGATCATGGATCAACCTTTGGTGGTAACCTACTTGCTCTGGCAGCGGTTAGAGCGGCATCTGAGGTAATACTATATGATAACGTAGCTGGTAGGGCTAAGGCCGTCGGTAGTAGATTAATTAATGAACTAAATAACTTATGTAAGGACTTTAAAGTAGTTAGGGAGGTTCGGGGTGCGGGCCTGATGATAGGCATCGAGATGAGGTTCGATCCTAAGCCAGTCATCCAATGCCTTCAAAGAGAAGGCGTATTGACATTGAAGGCGGGTACAACCGTGGTTAGGTTCCTACCGCCCTACCTAATAAATGACGATGATGTCAATGCAATAGTCTCTTCTGTCAGTAGGTGTCTAAATGAGGAAACTACTAGAAGAATTAATGCTTGAACTACTTAAGGCGTACAGCCCTACGGGTTATGAAGAGAAGGCCGTTAAAAGGTACGTTGAGATCGTGGGTAGCATCGGAATTGGGAGAGTATATGTTGATGAGGTAGGGAATGCAATAGTAGATTGTGGCGAGGGTAACAGCAGGTGGGTACTGCTTGCAGGGCACATAGATACGGTTCCAGGAGAATTGCCGGTTAGTTACGATGGCAATATATTTAAGGGGAGGGGGGCAGTAGACGCTAAGGGCCCTCTAGTAGCTATGACCGTGGGTGCATTGGAGGCTTCCAGGCATGTAGGAAGTGGATGTAGGGTCACCGTAGCTGCATTAGTTGGTGAGGAGGGTAGAAGCCCAGGAGCTAGGGCATTAATTAATGATATGATTAATAAAGGTGTTAGACCTAGTGCTATAATCGTTGGTGAGCCATCAGGATGTGATGGGGTAGTTATAGGCTATAGAGGTAGTATTAAATTAAGGTTAAAGTGCGTTGGTAGTGGAGGGCATTCATCAGACCCAAATAGAGGTGTCTCAGCTATTGAGGAATTAATTAATCTATGGTTGGGTATGAAGTCATTATCTACTTCACTACAAGTTAGTATTGGTATGAATTATATTAGAGGTGGGGAAGCGTTTAGTGTCATCCCTAGGGAGTGTGAGGCATTACTAGATATAAGGATACCCGTGGATCAGGGGTTACCTATGATTAGATCGAAAATTATTGAGTACATTTCAAGTTCTTCAAGTAGATGCGTTCCTGAGATGGTTGAGGAAACCCCTCCAGTTAAGGTAAGTGTTAACACACCTATAGTTAGGGCGTTAATTAGATCAATAATTAGGAATGGATTAAGGCCTATCCCATCTATTAAGTTAGGTACTAGCGATATGAATTTATTAGTTAATTTAACTAATAACATAGTTAGCTACGGTCCTGGAAAGCCAGAGTTATCGCATACTGATTACGAGGAAATCAGCATTAATGAATTAGAGTTAGGTGCTAAGGTATATAGGGACGCCGTAATCGAGTACTGCAGCATTACTTAGATATTATCCTTAGGTAGTGGATTACCTCCTTAGCAAACCTATCTGGGTTGAAGTACCAGGCTCTCCTGTAGGCAAACTTCCTCATATTTATTAAGTCCTCCTTAGGCATTCTAAGAACCTTAATTGTGTAGTTGACGAATTCATAGTCGTTACTGGCTGTAAATCCGTCCCTGCTGTTAGTAACTAATTCAGCTAGTCCTGATTTCTCGGGAAGTATCGGTATAGCTCCTTGGCTCATCGCCTCAACAGGAGCCATGCCGAAATGCTCTCCTATCCTAAGATGAATGTATAGCTTAGCCTCCCTATAGAACTTAATCATCTCAGCAGGGGTTAACGCTCTATCAATGAAGGTTACTCCTTCAACCTCTGAAGATAATCTCTTAAGCCTATCGTAATACTCCATGAACCTCATATCAGGTACACCTATAATAGTTAACTTAGCATCAGGAACCTCAGGCTTAATCTGCCTCTTAAACCAGTCCAGCAGTAGATCCTGCCTCTTTTGCGGAACGAACCTACCAACAGTTAATATGACGTTATCCCTTGCCTCGCTTAAGTCTGGTTCATGCGTGAAGAACTCCCAGTCAACCGCCGGGTATACTACGTTACTTTCGATCCCGAATGACCTATATAGTGCTGAGGCAGTATAGTTAGAGTTAGTCATATGTAGGTCGGCTAACTCATAATACCTCTCATAAATGTGGGGGAATCTATAGAGGTTTAAGAACACGTATACGTTATTACTTGTTAACTCCTCCTCAAATGGGTAGTGTATATATAGTGCTGACCCCATTCTAGGGTCAGATAGCTTAGTAGCTAATACGTATATAGGCTCCTGAATCATGATCAAGCATACGTCAGGCCTATGCCTATTAATCACCTCGTCTATGGAATATATGATGTTAATTATTCTCTCAGTCTTCATGGGTATTATTAAGTCTGATGGAATCTTACTAAATACGTTTTTTATTAACTCGAACTTAACGTTAGGTAGGTCTGGGAATTCGCTCGGATCCCTACCACTGCTGACGACTATTACTTCATGCCCTAGCGAGCTTAACTCATATATAAGTAACCTAGTTAATCTCTCACTACCGCCGAATAACTGGAGATGGGGGTGAATAAGCATTACCCTTAGATGATTATTTAAGTAACTGGTCAACCACTCACCCGTAGGTCTTTTCATCTTAGTTAGTTTATAAAATTATTTATTAATGATGGAAAACTCATTACTTAATGATTATAATTAACTTCGCATTCCTCAATTAAGGTTCTACGACCGGAGGAGTGTAGTGATTAAGAGCTAAAACTTGAATGATTATTGATACCCTCTTAAAGCGCCTATATCAGCTTATATAGGTAATTCTCTAAGACGTTATCATTTAATTCAATCCCTAATCCTGGCTCCTCAGGAGGTATTATGTATCCGTCCACAACTTTGAATGGATTCTTCAATATCATGTTATGTAATTTACCTATATTATATTCTTGAATAAGTAAGTTAGGGCTGCATACATCGAGCTGTATCGTTGCAGCTAAAGCCACTGGCCCAAAGTACATGTGTGGAGCGATAGATGCGTAGAAGGCTTCAGCCATCGATGCGATCTTCTTTGACTCGAGTATGCCTCCGCACCTAGCTACATCCATCTGTATTATCTGTGCTGCTTGCTTACGTAATAATTCTAGGAATTCATATTTAGTTACCTTCCTCTCACCAGCAGCTATAGGAATCCTCGTATGCCTAGCCACCCTAGCCATTTCATCAACGTTTTCAGGTGGTACGGGTTCCTCGAACCATAGGGGATTGAATTCCTCTAAAGCCTTAGCAACCCTTATAGCGCTCCACGTGGTAAACTGGCCGTGAGTCCCTATGCAGATCTCCACATCATCACCTACCGCATCCCTAATGGCCTTAAGTAGCTTCCTAACGTAGTTTATCTCATCTAGCGTAACGTCTCTAGGACTTGGATATATCGGCGGAAATGGATCTAATTTCAACGCCTTAAATCCATTCCCCACTACCTGTAAGGCATTATCAGCCGCTTCATCAGGTGTGAGCTTCCTCCAACCCTCACCCTCAGGAATGTATGAGTAGGCCTTAATTTTCTCATTTACCTTACCTCCAAGTAAGTTATAAACAGGTTGCTTCAAGTACTTACCTATGATGTCCCAACATGCCATCTCAATAGCGCTGATTGCTGACATTGATGTTAAGTCCGGGTGCCTATAGTCATGGTCGTATGTATACATCCTACGCCATAGGTCCTCAATCTTGAACGGATCCGAGTTAATTACGTATCGCTTACATAGATCCTCTAATAATTTAATATTAGATACCTCCCTGCCAATGGCAGCTAATGAAGTTAATTCGCCGATGCCCTCAATTCCCTCATCAGTAGTTAACTTAAGGAATATCCAGTAACGCCCACCTCTATAGGGAGGTACGTTTTCAACCACAATTATGTTAAAGCCGCTTATCCTCAAAACATCACCTAATTAAATTAGTTATATTAAATTAGTTATTAAATTAATAACTAAACCAAGCAAAATATGATCATTAGTTGGTGGTCGCCCATGCCCATTAGCTAGGTTGCTTTAGCTACTTGAATTACTTTGGTT
>JAGDWE010000019.1 GCA_023255965.1 Desulfurococcales archaeon | reverse complement strand
CGGCGGGTCCGCCACACCCGCTAGGTTTCTCACGCGTTTCACAACTTTACAACAGAAGACCTCACCACTTTATGGCAGGAATGAATAAATGCTTATAAATATAAATTCTTTAATTTTTCTTGGTGGTGAGAGTAGTGCTAACCGAGGTGGGGGGACTCCGGCCGCCCCGACTGCCCAGCGGATGAGAAATGTAAGTAACTTATATTCCCTTTCGTTCTTGCCAACCCATCACTGCCTTGAAGAGCAGTGGGTTCCCAGCATCTATTCGGCGCTAAGTCAAACATCTTACATCTTTGATGCCGATATTATATCTTAAGATTAGGGGTTGTTCGTGGATTCAACAGCTAATATAGGGAGGATTAAGAGGGAAATAGGGGACTACGTTAGTAGGGCATCTCCGGGGCTACTCAATATTTTAGAGCTTTATTGTCGTGGCGATTCAGGCCTCGACTGTGTTACTTTACTTCTTGAGGAGCCGGGGAAGCTTAAAGACATAATTATGAGAATATATGTCTCGCCTGAAACTGTGAGGTTCGTTGCCCGATTATTCCTTAATCCCTTGGCTGAGGTATGTGGTTTAGGCATTGAGGAATTGATTAGGTTGTTTATGGAGAGACCTACTAAACTGCGTGAAGTACTACAGCAGGCATTAACACATGCCACGTGAGGTTCACTTAATAACGAGCGTTAGGTTACTTAATACCTTAATCAACGATCTATAAAGATGATGCTGGGCAATCAAGTTAACAGCTCGCCTGGGAGCGATGTTGATTGATTTTTATGTTCACTGATCGCCCCAGACCCCTCGCGGCCTCCCCGGGCTTCCGAGAACTGCTCTAGAAGGGCGGTGGGAGCAATGCTCCAAGCTCGTAGGGCTAGCCGTAGGTGGAGCCCGTCCCACCGGCCCCGACAGACGCCATGAGCTCACCTCAGTCATTGAGAACTTATTCAGTAGTAAAGTTAGGATCTACACACCTAATACCTTATTAACTGGCTCAGCTACTAAGGAATGCAATCTAAGCATTGCCATTAGATTGACGCTTAACATAGATAACCGTAAAGACGCAGATAACGTATTTAATGACGTTAAACCCGCGTCTAAGAGCGTGGACCTTAAGTAAGTGCGACGAACGCGTAGTAGAATTCATTAATTAAAAATATTAGGTTGGAGTGCTGCTTAGTTCTAATGCCTTAATGCCTAAGGACCTACCTAAGGCAATCAATTTCTCTTTGTCTGATTCCTTAGCCCTACCTAATATGCTTACCTTACCCTCAATAACCGCCTTTACCTCCTCTAAATCCTTAATCAACTTAGCCTCAACCACCGGTGCCCATAGACCGCTACTAACTATACCTATATGCCTACCGTCAAGCATCTTAGTGGTCATTAAATGCGTTACTAACTTGATGTATGGGAATACGTTGCCGTCGTATGTGGGTACGCCTAAAGCTATTGATGGCGCGTCAAGTAATTCCTCGAATACGTAGGTAATTGCTGTATCCGGTACCTTCATTAATACCGCCTTAGCCCTTACCTCCTCAACACCCTTAACTACGTATTTAATTGCCTCCTCTAAATTACCATACATGCTTGAGTAGATTATCACCACCTTACTATCGAATACCGGCTTAGACCAACTTAAGTACCTCCTAATGGCGCTACCTACATCACCTATTAATGGTCCGTGGGCAGGGGCTATGACGTTGACTTCATACTTAGATAGCTTATCTATCGCCTTAATTACCTGCCCCCTATACCTAGCTACTATGTTCGCAAAGTATCTCTTACTAAGGCTCATATGTATATCACCGTAATCCCTATCCCAGTAACCAGCTGTTAACAAACCGTAGGATCCAAATGCATCACATGAGAACAACACCTTATCCTCTACTAAGTAAGTTACGTACGTGTCAGGCCAGTGAAGCCATGGAGCGTGTATGAATTTTAAGGTTCTACCACCTATCTTCAACTCGTATCCATCTGATACGACATCATAGTTAAAACTTACATCGTACAGATTCCTAAGTATCTTAAGCCCTACGTCGGTAGTTAATACCCTAACTTCGGGGAATTCCTTAACCACGTAGGGGAAGCTGCCTGAGTGATCGGGCTCCCCATGATGTACTATGTAGTAGTCCAGCCTCCTACCACCTAATAACTCCTTAACCTTATCAATAAGTAAGTCAGCATACATGCCCTTAAATCCATCGACGAGCACCGTCCTATCATCAATAAGTAAGTACGCATTGTACGATATGCCTTCAGGGATATCCCATAAGGACTCGAATAACTTCGTCCTTAGGTCATTAGCTGATAGCAAGTAGGTGCCTCTCCTAAATTCGTATGTAACTATGGACATTAAAACAACCAATAACCATTAGGCACCAACAATTAAAAACTTTTACAACCGAAGGCCTTGCTCTTCAAGACGAGGAGGGGGTCGGCAACCATTAACTTGCCAACCTCGAAGAAGTTAGCTGCAGGCTTTTTCGGACTTAGCGATAAACCTGAATGCTTTTGCTCGCATGCAAATACTTGACGGTAAGAGGGGAAGCTATGCAAACGCGCCCCTGCAATCCGCTACGCGGTGAGGGGTGGGTCCTCAGGTGGGGGCCCATGGAGCGCGGACGAAGCTGGTGACCCTGCACCGGGGACCAACCCCGCTCACGGAATCGGGGTGATTAGAACAGATTAGAAGTACCGTGGATGGGGGAAACGCTCATCCCTTAATACGCCTAGTAATCTCTTCCTCACTAGCATTAGACAATATTATCAGCTGATATCCATTACCTAATACCACTTCCTCATTAGGTGGGTAGAGTCTAGAGCCATCAAATATGAGCAGGATCTTAGTATCCTGAGGCAGCTCTAAGTCCTTAATCGACTTGTTGACAGCACTATCAGTCTCGGCGAGGCTTATTAAGTATAGCTTGTAGTCACCGAACTCACCAAGTAATTTAACCCCCCTAATAGAGTCCACGTAGTTCTTAATCATTAACGCAGCTAGCGATGATGGTGATATAGGGATGCCTAGGTTTAACCTAAGAAGTAGCTCAGCTACCCTAGGGCTACTCACCTTAGCAACCCTTATGGGCACGTTGTAGGCCTTAGCCACAGATAAGACGAATAAGTTAACCTTATCATCATCCGTTAAAGCTATAACCGCATCTACATTAAATACATCAACCTCAGTTGTATAGAGGTCGATATCTGCTGCATCTTTATTAACTACGTAGACATCGTACTTACTAGAGAACTCCTTACATCTCTCCTCACTTGAATCGACTACAATAACCTCATTCCTCCTAAGATCTAGAAACCTAAGCAGCTCTTCAGCAGTATCGCTACCTCCTACGACTAATATCCTCATACTAATGACTCACCGGTTGGGTATACCTATATATTCTACATGTTCCACCCCTATATATTCAGTTATGGATGCAGGCCGGCAGCTATAAGGAAGGTCATTAATTTGATTTCAGTCATAGAGCCCTCATACCTAGCTACCTCGCTACCATTAACCAGTACTAAAGTCGTGGGTATAGCTACGACTTTATACCTCCTACTAAGGGACTTTAAATTGCCTGTATGAACCTTAATGAACTTAGCTTCGATCCCTCTAAATTTCTTAGATACTAATTCAAATATAGGTACATAGGACTTGCATGCAGGACAGTCAGGCTTATAGAAACATATAACCACGTATTTATTACTACTTAATAAGTTATTGAATTCATCCTCGCTACTAACCTCTAGTACATTACTATCCCTCGCCTTACTCCTCCTTCCATCAGTCAAAGACCTCACTAGGTCCTCTATCAGCCTACCTACGTCATCACTATACATATCTAACCTAATCTAATTGATATAAGTTGATGTAATAAGCATTAAATTACCTTAGTTAAAGGTGGTAGATGGATGTGGGAGTGAGGGCTTACAGGGTATTAATAACGGGCATCGTTCAGGGAGTGGGGTTCAGGCCCTTCATATATAGACTTGCTAGCGAGTTAAGACTAGGGGGCTACGTCAGGAACGTAGGTGGGTCGGAGGTTGAGGTATACGTTGAGGGGAGCGATGAGGAGTTAATGAAGTTCATCGAGTTAATTAAGGAGAGGGCACCTAAGGCAGCAAGGATCGAGGAATTAGTAGTTAACGTTGTTGAGCCGTTGGGGATTAAGGACTTTAGGATACTTCCATCAGGTAGCGAAGCAATTAAGTACTCCATGATACCCCCTGATATAGGGATATGCGACGACTGCTTAAGGGAGGTCTTGGACCCTAGTAATAGGAGGTACAGGTACCCATTTAATTCATGTGTTTGGTGCGGGCCTAGGTACTCAATGATGTATAAACCTCCTTACGATAGGGCGAATACATCTATGAATGACTTCCCGTTGTGTGATGACTGCTTAAACGAGTATAGTGATCCTAGGAACATACGTAGATTCCACGCCCAGGGCATTAGCTGCCCTAAATGCGGGCCTAGATTACATTTATATTCTAGGGACGGCGAATTAATCAGTGCTGAGGACCCTATAGGACTTACTAGCAAGCTAATTAACGAGGGGCATATAGTAGCTATTAAGGGCTTAGGCGGGTACCACATAGCTGCCTTAGCAAGCGACGATGATGTCGTCCTAAGGCTTAGGGCTAGGAAGGCAAGGCCCCAAAAGCCGTTCGCGGTAATGGCGTTAGATGAAGTAGTAGTTAATAAGTTATGCTATGTTGACGGCTATGCCGTGGAATTACTTAAATCGCCTGAAAGACCTATAGTTCTGTTGCCTAAAAGGGAAGATAGCCCTGTCTCTAAGTACGTCTCCCCTGGACTAGATGTTGAAGGGGTCTTCCTCCCGTATACGGCACTTCACCATCTATTGATTAGGGGGGTTAAGGATGGGTTTGCTATAATGACTAGCGGTAACCCCAGAGGCAAGCCTATGTGCATTGATGAGGAATGCGCATTTAAGCTACTTAAGGACTACGTAGACTACTTCCTAATCCATGATAGGGTAATTGTTAATAGGGTTGACGATAGCGTCATTAGATTCACTAACGGTAGGCCAGTGCTCATCAGGAGGGGAAGGGGCTACGCACCCATGTGGATTAGGGTTAGATTTAAGTTTAGGAGGCCCGTCATAGCCTTCGGTGCTGAACTACAGTCTGCTGGAGCTGTAGCGTTCGATGATAAGGTAGTCCTAACTCAGTACATTGGTGATGCTGACGACTACGACGTATTAGTGGATCTCGATAAGTATTTGAGGTTCTTTATAAACGTATATAACGTAGACGTAAGTAGGTCCTACTTAGTGGTTGATAAGCACCCAAGGTACAACTCTAGGCTACTAGCTAATCAGTACCTGAGCAACTACGGAGGCGAGTTAATCGAGGTTCAGCACCATTATGCTCACGCATTAGCTACTGCGGCAGACTTAGGCTTAAGCCCTGATGATGAGTTTATAGCTGTGGTACTAGACGGCGTTGGCTACGGCGATGATGGAAATATATGGGGCGGTGAAGTACTTAGATGCAGCTTCAGAGGCTACTCTAGGTTAGGTCACTTGGAATACGTACCATTACCTGACGACTCGTTCGTCACATATCCGCATAGGATGCTCATATCATATCTCTATAAGCTCCTTAGTGATAGCGATAGTGTTTTAGCTACCATACGTAGGTTAGGACTTAATAAGCTGTTTAGGTATGGGGACATAGAAGTAAGTGCAACCCTTAGGAAGGTGATTAGAGCATCTACATATACGTCGAGTACTGGAAGGTTCTTAGACTCCATATCAGCGCTGCTTGGCATATGTGTTGAGAGGACCTACGAAGGTGAGCCAGCTATTAAGCTTGAGGCAGCTGCCAAGGGCGGTAAATTAATTGATATTGATGACGACTTCATAGGCGGTCAGGACGGCATGTACATCGTATTAACTACTAAGATACTTAACCACGTACTAGAGAAGCTCAATCACGGCTCCAGTAGTATAGCGTATACCGTTCAATACCTCCTAGGTCGCTCTTTAGGTGAGATAGTGGTTAAGGCATTATACGGGAGTAGGATTAGCACGGTGATACTTAGCGGAGGTGCAGTAGTTAATTCAGTGATAGTTAAGGGTTTAGTCGACCTCTTAAGTGGCTACGGTGTTGACGCTCACTTGCCAGGTAGGGTGCCTCCAAATGATGGTGGAATAGCATTAGGTCAGGCAGTAAGTACATATAATTACTTCATCGCTGATTAACGATGATTTTATAGTTGATTTGAAAGTCGCGATCAACTCAGAGCTAATTCCGTCTTTAGGACTTGGATCGCTGGCCAGTCCTAAAGGGCGGGGCTGTTTCGTTGTTGATAATGGAGCGTGAGGTCTATAAGCTCCAGTTTATAGAGCCCTGCAGGGCGATGGGAGCAGTGCTCCAAGCCCCGCTGAACTTCCAGTAGATGGGAGCCCAGTGCCCTACATCCCAGAGTTTTTATCTGAGGACAGCCCGGAAGGCCCCTCGAACACGCCTTCATCACCGGGAAAATGGAGGGACACGGAGGCTTATAGGCCTTCACCCGCCTTTAAGGGCGGAAGTTTCAGTTGTAAATTTAAAAATGCATCCTTAATATATACTTCAGGTACCTGGATGAATAAGGTTAAACTAATTAAGTACTCGCCATGGTTACTCCACTTTAATACCGGTGCATGCAATGGCTGTGATATAGAGGTATTAGCGGCATTAACGCCCTATTATGATCCAGAGAGATTTGGAGTTAAGTTGGCTCCTAACCCTAGACACGCAGATGTGATGGTTGTGACCGGGGCAGTCACTAAGAAGGCTGCAGAGAGGTTAAAGAGGCTTTATGATCAGATGCCGCCGCCTAAGTTCGTTATAGCAGTTGGCGCATGTGCTATAAGCGGCGGGATTTTCTCCGGGTCTTATGCAGTGCTTAATGGAGCTGATAAGGCAGTTCCCGTGGACATGTACGTGCCGGGCTGTCCTCCCAGGCCTGAGGCCATACTCTACGGCGTAGTTAAGTTATTAAGCAAATTAGGGTGATGTGATTGAGTAAGGCCGTAGAGTTCCTTAGGTCTTTAGGGCTGACGTGTAAGGAGGTTAAGCAGGCTAGGAGATATGTATTTGAGGTATCGCCAGATAAGTTAAGGGTCGTCGTTACTGGCTTAATTAAGTTAAACCTCAACATATACTCGTCAACGATATCTGTAGTCGACTACATTAATGAGGGAGTCATTGAGGTTAATTACTGCTTATGGGTTATAGATGAGAAGTTAATGATCGTGCTTAGGGTTAGGGTTCCTAGGGACTCACCTAAGGTTCCGACGATACATGATATAATACCTGGTGCATTAAACGGTGAGCTAGAGGCATACGACTTATTTGGCGTGGTATTTGAAGGCAATGATAAGTTGAGGAGAGGCTTCTTAGTGCCGTTAGATATAGCGAATCAAGGGGTATTCCCATTAAGGAAGGACTTTAAGGTGTAATTATGTCGTTGATTGAGATTCCGGTAGGGCCTCAGCATCCAGCACTACATGAGCCAATACTACTTAGGGTTAGGGCGGACGGTGAGAGAGTGGTTGGTATTCAGGTGGTTACCGGCTATAATCATAGGGGCGTAGAGAAATTAGGTGAACGTAGTACTTGGTCTAAGGATGTATTCCTGTACAGTAGGATATGCGGTATATGTAATACAGTGCACGCGCAGACATATACCCAGGGCGTTGAGGCTATAGGAGGCATTGAGGTCCCGCCTAGAGCACAATACTTAAGGACTTTAGTTATGGAGTTGGAGAGGATCCACTCGCACATACTTATATGTGCTGTTATGGCTGAGGTAGTAGGGTTTGACAGCTTATTTATGTTAATGATGAGGGATAGGGAACCGGTCATGATGTTAAAGGAATTAGTGACCGGTAATAGAGTTATAGCTGACTACTACGTATTAGGGGGCGTTAGGAGGGACTTAGATGAGGTTAAGAAGGACAAAATACTTAAGGTATTAGAAGGAGTTGAAGCCAGGGTTAAGTACTATAAGAAGATCTTCATGGAGGACTACACAATCACTAAGAGGTTGCTCGGCGTGGGGGTTATTAAACCCTCAGAGGCCGTGGCCTACTCATTGGTTGGTCCTACCTTAAGGGGATCTGGGGTGAAATCGGATGTTAGGGCTGATGACCCGTATGCAGCGTATGGTGAAATACCATTTAACGTAGTGACTTACAGTGACGGTGATTCTCTATCTAGGATGTTAGTTAGGCTTGATGAGACCTTAGAGTCCATTGAGATGATCCGATATATAATTAAACACCTGCCTGAGGGACCCATAGCGCCTAAGACGCCTATTAGGACCCTACATGAAGGTGAGGCCTTCTCAAGGGTTGAGGCACCGCGAGGTGAGCTCATATACCACATAGTTAGTAAGGGAGGTGATAAACCATATAGAGTTAAGGTCAGAACGCCTTCATTTAATAACATAATAAACGGCGTAATAGCATATAGAGATGCAAGGATTGCTGACGTCCCAGTAATCCTCACAAGCTTCGATCCATGCATATCATGTACTGAGAGGATTCTAGTAATTGATGAGAGGAATGGAAGCACTAAGGTATTAAGCCTTAAGGACCTGAGTAGGTGGGGGAAGTAATGGGACTTAAATTGCTTACTGAGGTATTAAGTAACGTATTTAAGAGGGCCTCAACCATCGAATATCCTAAACAACCTTCATTAGCCCTTAAAGAGCATAGGGGACAGCAATACGCTGATCTAAGTAAATGCGTAGGATGTAGCCTATGCGCCGTTGAGTGCCCTAGCAACGCTATAACAATGGCCTCACTACCAGTTAAGTTAAAGCACAACCCTAGATCCATATACCCGGTGATTGATTATGGTAAATGCATATTCTGCTATAGATGTGTTGATGTATGCCCGGTTAAGGCGTACGTAATAACTAATTACTTCGAAATAGCTTCGGATAGGCCGGGTAATTCATCCGAGTTAAGCTTAAATACCATCCCTAAATAGTAATTACGGTGTTTAAAACCTACTGAGGTGTAGTGATTGGACATAGAGTCCATGGTTACGACCATAATAGCCGTAGCAATTCCGATATTCGTGGTGGCATACGTGCTCTACTTCATTAGGGTATTGAGGGGACCTACAATCCCGGATAGGGTTCTAGCCGTAGATGCCTTATCATTCGATTTGGTGGTATTCTTAATCGTTTTAAGTATTTTATTTAGGTCGCCCATCCTACCAGCAGTAGCTATAGTGCTTGCGCTATGGACTTACGCATTAGACATCTTCATAGCTAAGTACTTAGAGAGGAAGGAGATGGGTGAGTAAGGTATGTATGATTACATCCTAATAACCATAGGTGGCTTCTTACTGGTTGTAGGCGCATTATGCGATTTAATAGCAGCAATAGGTATGAATAGATTCCCTAATTTCTTCGTGAGGCTCCATGCTGCCACCGTAGGAACTATCGGAGGGGCTTTCTACCCCTTAATAGGTGCTGCATTAATAGCATTCGGCTCTGAATTCCTCGGGAATTATAGGTGGTTTGTTGGAGGTGCTTCAATAGTTGCTGCCTTCCTGGTGCTAATTTTAGCTCCAGCAGGTTCACATGCCCTCGCTAGGGCGGCACATAAGTCGAAGACGGCAATCGTTCATCCTAAGGTCGTAGATCACCTAGAGGAGGATGGGGGAGTTAAGTAATGGATTTAACATACTTATTATTGGCGGTTGTAATGGTCTTTGCATTAATAGCCACATACTTAGCAATCGTTGAGAGAAATCTAGTTAGAGCCGTAGTTTACTCGGCTGTCCAAAGCATAGCATTTACGTTAGCTTTATACTTATTTAGAGCCCCGGATATAGCATTAGTTTACCTGCCAATAACTGTTGGAATATACCCAGCAGCTATTTTATTTCTAATTAAGAAGACCGAGGAGGTAGAGCAGCCGTGAGGAAAGAATTAATAGTGGCTACCTCATTAACGGTAACGATAATAGTGCTTGCCTACGTAATTACGTTAGGGAGCGGGTTAGGCCCTCTGTTCAACGGCATTAGACCGCTGGCTGAGGTATACTTAAGGACTACCCTGAACCCCAGTCAGCCGTCATTTACTGCCATGAGCCCCGAGGGGGTTACAGCTATAGTATGGGATTATAGGGGCCTTGACACATTATTTGAGACAGCGGTCTTTTACCTAGCAATCATAGGCGCTATAGCCATATATAGGGGGGTCAGCGAGAAGGTTAGACTTAACGGGGCTGGGGTAGGATTATCAATGATAGTTAAGGTGGTCACTAAGGTATTAATACCTATAAACATAGCTATAGCTACATCAATAGCCCTACACGGTCACTTAACCCCTGGGGGAGGATTCCAAGCAGGGGCGGCTATGGCTGTAATACCCATGATATTAATAATCGCGTTCTCGAGGTACCTCCTACTTGATTTAAAGATAAGTAAGGAGGTAGCATTAGCCTTTAGATCCATAGGATTAGCTGGAATAGCATTAACGGCATTTGTCCCCATTCTAATTGGATTATTAAGTGGTGTTAATGCATACATTATGCAGAATCAGCTAAAGGCCGATGCCTCGTTCTCATTACCAGCTTACTTAGGCGATGCCCTGGTTTCAGGGTCCCTAATACTATACAATATATCTGAGTACTTAGCAGTTACGTTCGGCTTTTCAATGATCTTTCTACTTCTCTCAATTGAGGAGGATATAGTCAAAGAACAAATGAGGGGTGATGGAGTTGAACATTGATTTAAACGCGTTCCTAGCTAATATCTCACTACTCTCCTTGATAGCCATCATAGGGATATCACTTTACGGCATCCTAGCTAGGCCTAATATAATTAAGAAGATAATAGCTTTAACCATCTTTACAGATGCAGCTAACTTGCTCGCCATATTAGTTGGTTTTAGAGCGCCACCATCCCAGCCGCCAGTACTACTTACCATTAAACCATCACCTGAAGAGCTTCAGTCCTTTTCGCAAGTAGCTGTTGATCCACTACCTCAGGCATTAGTCCTAACGGCGGTGGTCATAGGTATGGCCGTGAACTTACTCATAATATTCATAGCCCTACAGGTCTACAGGCTCTATGGAACCTTAGATGTAAGGAGGATTAGGAGGTTGAAGGGATGATGAGGCTCGTTAAGGCAATACCACTAATCATACTTACCTACGCAATCTACTTAACGTTCTCAGGGTCCATAAGTACTTACGATATAGTACTAGGACTCGTAGTAGCTATAATTTCAGGCTACCTAACGGCTGAGTTGATAGTTAAGGATGTAGGTAAGGCATTAAGCATTAGGAGATTCCTGTGGCTAATCATTTACGGCATTTACTATCTAACCATAGCGGAGTTTAAAGCACATTACGACGTAATTAAGAGGATAATACATCCTAAGATGCCTATAAATCCAGGCATAGTGAGGGCCCCCTACAACGTGGTCAGCGACTTCAGCGTAGTAACCATAGCTTGTTCGATAACTAATACTCCTGGAACTGTTGTAGTACATCTCGATGAGGGTAAGAAGAACTACTACGTACACTGGATTGATGTTAAAGCGCCTGACCCTAAGACAACGTATGAAAACATAGTTAGGGACTTCGAGAAATACGTTAAGAATATTTTCGATTGAGGTGATCAGATGTTCACTAACATAACAGTAGGTTTAGTCCCACCGCTCTTAATAGCATCAGCCTTCTTACTACCTATATTTACATTAGCTATTAAGAGAAAGTCCTTCTACGACGTATATGCCCTATTAACCTCAGGCATAGCCTTAGTTATAACTGCCTATAATTATTATCTAGTTACCTACGTGGTTAAAGGACCTATAGTTTATAAGTTCGGAGGTTGGCCGCCGCCTGTAGGCATAGTCTATGAGGTTGATGCGCTTAGTGCTTACTTCGGCTTAATGATATCAGCTATAATGTTCTTAGTAAGCATATACAGCATATGGTACCTAAGGGGAAGAGGGGGATACGAATGGTACTACACGCTACTATTAGGGCTTGAGGCTGGCATGATTGGATGCGTGTATACCGGTGATGCATTTAATCTATTCGTCATGATTGAGGTGCTCTCAGTGGCAGCATACGGATTAGTTGTCTTCTATAGGACATCGCATGAGGCTGTTGAGGCGGGTATGAAGTATTCGTTGATAGGTGCTACAGCAACGACCATATACTTCATAGCACTAGTATTCATCTACGGTAGCTTCGGGACGTTGAATATGGCTGACATAGCCTTAAAGTCTAGGGGAGGTAGTTACTTCCCATTTAGTGGTTCAGTAGTCGGCAACATACATTTAGCTACTGCTATAGCTCTAGCCCTCTCCATGTGGACATTTACGTTTAAGGCCGCAGTAGTACCTAATCACTTCTGGCTGCCTGACGCCCACCCAGCCGCACCAACACCCATCTCGGCAGTTCTTTCAGGCCTGGTAGTTAAGGTAGGTGTCTACTCAATAATTAGGTTTACGTATACTTTATTCGGCATGGATTCGCTTAGCCCTATAGCTAATTCAGTTAACGTGATAATGAAATTACTGATGCTCTTAGGAGCACTATCAGCTCTAACGGCATCGGCCTTAATGATAGTTCAAAGGGATATTAAGAGGCTGATAGCTTATAGCACCATAATGCATGTGGGACTCATCGTGATGGGAGCATCGTTGGGGACTAGCATAGGTATTGAGGCAGCATTGTACCACGCACTTAACCATGCGATAGGTAAGGCGCTACTCTTCCTCTCAGCTGGGGTCTTGATCAACGTTGCTATGTCAAGGGACATCGACGCAATATCCGGGGTAGGCAGGTACCTACCTCTAACTACATTCACCCTCATAGCAGCTATTCTATCACTTGAAGGCTTACCGCCGTTTGCAGGCTTCTTCAGCAAGCTACTGCTATATCAAGCATTTATCGACTCAGGCTTAATAGTGCTCGCCATGGTCCTTATAATCTCATCAGCATTTGCGTTGCTTGCATACATTAAGTTACTATATGGCGTCTACTTCAAGCTACCTATTAAGGAATTAAAGAAAGTTAAGGAGGAAGCCATCTACTTAATCCCATTACTTACGCTTACAGCCTTATTAGTAATCCTAGGAGTTACGGCACCAGCGTTCGTAAGCCAGGTACTTAAGCCGATATCTCAAGAGCTTTTAAACCCGATGAATTACATAAAGGCGGCCGAGGAGGTAGCGAGGGTGATTAGCAGGTGATGGACGTAATTACTGCCTCAATATTAGCTTCTATATCAATGTTAATTACGGCATTAATCATATACCTAATCTACTTAAGTGTAAGGAGTAGTGGGGGGAGCGAGACCGGCTTAGAACCATACTTATGCGGCGAGAGCGCTAATGACTTTAAGGATGGCATATCAGTGGGAGGCGATAACTTGTTCTGGGGCAGCACCTTAGCTACGTTAAGGAGGCTCTATGAAGTATTAAGGGATGAGGTACATACGGGTGTACTTAATGATTGGCTTACTTATATGGGCATATGGTTTTCGATAGCTACTATAGCTTTATTCATAGCTACTACAGCTTCAGGTGGTTAGCAATGAACGTATTTGAATTAATCACATACCTATTCTCAGTGCTCATCTATCCCGGACTCACGTTCTTAGTGGTTCTCGGGCTTCTAACCCAATGGTATATCAGGAAGTTAGTTGGCAGGATGCAGAATAGGATAGGGCCTAAGTACGTAGGCTTCATGGGCATCGCTCAACCCTTCGCCGACATCATTAAATTGATGTTTGTTAAGAAGGAACTATCCTTTAGACACGGTTTAAGGAGTTTTCTAGTGATCTTTATATCACTAGGTATGGGAGCGTTAGCGTCAGCTATGTTATTCACTCCAATCTCACCCTACCTGATCAGGGCACCCTACGACGTAATACTATTTATTTACTTAATGCTATGGACGACAATTGCTTTAGCATTAATAGGGTTAAGTCTATCAAATCCATTTACCATAGTTGGTTCATCCAGATTCCTAACCCAAGTACTATTTACCGAGCCAGCAATAGTTATGTCGGTATTAGCAGCAGTCATAGTACTCTCTAAGGACTCTGAAATACCCTTTTCAATATATTCATCTCTAGCTAAATACAGTATAGGGCCTATGAGCACCTTAGTAATAGCCTTATCGCTAATCTCATACATCATAGCCACTATAGCTAAGTCGATGCTTAAGCCATTCGACATACCTGAAGCTGAGACGGAGTTAGCTGGCGGCATATTCGCTGAGTTAAGCGGCCCAGCACTAGCATTAACTATAGTAATTCATTACACCGAATTAGCCTTTCTGAACTTAATTGCTGTACTGCTATTCCTTGGAGGCCCGTATCCGCTGAGTTATGGTGACCCCTTAGGGGCATTAATCATCACAACCAAGTACGTGATATTGCTGACGGCCATCACATCTATTAGGGCCTCAACCGGTAGGATTAGAATAGAGCAAGCGCTGACCGCGATACTGAAGTACCCGTTAACGCTATCCACGCTATCATTAATAATAGCTATGTTAATGCACATCAAATTAATTCTATAAGCGTCGTTGCATCTAAGTATTTAGGGACCTAGATGTTAGTTGAGTTCATACATCCGCAAAGCGGGCACATTCGTAGAGAGGTAAATGTTAGTGGTGAGGTTAGATTATCAGATGTGATTAATGAGTTATTAATGGAGTTGGGCATTAATGTAAGTCACAGGGATCTAGAACCATACTACTTAGTTGTAATTAATGGCAATCAATTAAACGAGGGAATTTCATGGGATAAGGTAAAGCTTAAAGAGGGAGATCACGTAGTTTTAATGCCATTTGCATCAGGGGGCAGTCCGCTATTATCGCGGTCTTTCAATAACTGCTAATATGTCGCCAACGTTTACTGAATCCCCAGGTCCAACCTTAACCTCCTTTAATTTGCCTGGACATGTCGCATAGATCTCTAATTCCATTTTCATGGATTCCAGGATTAATATGGCTGTCCTCTCATCAACTACATCACCTACATTTGCAATTACCCTAACGACCTTACCTGGAACGGGGGACGTCACGACCTCCACATTACCTAGCGGTTGAGGCGCTTTAACTTCCTCACGTACTACTTCCTTAACTTCAGGAACTTCCGGGGGCCTGCTTACCGGGGCTATAGGTGTTGAGGGCCGTGTAATTGTAGGTAACAACTCGACGATTAACTCACGATCACCTACTTTAACCTTGAATTTATTACCGCCTAATTCTAAGATCTCAACAACGTAGTCCTTTCCTTCAACCCTTAAACTATATGCCCTACTCATTCCTACCTCCTCCTATACCTTAGATCACGGACATCTATATAACCCCCGCTCATAGAGTGCTCAATCCTCCACGCATGAACCCACGAATTAACTCTAGGCGTAGTTACCTGGGCAGTACGCACCTTCTCACTTAGGTACCTATGTAATGCTACTGCAGCTAAAGCTATGTAGAGGTGGTCTTCATCGCCCCTACGTAGTCCGCTACCTGATTCGGGGACTTCCTTAGCAGCTTCTACTGCTTTGACTTTAGGCCTCAATACCTTAGTAAGTATCTTAATTATTAATGCTAATGCTGTTAACACGGCTATCGCATATACCACGGCTATTGCCGACAGCTCTAGCCCTAATAGGACCGGGTCAAATCCCACCTCAGACATCGAAAACACCTACACAGGCATATTTCCATGCTTCTTAGGAGGCACCCTCACCCTCACCTCACGCTTCGTTAGTAAGTACTCAAGTGCTTTAATTAATAAAGGCCTCGTCTCATTAGGCTCTATAACGGCGTCTATGTACCCCCTTGCTGCCGCGACATATGGATTTGCGAATTTCTCCCTATATTCGCTGGTGAACTTCTTAAGTAGTTCATCCCTCTCCTCAGGGGTCTTAGCCTTCTCTAATTCCCTCCTCCATATTATTTCGGCAGCGCCCTCAGGCCCCATAACGGCTATCTCAGCCGTAGGCCATGCAACGACGAAGTCGCCGCCTAGGTGCTTACTACTCATGGCTATGTAGGCGCCTCCGTATGCTTTCCTAACTATTACGGCCAACTTAGGCACCGTTGCCTCACTATATGCGTAAAGCACCTTAGCACCATGCCTTATGATTCCTCCATGCTCCTGTTTAGTTCCAGGTAGATATCCAGGGACATCTACGAACGTTATTATAGGTATGTTAAAGCAGTCGCAGAACCTTACGAATCGGGATATCTTATCCGAAGCATCGATATCTAAAACCCCGGCTAAGTACATGGGTTGATTAGCTACAATACCGACCGTATATCCATTTAATCTTGCGAACCCCACAATGGCGTTCCTAGCCCAGAATGGATGGATCTCGAAGAAGGTATTTGAATCAACTATTCTATTAATTACCTCATACATATTATACGGCTTATTCGGATCTTCAGGAACTAAATCATCTAAAGTATAATCCCTTCTCTCGGGATCATCACCAACATCAACTCTTGGGGGATCCTCCATATTATTGCTTGGTATATACGAAAGTAATTTCTTAACCAAAGTTATGGCTTCCCTATCATCATTAGCAATTAGGTGGGCCATACCGCTCTTAGACGCATGTACCTCAGCACCACCTAATTGCTGCTCATCGACTTCCTCGCCTATCGCCGCCTTGACTACCCTAGGACCGGTTATGAACATATAGCTAGTCCCTCTAACCATGATTATGAAGTCCATTAATGCCGGCGAGTAAACAGCGCCTCCAGCACAAGGGCCAGCTATAACGGCTATTTGAGGGACTACGCCTGATGCCTGGACGTTCCAGTAGAATATATCGCCATAACCCTTCAATGCATCAACGCCTTCCTGAATTCTAGCACCTCCTGAATCATTTAGAAATACTATTGGTATTCCAGCACTTAATGAGTACTGGATTGCCTTGACTATCTTAGCTGCATGCATCTCACCTAAGGAACCACCCATGAATGTGAAGTCCTGGGCGATAACCACTAACGGACGTCCATCAACCCTACAAAACCCTGTTATAACTCCATCACCTAACGCAACCCTTTTGTCCATGCCGAATTCGGTAGCTCTATGTCTAACGAACATATCTATTTCCATGAAAGTCCCTGGATCACTTAATAATTCAATACGCTCCCTCGCGGTTAACTTGCCCTTCGAGCGTTGCACTTTAATAGCTTCTGCATCCCCAGATAATACCTTCTCCCTCAACTCCCTCAACTTAGCTAGTTCAGGTCTCGAAGCCACTAAATCACCACTAGAATCTCACGGAAAAACATTTAAAGATTAAAGACTCAAGCGTTAATTGGAATGAAGCCAAGTAAATCGAAGAGTAGGTTTATAGCTGGGTACATACTTGAGGGCATGCTAATGCAGTTGAGGAACTGCCTAGAACTTAATGCGCTATGTAGGAATCCCCCAGCACTTACCACGAAATTGCTGTACGAACTAGGCTTAAGCGACTATGGTGTAAGGAGCTTCTGGAGGGTATTAAGGAGATTCATTAATGAGGGACATAATTCAATAGTCCTACTAAGGCATGGTAATGTGGAGTTCAGGATAGAGGTGGATGTTAAGAAGGGCGGTGTATGTTACATCTATCCTAACGCCTACATGGATATCTATGATTGCGTTGAGTACCGAGGTAGGGCAAGATTGATATCTAACTCTAACAACCTATACTTATACGTCACGGGCTTGGTAGACGATGAAGTGTTCATTAAGATGAATGCAATATTCCTATTAAAGAAGCTCATAGATATGTGCGGAGGTAAAGTAGCTGAGGACTTAGTAGGTGCGGCTAGGAAGCTGATTGAAGGGGACTTCAATGTATTAGACCTACAGTTAATAAATAATGTATTTATAACACTGATGAGGTTTGATAGGGAGTTTAAGGAATTAAGGATTCGCCTACCCAGGAATGAAGGTGAGTTAGTGAATTTAGTCCCGGCGTTAAGAAAATTCCTTAAGTATATGGAAATAACTTAATCAGTATTTAATTAAGAAGGTAAATAAATTTCCTTCAGATATATTAATAAGTGCTGACAACTAAATACCCTTGATGAAGGTGCTTCTCGCCTTACCTCCAGAGACCCATGAATTAGAGGTGTATAAGATCTTAGGTGCTAATGCACCTCCGTTAGGGCTTGCATGGATAGCTGCCGTATTAGAGAGGGCTGGTCATAAAGTTAAGATCATAGACTCGCCGGCACGTAAATTGGGCTTAAAGGAGTTCATACAAATGGTTAAGAGCTTCTCACCTGACGTAATAGGATTCTCCATAATAACTCCTACAGCATATAGAGCGTACAGGGCGATTAAGCTGCTTAAGGAGTTCTTTAGTGATATCCCGCTTGTAGCCGGCGGCCCGCATCCTACGTTTAAGTATGATGAATGCCTGAATCAGGGATTTGATGTAGTTGTGTGTGGCGAGGGTGAACTAACGGCAACCGAGTTAATTAACTGCATTGAGAGGTACGGCTTCCCTAACGATAAGTTGAGGGAGATTCAAGGCATAGCCTTTAAAGATAAGGAGGGCAGGATAATTAAGACGCCCCCTAGAAGGCTAATCGATGACTTAAGCTCATTACCATGGCCCGCCCATCACCTGCTCGACATGGAATTATACTCAATATTCAGTCGGAGGATGAGGGTAGCACATGTGATTGCTAGTAGAGGTTGTCCGTATGGATGTATCTTCTGTAGTACCTCATACTTCTGGGGTAGGAGGGTTAGATTTAGACCGGCTAAGGACGTCGTAGATGAGATCGAGTACCTTGTAAGTAAGTATGGAGTAAATAAGATAGCGTTTATGGATGATGAATTAACTTCAAGTAGGACCTTCATAAATGAATTCATAAGAGAGGTTAAAGAACGTAAGCTAGATATAGAGTTCACGTGCGGCTCAAGAGTAGATCACATCGATAGAGAGTTAATTAAGGGCATGATGGACGTAGGCCTTAAGGCTATATACTTCGGCGTTGAATCAGCATCTCAGGAAACATTAAATAAGATAGGTAAGAGGTTTACCTTGGATCACGTAGTTAAGGCGTTTAAATTAGTTAAGGAGTTAAACCTATACAACGTAGGTACCTTCATATTGGGGTTCCCATGGGAGTCCTTAGATGACATGTGGAGGACCGTGGAATTCGCTGTTAAGTTAGATCCGTCGTTAGCTCAGTTCACCATAGCAACCCCATACCCAGGCACCCCACTATATGATTACGCGTTGAGGAATAACCTAATAGTTGATTATAATTGGGAGCATTACACGACCCTAAGACCAGTTATGAGGGGATTTAACTTCAGTGCGGGTGATGTCGGCAAGTTACTTGCTAAAGCGTATAGGAGATTTTACCTAAGGTGTGAGTTTATTTTAAGAGAATTAAAAAGCGGCAGACTATATGAGATTAAATCGGTGATATCTAAGGGTATATTGAATTTATTTGATTATTACATTAGGCCTAGGATCTCCTGCAGTAATTGATCTGCTAGGGCTTCAGTAGGATCTTAATGGCGTCCTCTAATTTCTCGTCGAGGATTTTAAACGCCTTGATACCTTCCTCTAAGGACATCTCGTGAGTTATTAATGGCTCAGGATTTAAGTACCCCTTACTCATGAGGTTTAAGGTCCTTGGGAACTCATCTATGTAGACCCTTGAGCCAACGATCTCGGCCTCCTTATATACTATTGGATAGGAGTAGAACTTCACCTCCTCAAAGCACAATCCAACTACGACTACCCTACCTGCTGGCCTTAACATTCCTAGTGCCTGACCTAAGGCTACTGGATGACCTGAGGTCTCTATGACTCTATCAGCACCCACGCCATCAGTTAATTCTTTGACAGCCTTTACAGGGTCTACCCTAAGCGGGTTGATTACTTCATCAGCCCCTAACCTCCTAGCTAGTTCAAGCCTGTTCTCAATTACCTCCAACGCTATAACCTTATATGCCCCGTAGTGTTTAGCTACTTGGGTAACGCATAGACCTATAGGTCCTTGGCCTATGACAACCACTACATCACCTGGCTCTATGCCGGCCTTCCTACACGAGTGCACAGCTACTGAGAAAGGCTCTACCAAGGCAGCATTCCTTAGCGATAGCCCCTTAGGTATCCTATAGACCTTATCGCCGCGTACCTTAACGTACTCAGCGAAAACCCCAGGTATATCGACCCCCAATATCTTGAAGTTAACGCATACGTTAGGCCTCCCACCAACGCAGGCCACACACCTACCGCACGATACAACGGGATTCGCTACTACCTCATCCCCCTCACTTAACCAAGTTATTTTAGACCCCACTTTAGCGATAATACCGGAGAATTCATGGCCAGGTATAGCAGGATACTTAACTCTATCCCTCATAGCACCTCTATATACATGTAAGTCAGTACCACATATACCTGCATACCTCACCTTAATTAGTACTTCATCGTCATTTATCTTAGGCTCATCGATTTCGTCTACCTTCAGAAGTTTAGGTTCGTGGAGCCTTAAGGCCTTCATATCACAACACCGTGTGATAGTTTATTTAGAAGGAATTTAAGCTCTAGTTAGATCATGATAGTGGGATGGGTGTAGCAATAACATGTTAATGGTTAGGGATCTAAGCGTATGTATAGAGGGGAAGGTAATAGTTGATGGGGTGAGCCTTGAGGCTAAGGAAGGGGAGCTACACGTAATTATGGGGCCTAACGGCTCAGGTAAGTCAACGTTGCTATCGGCGTTAATGGGCTTATCTAGGGTTAGGATATGCGGAGGAAGCATAGTATTTAATGGCGTTGATATAACTGACAAGCCCTCATATGAGCGCGCGAAGTTGGGGATAGCGTTAGCGCATCAAAACCCACCATCAATTAAGGGCGTTAAGTTCTCAGAAGTGGTTAAAAACCTCATAAGGAAGTGCGGATGCTCAGACTCCACTGTCATGTCAAAGATATTGAGGGTGGATGAATTACTATCTAGGGACTTATTTGTTGGCTTTAGCGGTGGTGAGAGAAAGCGGGCAGAGTTATATTTAGTACTACTTCAGAACCCGAAGCTAGCATTACTCGACGAGCCAGACAGCGGGGTAGATGTTGAGAGCCTTGACCTAATAGCGTCAGCGGTGAGGTATTTAATTAAAAAAAGCACTACAGTGATACTAGTAACTCATTCGGGCAGCATATTAAATAAGTTAAGTCGTATAGATCAAGTACATGTGATGATTGGAGGGAAGATCGTCTACAGAGACCTACCTGACAAGGTAATACCTGCAATACTTAAGTACGGGTTTAAGAAAGGCGTTGAGGTGTTAAGGGATGGAGGGTAAGGTAATGTTCGGGGTTAGGGGATCTCTTAAGGAGCTACTTAAGACGCCGGCACCGTACGGACCTGATATCGACTTAAGTAATTATGATATGGATTTACCTGAAATTCAGGAGGGACGAGAGGTTGTTGATGAGATTAGCGATGTTAGTTCGAGATTAGGATTCAACGATACATCTAAATTAAGTTATATCCAAGTAAATGAAGTAGCGGTCTATAAGGCATTGGAGGAATCGCTTAGTAAGTATGGAGTTAGGGTGCTTCCCCTAAGGAAGGCATTAGAGGAGCTACCTAATGTTAAGGAACTTGCTTGGAAGTTAGTTAGACCGGATTTAGATAAATACACAGTAGCTTCATACCTATACGGGGGTGAGTTAGGTTACTTCATATATGTGCCACCAAATACCGAGGTACCGGCACCTATATATTCATGTCTAGCTATAACTAGGGATAGGAAGATCCAATTCGCACATAATATTGTATACGTGGATAGTAACTCAGTGGCTCACGTGGTTACTGGCTGCGCCGTCCCTCACGGAGTTAAAGGCGGCCTGCATATAGGTATTTCGGAGTTCTATGTTGGTAGAGGTTCAAGGCTGACCTTCTCAATGATTCACGCGTGGTCTGAAGGCCTTCATGTGAGGCCGAGGACTGCGGTTAGTGTCGATGATGGGGGTGAATATGTTAGCTACTATGTGATCTATAGTCCGGTCGCATCGCTTCAGACCTATCCTTCAGTAAGGTTAGGCAGGAGTAGCAAAGCGTACTTAGCATCGGTTATAGCTGGGAGCGGGGAGAGCGTGTATGATGTCGGATCTAAAGCTGTTTTAGGCGGTCTCAACGCATCTGCTGAGGTGGTATCCAGGGTTGTTGCATACGATAGCTCTAGGATCTATGCTCGTTCGGAAATAGTAGCTGAGGACGCCGGCAGAGGACATGTTGAGTGCCTAGGCTTACTGCTTTCGAGTAATGCTGAGATACATTCAATACCTACATTAACGTCTAAGAAGCCTGAGGCATTATTAAGTCATGAAGCAGCTATAGGCATGATTGCTCAGGATGAGATCGAGTACTTGATGAGTAAGGGATTTACTGAGGGCGAGGCTAAATCAATTATAGTTAGGGGATTCATGAATGTAGAGGTCAGGGGATTACCGTTAACCGTTATGATGGAGATAGATAGATTGCTGGATATGATATCAAGGCATGCTACGGGTTGACGGGTTAATTACTTTATTAAGTCCTTTACGCATTCCTCAACACATTCTAGGAATGCCTTACTTGAATAGCCCTCCTCAGCACATCTATCTCTACATAATCTAACCACATGAAGCCTATCGTAATTGCTTAAACCTTCTTTGGATCCGCTCATGGAATTACAACCGAAAGTCCTGCCTTTAAAGGCGGGGATGAAGTTTTTATATCTTTCTATCTACGTACCTGTTGAGGAGATCTAGCCCTTTCAATCGGCATGAGTGTTTTAGTCCCAAGCTACCGTCCTAGACCTTCTAGTCAGATGCCGAAACGCCTTAAACTGCTCTATAAGGAAAATAGTTGAAAGCAAGGCATACTCGATATCTAAGGCACGTAGGTTGTCGTATAACGGATCACGAGAATTATTTAATTTGGCTTTTAGAGCTGCCCTCGACTGCTATAGGGAGGCAGTGGTTGCCCGTGTCCATTAGCTAGGTCGCTTTCGCCGCTTCGGCTACCTTGAGTATTATGGGCACGGG
>JAGDWE010000035.1 GCA_023255965.1 Desulfurococcales archaeon | reverse complement strand
CCGCGGCAGGGCGTTCCCAAGGAGTCCTTGGGAATGCTTTATTTATTAGCTTTGTTAGTACGTTTTATTGGGTGGTTTTATGAGGTCCTTCATATTTACTTTAGGTTTTCACGAGGATCATATTATCAGGAGGTTGCACATGCATAATGCTTTACCTGAGGATTTTATAGTTGTGCTTACTGCTAGCCCCCTAGTCCCCGCCGTTACGAAGGCTTTTGAGGGCGTTAGGGCTTACTGCTTAAGGACCGGCTTGAGCGAGCCCAAATTAGTTGAGGTTCCTTTAGATGCTGCCGACGGCATATACACCATAATGTCTGTCCTTAAGGGCTTACCTAGGCCTATGGTTGTCGATATTAGTGGCGGCATGAGAGTGCTAGGCGTTCTAACGCTGATCTCCTTGCTGTTCAATGAGGGCGCTCTAGATGTTTACCTGCAAGCCGAGGGCGGTGAGGCGCCTGAAGTCCACATACCTAAGGAGCTGTTTGAATTTATGAGGAACCCATTAACCGATGCTGAGCTAGAGATCATTAAAGTTATCGCTGAAAGGCCGGGCATAACCATTGAGGAATTGGCTAAGGCCTTAGGCAAGTCTGAGAAGACCGTTAGGAACCTAATCGCCAGGCCTAAGAAGCTATTGATAGTCCAGAGAGGTAGGTACGCGGGCCTCTACCCAACAAAGTGGGTTAAAGTGGTAACCAACTTGATGCCCAAGGAAGAAGCAGGCCTTGAAGGTGGTCAATCACCTTAAAGCTTAGGGAAAGACTCAGGAGTTAAAAGGGTGGGAGCTAATTGGATTCCTAAGGAGCACCTTGGGAATTAGGGAAGTAAGTCACTATCAGATCCCTAATTAGATTTAATTGCTTAGGTACCCTTGGTGATAAGATGCCTGTACCTACGTACGTGATCTTAAGGGAATTAAGGAGATTACACTTAAGGAGGTTTCAAGACCCCATAGATGAGTCTTTAAGGGGTTGGAATTGGGATAGACCGCCAGTAAAGCCTAGGGCGTATCTAGGGCTCACAGTTAGCGAGGTGGCCTCATACTGTATAACTAGGCGCGACGTATGGCTGAGGAGGATTGCTAAGGCGATACCTGAGGGTAATGAAGTACTTAAGCTGGGCTCATTAACGCACGACGTGATACACACAACTATAGAGTATGTCAGGAAGTACGTAGCCAACGACTCAGATGCCTTAAGCGCCTACGACGATGTAGTTAGCGGGGTCTTAAAGGCAGTTACAATACCAGAACAAATTAGTGGGTGGGTTGTAAACCTAGTTAAGCATATAGCGCTACAACTACTTGCTGAGGCATCGTGGAGTGCGGTGGGTGACGGCATAAGCCCGTGGATCCCGTGGATTAGTGAAGTAAGGGTTGACGGCTCATTAATAGGCCTATCCAAGAATTTAAGGGTAGATGCATTAACGGGAAGCAACATAGTTGTGGATTTTAAATTAGCTAGGCCGAGTGAGAATCATAAAATAGCTGTTGCGGCATATGCTATGGCGTTGGAATCAAATCTGGAGGTACCTATAGACTATGCATTAATAATATACATCAACGGCTTAGAGAAAGCGCCGAGGATAAGTATCGAGTCCATATACCTCTCATCGGATGTTAGGAAGGAGTTCATAGATGCTAGGGATGATATCATAGACATGATAATAACTGAGAGGGAACCACCTAAAGCAAACACGTGCAGCGCCTCATGCCCGTTCAAGAATTACTGTAGGTGATTGCGTTGAGGACGCTAGTGATATCCGGCTATGGCATTAAGTTGGGGGTTAAGAAGGGGTGTATAGTGATTAAGGATAGGGATAAGACTAGGGAGGTATCACCAAGCGATTTAGACCAAATAATTATAGCTACTTCAGGCGTTTTGATGAGTAGCAAATTCTTAAGGCTTCTGACTAATTACGGGGTGGACTTGGTGGTCCTAGACTCTAGGGGCTACCCAATAAGTAGGTTTTACCACCCGTACATAACTAAAACGATAGATAGCAGATTAGCTCAGTACCTAAGCTATTTAAATGGGCTAGCTAAGGAAGTAGCTAAGGTTATTGCCTACTGTAAATTGATGAATCAAGCATCGTATTTACTAAGACTTAGTAGGTCCTTAGGCGCTAACGAACTTAAGGAGTCCGCATACGCTATAGAATCGCTAGCCAACGAGATACTACGCGTAAATTCCGAAGACCTACACGCGCTTAGGAAGGACCTAATAAATATCGAAGCCCATGGGGCGCGTATTTATTGGTCCTCAATAACGTATGTGCTGCCTAATGATTTAGGATTCAAGGGTAGAGATCAAGACGGTAACGACTTAGTGAATATCTCGCTTAACTATGGCTACGGCCTAATATATAGTGAGTGTTGGAAGGCTGCAGTACTTGCGGGTCTAGACCCTTACGCAGGCTTCCTACATACTGAGAGGTCTGGAAGGCCGGTACTTACATACGACCTAATAGAGATGTTTAGGGCTGTAGCAGTAGATTCGGTAATAATATCGATGGCTAGGAGTGGTTGGAGGGGTGAGATTAAAGGGGGATTACTAAGCCATAAATCAAGGGCTGAGATAATTAAGGCTATCAGCGAGAACTTGGAGAAGAGGTTTAGAAGCAAGCGCTCAGAGAGCCATATGACTTTAAGGCAGTGGATAAGGCATTCGGCACTAGACATAGCCAACTCGTTAATAGGCTGTAGGAAACCTAAGGGGTTTATAGTTAGGTGGTGATATGCGGGTGCTAGTGATCTACGACATAAGCGATAATGATAATAGAGCTAAACTATCTGAGGACCTTAAGAAACTAGGGTTAACCAGGATTCAGAGGTCAGCATTTATAGGTGTGGTAAGCAGTTCTAGAATTAAAGACCTAGTAAGGGTTTGTAGCCTGAGGGTTAGAGACGCAGACGACGTAGTACACATAATCCGATTGTGCGATTACGATTGGAGGAGGATATCGGTAATTGGTAAGCCTTGGAGCGACTTAAAGCTACATGAAGGTGACGTGCTACTTGTTTAACCTGGTAATAGGTAGTGATTATATAACATCCTTTGATCTAAAAGAATTCGCTTACTGCCCAGTAATACCCTGGTTAAGGAGCAATTACCTAATAGCTGAACCCGTAAGTAAGAGCATGGAGCTAGGCAAGTTGGATATTGGTGAGAAGGAATTAATAGCCAAGGACCTAGAATTGCCCAAGCCTATAAGATTTGAGGTGTTCATCGTCAGTAAGAGGTTGAGGATCGCTGGAGTAGTGGATATAGTAGCCGGCGAGAAGAGATTGGTGGTTGTTGAAATTAAGAAGTTCCCTAGGAGGAATTACGGTCACTTTGAAGTACAGCTTAAGTTCTACACGTACTTGGTAACCAAGGAATTAGGCCCAGTAACAACGGCAATACTTAAGCTAGGTGATAAGGCAATTAAGTATAGAATTGAGGTAGACGATATTAAGAGAATTGAGGAACTCATTAAGAAGGTGCGAGAGGTTAAGGAATTACCAATACCACCAGCAGTGAATCCGGAGGTAGGTAAGTGTATAAACTGCTGGTATAGAAGGTACTGTATTAGAGCCCAGAGCTAACAATTATTAGTTGATGATGGGCAGCCTCATTGAGGATACCAAATTTAAAGTACGTGGCGATCAACCTCCTATGTTCGGATCGAAGGCGCTAACCAGTCAGTACCTACACGTTTGAGGTCGAGAGCAGTTTGATAAGGACTACCTAAGGTTAGGTCGTACGCCGATTTAGGTGTTAATAGCATAGCTATTTACGATAGCATTAGTAGTCGTCATCCTCTACTACGTAGGTGTTTAGGAATTCGTGAATCCATCGCCAAGAAGGAAAGGGCATCGAAAGCTATAGGCCTATAAAATCGCTTTTTACTAGGTGCTAAAACCAGCAGCATATTGTGGAGAGGTAAGTCATATAGCAAGGTGTTGAGAGCAGACCCCTCACCCTCGCTGTGATGTGACCGAGAACTGCAGGGTAGAAGTCGGCGCTTAGCAATGAAGGCCTGCGTCTGATCGAGGCTGAGGCCCCCATCTCCTAGGGCGGGGAGGAGGTCAGGTAGCTGGGATGATTATAGACGTAGCTGTTTTCCTCAACCCCTTTTTAATCATTTCGTTGAACTTATCCAGCAATTTAT
>JAGDWE010000034.1 GCA_023255965.1 Desulfurococcales archaeon | reverse complement strand
CGCTCACGGGGTTAAAAGTAATTAAAAATTAGAAGTGCCGTGAGAGGGGAAACGCTAAGTGAAATACGATGATAATTAAGGGCTGGAATAAATACTCATTAACTCTGACTTTACATCCATCATTTACGTTATCATTAATGAGGGAGGACCGCGGTGGATACGTTAAGTACTTAGGCTTATGTAGAGAATTAAGATTACGTGAATATATTGATGGACTCATCGCCGAAGGTCCTTGCGAAGCAGATTATATTAGGGAGATCTGCGGCATCGTTGAAGATCCATTAAATGTTGCTGATGAGGTTGAGTTAAGGTACTACGATATCTACTACTATCTAGCAACTCAATGGAGGGGGGTTGGATTATCGACCGCAAGCAGAGATCCTGATTACATCTTCATATCCGTATACCTCTCAAGAAGGACTTCCTATCATAACAACGTTATTCGATGGGTTAACGACTTGTTTAAGTTGGTTAGTGGCGTAAATGACATAATTAAGTTAGAGACAGCGAAATTATTTAAACAACCTCAATTGAGGGGTTTAAGTAATGCGATCAAGGAGTACTTAAAGAGAGTTAAGCCGATGATTATAAAAGGCAGAATACATGATGTAAGAGTCAACCTATTAAGTATCGGTGGTGTAGGTCCGAAAGTAACGTATGCGTTTATGTTGCATGCTTTAAGACTCACAGATATAGCGCCTGCGGACACTCACTATGCTTACCTCGCCAATTCCATAGGAATAGACTTCAAGCTCCCTAGGAAGGAATTATGTATAAAGTATGATTGCTATGAATGCGTACATCACAAATGTTTGGTCGGTCTTTCAAGAACGTATTTCGGAAGAGCCTTAGGCTATCTTCAAACCATCGCGTTCATGCATGTAAAGAACCTTTGTAAAAGGGGTCTATGTGATAATTGCCTACTTAAAAAGTATGGAAGGTGCAAAAGACAGTGATCTTGCGCATTTACGAAATCGTCTCGGATTTCATGAAGGTCTATAGCTGTTGATTTGTGCAAGCCCTTCACCGCAACGTAGACGTAGGAACTTACGATATTTCCCTCATAAGAACTATGGGGGCTGTTATGAGCCCGTGATCATGTGGAGTGAGTAAGCCCTCGAGGAAGTCGGCTAATTCACCTGGAGGAGGTCGGCTCCCGCAGGGCGAGTCGGCCAAGGCATTAGGGGGCGATGAAGTGGGCGGAAAACGTCAACCGCCATGAATTATGATAAAGGCTGAGGCCTTTAATAACTTCTCTGCAACTACATCAACACCTATACCAAGTCTCTGGAAGTGCTATGCTTCCATCCTTGTTTAGTCTCAATGAAGGTTCAACTATGTCTTCCTCCCGGTGCCGTTTATAAAGTATATCCTTCCATTACCTGTTATATAAAAGCAAAGAAATCATCGCCTAATCCACTTAATCGCGGTTGAAGTACACTTAATGCGAAGCTGGTAGCCACGGCAGCATCAACTGCATTACCACCCGAGTTCAGTACCTTTGTACCCACTAAAGAAACAAGAGGATGCTCAGAGACTACCACCTCGTAGGGGGTTATGAAAGGCACCCTAAACATTAAAGCACCTCATTTAACTATTAGGATAGGCTTATAAATCTCATTATCCTCACTCTAGTTGTTGGATGGGTTGGAGGGATTAGCTGGTGGATCCGCTATACGCTGTAGTGATGTCAGTACTATCACTCTTTACATTAATTTACCTTAGGCTCCATATAGCGCTAGCTTTACTGTCGTCCTCATTACTCTTGGCTATATTAACGTTAAGTCCCAGTGACATAGTATTAGCCTACATAACCACTGCCACTAGGAAGATGAATATAGATGTTATAGTGACCAGCATCATAATAGCTGTAATGGCTTACCTATATAGAGAGTCAGGTGTTATAACTAAGCTAACCAATAGCATAGTGTCATTATTTAGGAACGTGTGGCTTTCATTAACGGTAATTCCAGCAGTGTTTGGATTACTCCCAGTCCCCGGCGGCGCTCTAATGTCTGCGCCGTTGGTTTCAGAGATATCAAGGAACCTAAATTTAAGTAAGGATAAAGCAGCATACATAAATATATGGTATAGGCATATAATACCACCCGCATACCCGTTAACACAGCTAGTAATACTTGCATCAGCCCTCTCCGGATTTAATTCAGCCTCAATAGCACTATATAATGTACCAATAGTCCTAGCTATGTACTTAATAGGGTTCGTACCGATACATAGCGAGTTGAAGAAATCATTGAAATTGTGCAATACCTCAATAAACGGGATACACTATATAATACCGTTAGTGGTCGCCGTCTCAGTAGTTATACTAGGCCTCGACGTAGTCACCGCATCAGCCCTCGGCTTACTTACACTAATAACCATTGTAAGACCTAATTATAAGTCATTACTTAGATCCATACTCAATAAAGAAGTACTGCTAATTGGCTTAACTACATATGCTGCACTTTCATTCCGAGAGGTACTTGCCCTAAGTAAATTCCCTGAAGCATTCATATCTTATTTCGCTACCTCATCACAGCTAATAGTCACCTCAATAATGGTCATATCTGCATTCCTAGGCTTCGTGTTAGGGATTCCTACAGGAGCTATAGCTATAACTATTCCGCTAATAGTGAGCGTTTCAGCTAGCATTAAGTACGTTTGCCTCACAACGCTATTCGCCTACGTAGGGTACATGATATCCCCGTCCCATCTATGCCTCGTACTCACGTTAAGGTACTTTAACGTAAGCTTAAGCGGTATTTATAGGTACCTCCTGGTAAGTACCTTCGTTGCTATGGCATTAATTCTGATTATCTATAATCCCCTTCTCTAAATCATTTTATTAACCCAACTTAATATAGTTAACTTGGTTAGCGCGGCATGAAATCCATAATACTTGCTGGCGGTTTTGCAACTAGGTTGAGGCCGTTAACGCTTACTAGACCTAAACCGCTGCTCCCAATACTTGATAGGCCGTTGCTCGACTGGATAATAAATGATGTGATTAAGGCGGGGGTCAAGGAGATAATCATATCCGTTAGATACTTATCTGACGTAGTTAAGAACTTCTGTAGTAATGCATCCTACGCTGCCGACATAGCATTCGCTGAGGAGGTTAGACCGCTAGGTGATGCTGGGCCATTAAAGTTGATTAATGAGCTCTACGGGTTGGACTCGACTTTCACAGTAATATACGGTGATATATTTTCAAACATAGACCTTGGCAGTGTAATAGATTTCCATAGGAAAAATGATGGAATAGCGACTATAGTGGTTACTGAGGTTGAGGATCCATCTAAGTACGGCGTAGCCGCTGTAGATGATGATGGAAGGGTCTTAGAGTTCGTTGAAAAACCGCCGAGAGAACTAGCACCTTCAAACCTAGTTAATGCTGGTGTATACGTATTTGAGCCTGAAGTCCTTAAGTATGTACCCGACACTCCAGCAAAGCTAGCTAAGGAGGTACTACCTAAGCTAGTTAAAGAGGGGGTCATATACGCCTACAGGCATAAGGGGATCTGGCATGATATAGGCGTCCCAGCAGAGTACCTTAAAGCCAACTTCACAGCATTAAATTACTTTTATCCTAACGGCTATGTATCCAATACCTCATCAGTGGATGAAGTTGAAATCGTGCATCCATCGTTTATATCATCTAACGTTAAGTTAGGACGTGAATCAGTGATTGGGCCATACGCATTTATCGGCAGGAATTCAATAATAGGTAATGCGGTTAGAATTAAAAGTAGTGTTCTATTCAATAATGTAATAATTGATGAGGGGTCGGTAATTAAGGAATCCCTCATAGGGGAGCGGGTAGTGATTGGTAAATGGGTTAGGATCGAATCCCACTCTGTAATAGGTGATGAAGTAGTAATTAAGGATGAAGTCCTAGTGCCTAGAGGGACGGTCATCCTTCCATTTAAGGAAGTTGAGTCGAGCATTGAGGGTGAGGGGAGGGTAATACTTTAGAGGTCTCCCATGATTAAGTTATTAACGCTTAGTAATGTTAAGGAGGCAGTGATAATTAAGAGAATAGATAGGTTTAGGGTATTAGTTAGACTAGAGGGCAGTGATGTTCTAGCACATAATATTAATACCAGTAGATCACAGATGACAGATGTAGCCACGAATAGATGCTGGGAGCCTGTGAACCGCCCTAGGG
>JAGDWE010000069.1 GCA_023255965.1 Desulfurococcales archaeon | reverse complement strand
TCATCACCAAGGATTCATGCGAACGAAAGCATTCAAGTTTATCGCTAAGTCTGAAACAGCCTATCCACTGCCCCCTTAACTTCGCAACTCCAGATCCTCACCGTTCGTTGTGAAGGGCCGTCAGCGTCCAATGCCAATGACGTGAGTGGATCGATTAGATGGGTATTAACGGGTGGTTGAGGAAGGCAGTCATTAACGCGTTAATAGCAAATAATATTAATACGAATGCAAGGGTTATTAGAAGGATCTTATATCCGGTTAAACCTATGTACCTACCTCCGCTGTATGTGGTATATGCGAGGAATGAGAGCCATGCATAATCTAGCCAGACATGGAATAAATACATTATCGGTATGCCTAATAGTAATCCATATTTGATGGCGTTATTGATTAACGGCATACCTACGGTAGCCCACCATACTAGGAAGAATGGATTTAAGCCGGTTAGCATTAGGCCAACGATTAATGGATTCCTAAACCTGGTGAATGACTTACTATTGCTTAATGTGGTTCCACTACTATATTTTAATGCATCAATTACTAATAGGTAGGCGAAGAAAGTATTGAAGGCAGCTATTACTACGGACAACGCGTATTTAACTGTCTGCTGCTGTATGAACGTAACCAAGCTATTATATAAAGTCGCTAAGAGGATGACGTAAGGTAATTCAAATAAGGTATGACCTACGGCAACTAGGAATCCAGATTTCCATCCACTCCTAACGCCTAAGGCCAGCGTAGCTGCCGAGAGAGGGCCCGGTGATAGTGCGCCAGTAGCGGATATAGCTACTACTGATGCAATAAATAGTAGATCCATCTAATCACCGCATTAGCTGGGATAATTATATTAGGAAGAGTATTTAAGGATAATGTCTATCAGTATACTTGATGTTTATGAATTTAAGAGGTCATGTAGGGCTGACGCTCACTGTGCTTATGTCGGTATTCATAGCGACTCGATCGAGGTTAGAGTCGTGGGTATTATTTACGGCACTGTCAATAATGACATCATCGTTGCCAGATATCGACTTAAGGCTTAAATTACCTCATAGGAAGTACACCCACAACCTACTCTTCATATTAATTACATCTATATTCTTCGGTTACATAACCTCCCTACTACTTAATAACTTCACACTCGGCTTCCTTTCAACGCTCTCATCCGGGTTACTTCACTTGCTTGGTGACTTAATGACTTACATCGGGTTTGCACCATTCTATCCGATAAGCGGTAGGATGGTTGCCTTAAGACTGTTTAAGTCAGATAATAAGTTCATTAATAACTTGATGTTATTTACAGGCATGATATTATTGACTTACTATGTAGTTGGTATGAGTTATTAACTGCTAATAATATTAATAATGTAATGGAGTATCATGAAGATACTACGTAAGGATTTGAAGAGAGGCGTCGTAGCAGTTAGGGTTGAGGATGAGGACGACCTATGGGTACTTAAGAATGTAATTAAGGAAGGGGATATCGTTGTAGCTAGGACTTTAAGGGATGTTAAGATGGATGGTGAGGGTAAGAGGAGGCTGCCTATGACGTTAGCCATTAAGGTCGAGAACGTCCGCTTCCAACCGTTTAGTAGTAGGTTAAGGGTTCACGGAGTAATAATTGAGGGACCTGAGGAGTACGGTTTAAGGGGATCCTACCACACATTCAATGTCGATGTAGGTAGCGAGTTAGAGATAATTAAGGAATCATGGGACACCTCATTACTAAGGAGATTAGAGAGGGCATCGACTAGGGGTATTAGGGCGTTACTAGTTGCTATAGACTTTGATGAATTAGCTATAGCTATGCTATACAATCAGGGAGTTAAATACTTGTTGGAGAAATCATTACCAGGGATAAATAAGAACTCAGGCAGCATTGATGACATGGTAGATGAGGTCATTAAGGCATTAATTAGTATATTGGATAATGTAAGGGTAGATGCCGTGGTGATTGGTAGCCCGGCATTCATTAAGGATGTCGTGGCGAGTAGGTTAAGCAAGTTAGTTAATGTTAAGGTATTTAAGGACAGCATATCAAATGGCGGGAGGGCAGGTATTGAGGAATTATTGAGGAGGGATAGCGTAAAGAATTTGCTGAGGGAGCTGGACGTCATCGAGTCAGAGAGGATACTCAACGAATTCATGGAGTTGCTGATTAAGAACCCAAGTAGGGTTGCATACGGCATTAACGACGTTAGAATTGCCAGCACGTATAACGCAGTAGCAAAGCTACTTGTAATTGAGGAGTTATTAAGCGAGTCCGGCGTTGAAGGAATATTAAGCAGTGTTGAGGAGAGGGGAGGAGAGGTCAGGATAGTTAGCAATGAATCGCCAGCGAGTACGAGGCTTAAGGGCTTAGGCGGCATCATAGCAATACTACGCTACGAGCTATCAAACAATATTAGAAGCCAGTTATGAAATTGTAAGTAAAAATAAAAATTGACTTAGAATATCTTGATTCCAAACCCATAGTACAGGGTTAACGCTACCGCGAATAGCACGTGGAATGCCCACAGAGTCCACGAGATTATGGGCATCCATATGGGTGCCCTTAATTCCTTAGGAAGCAACTTCCTATCCACGTAGGTTAATACTGGTATTAGCCATAGGCCGTAGAAGTGGACTACGTTGGCACCTATAAGCAGTATTATTAATGGTGCTGCAGTCCATAGGGAAATACATCCAAATACTAAATATATAGCGAGCAGTAGGTAGTAGACCCTCCTAACATCTCCTTTAGCCCATTCACGTAACCTCCCTATAGATGTCCATGAGACGTCAGTTAATATCCTAACTAGCCTATCAACGACGCCTAATTGCGTTGAGAATAATATCATGAGGCCTATTAATGCTATGAAGTAGAATCCCCACCTACCGCCTACCCTGGCAGCGAATTCATTAGCTACATGTGCCGCAATACCCCAAGCAGGTAATTGTGTGCCTACAGGCACTAATGATGCAACTGCTAGTGAAGGCAGGTACATACCAAACAAGCCGCCTATGAAGAATATTAACCACATATCCAGGTATGTTAGCCTCTCCCATACCTTCCATGTCCTTAAGTTCTCAGGTGTCAGCTTAAATATAGCTCCCAAAGGACTTAAGGCAACCTTCTTACCGCCGATAACTGCTGGTATGTATCCAACTACGCTACCGGTTCCATACCCCTTATCCCTCCAGTAGCCGGAGCCATCAGCATTAGCTGCGGCGGCATCGCCTATATATGCATACCATCCAGCAAATAACAGGATATCAACGCCCTTAGGTATGTAGCCTACGCTAACAATGCCTGCGGCGGCTGCCGCTAGAGCTGCTGGGGTAACACTTAGCGGTATTACTATGAATAGTAGCGATACTAAGATGAATATTATCATGGCCTTCTCCGCGATTTCTAAAGTGGACTCTATTTTACCGCCTATAGTTACTAGGAAGGCACAGAGCAGGAACAGCGCAACACCTGTCCAGCGAACCATCTCAGCCTCAGCAGCACTTGGAATCCTACCTAAAGCTATGGCTAAAGCTCCAGTAGCTGCCGCAGAAGCCCAACCAGGCCAGAACATCCTTAAGAATGAGAATATCATCGATAGAGTGCTCCAGAAGTCCTTAGGAGGTACCCTAGCGAGTAGTACGTTTATAGGCTCACCAGTCATAACAACCATTCTAGCCCACCAACAATTATACACTGTTTGCTGAATCATCCCAACCCATACCAACCAGAATAGCCCTAAACCATATGCAGCCGCTACTGAAGGCCCCATTAACCACTCGCCAGAGCCTATAGCCATGCCTAGTGGAATTGCTGCAGGCCCTAAAACCTTAGTAAGGATGTTACCCCAAGTAAGCTTAGGTAGTTTAAATACCTCCTCCGGGGACGGTAGCTTGTCTATAACCCTAATAGGCTTAGTTCCAAGCATGACGGTCTCAGAACTCAAAAGAGACACCTTCGAAATTAGTAAGGTTTTCAGTACCTTATAAACTTTACCTGTATAGTATAACGCTGGTGTAGTTAAGCACGTTCATCGCTCCGGCTCCTCTGTCATGATCTACCTTATGAGCACGCATCCACAGAATAGCTTGAAATCACTTGTAGTTTACGCTATGTTTAGCTAATGACGTTAAAGTTGTGCCACCGCGACGAAGCCCCCGTGATGCGGCGGCCGGGATTTGAACCCGGGATCGCCGGCTTGGGAGGCCGGCGTCCTA
>JAGDWE010000064.1 GCA_023255965.1 Desulfurococcales archaeon | reverse complement strand
CCAGCTCCCTAGCCCTCTCAGCGCTCACGTAGGGATCGTAGGCAATCACCTTAGCCCCCATAGCATTTAATATCTTAGCCACCCTAGAACCTATGTTCCCTATACCTAATAGCCCCACCACCTTACCTCCAACTTCATGACCCACGCCATACTTCAACGCATCGTTCCACCTACCCTCAAGCATTTTATCATATATTAAGTGCAGGTTCCTGGATAATGATATCATTAGTCCTACAGCTAGCTCAGCAACCGATTGAGCATTAGCTCCGGGCGTATAGGTTACTAGTATACCTCTACGAGTTGCCTCCTCTACATCAACTCTATCCACGCCTACTCCGTGCACAGATATTATCTTCAGGTTAGGGCAGACATCCATAACAGACCTATCAACGCGCCCAATCCTAACTAATATAGCGTCAGATCCTTTAACACCCCTTAAGACTTCCTCATCAACTACCCAACCCTTAGACCAAACAATCCTGACTTCACCTATTTCCCTTAACTTATTAATTGCCTCCTCATATACGGGCATTTCCTTAGTTGAAATCACAGATATAATCCAAGGCGTAGGCATCTTAATTACCAAAGTAAATATACACAAGATATTATATTTCTATATTAGTGCCTGCCGCAAGCTCTACAACTTTTATTAAATTTATTAAATCGTAATTCAGATGCATCTTGGGTGTTCGCTTTTGACTAAGATAGGTATTATAGGTTTAGGTGTTATTGGTAGCAGGGTCTCTAAGCATTTAATTAATGCTGGTTACCAAGTAATTGTCCATGATATCCGTAGCGACATTATGGAGTCGTTTAAGGGGTTGGCAACCATCGCCTCCAGCGTTAGGCAGTTAGGCGAGTTATCTGATATAGTATTACTTACGTTGCCAGGTCCTAAGGAGGTTTACGAGGTTTTATTTAATCCCGATGGTATCGTTTACGGACTAAGGCGTGGAGGGATAGTCATTAACCTAAGTACCGTAGGCCCTAGGGCTGCAGCGGATTTCTGGAGGCAGCTTAAGTCATATGGCATTAAGTACGTAGATGCAGCTGTCACAGCGCCTTATATGGGTTATTTAGCAGCTGAAAAAGGCGACCTCACAGTTATGGTTGGATGCGACGATATCATGCTATTTAATGAGGTCCAGGGAGTTTTGAGGAGCTTCAGCAAGAAGGTCATTTATACCGGTCCTGTTGGTACAGCCCAAGTAGTTAAATTAGCTAATAACGTTATGTCTGCAGTAGCTTATTTAGGGGTTATTGAAGGTACTTTATGGGCTGTTAAACACGGCGTAGATCCTAAGGTGGTATATGAGGTAGTTAAGGACGGATCAGGTGATTCGTGGGCTTTGAGGAATAGGCTTCCCAGGCTGATTGAGGGTGATTTTAGGCCTGGATTTAAGACGGGCTTAATGCTCAAGGATGTTGGTCTATTCCTTGAGGAAGCGAGGGAGTTAAAGATGTTTACACCTGTGGTTTGCTTAGTACATCAGCTGATTCAAGCCGCCATGGCTTTAGGTCTTGAGGAGCTTGATTGGGGTGCTGTAGTTAAGGTCTATGAAACCGTAAATAAAGTTAAAGTGAGTCCCCGGTAAATAGCCTTCAAGCGTTACATTAGCATCATTAGCTTATAAGGACTCGCATAAGTTGATTCACGGGAGTTTATTGGAAGGAGGAACCAAATTCCAAGCGTAAGTGCTTCTCAGTGAAGCTATTAAGTACGACTCCGTCAGTTATTAGGGGATTAACTAGGAGATTCCCTGGTAAGGCGACGTAATTACATTTACTAGCGATAGACCTCGCCATGATGCGTCCCCTGTCGACATGATTAAGGAACTAGCTGTTGAGAGGGGTGCAGCCCTTCGGTGAGGATAAGCTTAAGGAGTTGAGAGCTGAGGGCAGGAGGGTCAGGTTTGCCTACGTTATAACTTCATTCCACAACCCCGCAGGAGTGACGATGAATGAGGACAGGAGAAAGCGCCTACTTGAGCTCGCTAATGATTATGACTTCTTAATCATCGAGGATGACGCATATAGGGAGTTAAGCTATGTTGAGGGCAGACCTCTAAACCCATAAAGTATTGGGACTATGAGGGCAGGGTTATATACTTAGGGAGCTTCTCAAAGACCCATTCACGAAACAAAACAGCTAACAGCACTTCTTAGCTTGCGTTAGCTGCACGCACAGACTACTCGATGGCACAAACGCCTATACATTTTGGGGGAAATTCGAATGCTGCATACTTATCTCCTTGTGACCTCCTACATTCATCCTCGGACCTATTACGGCTCTGGATATGCTAATAGTGGTTTGCCCGCTACCACGTACCTCAGAGTCTATCAACATATCCCGAGTTTATGAATTTGCTTAGACTAGCGCAACTTGAGTATCAATAGCTCTAACGGTTTGAGTTTCCCTGTTACTGGATCTACTTGGAGACCTAGGAGCTCTAATGTTGTGACTCCTAGAAGTGTTAGCGTATTCTCTGTTCCTATAACTACTAAGCTTGTAACTCCCCCTATTCTCGATCATTATATAGGCTTCTGAGACTGGGTATTCAACGATCTCCCCACTAGCCATCCTAAACCTCCTCTTACTAGCTTCCTCAAGCCCGAGTTTATTAGCTACCCATCTAGGTATCACAGTGTATATAGCCCCGGTATCAGCTATGAACTCTACCTCCGTCCTTAAATCCTTTTTAATAGGATTTGCAACAACCACTTTAACACGAACATAGCCCAATATCTACACCATCTAACCCGTCTGTCACACCCGTATCTATGATCTTTCTACCTATTATGAGAGTGCCGCAGAGACTAGAAATCTTTGTTATATCGAGTTCTCAAGTAATGTGAATGGAGACCTCTAAGTCTCGCATAGATAACGCATCTCCCTGCGGAGATGTTTAAACTACGTCCTTCGCTGATGGTTCAACCACGCGCCCAATCTCGGATGCGTCTACCCCTTGAGGGCTTAGAGTCATGGATCCTGACAACCATTTACCTCTAAGGCGTTGAAACATTGTTGTACGTGCTCGCTTAGCATTCCGATGGCAGCTACCATGGCTTATGAGGATTTAACCTCACCAAATATGCTTAGGCGGTCAAGGATTCGAAGGCCCTACCATTATGCCTCAAAAGGTGTGGTTTTAGCTGTAAATCTTATCTTGAATGGTATTAATTCGGTTATCAAGCGTAGCCCTGGTAACAATGATCTTACGTTTTCAGCTACACTAAGGACTATAGATGCCGTTGCCTCATCGCCATGCATTCCAGAGCATCTCCATCTTATAATACGATCCTCGCCTTCCACCAGGATTTCATCATATTCAGGTGCGCTAACGTAAGCGTTGAACTCAAGCCTAACGAATTCCTCATCATGTAAGTATCCTATTCCCACCCCCTTAACCCCTGCTACGAGCCCTCTCTCAACGATAACTCCTGACGACTCTAACCTCTCATGAGCTACAACGGGTTCTTGGTGCTCTAAAATCTTGCTCGGTTGCACGCCGGCCGCAGTTGATATTAGGAATATGGATTCAGCATAGCCGACATGAGCTGTTAACCTACCCTCTGAGAGCTCTTTCCTAAATTCCTCGAGGCTGAGGCCTACCCCAACCTTCCTTCTGAAGGCCTCCCTCCTCTTAGCTGCGTCGAAGGACCTGATAGCAGTTATTTTCTTAATCGAAGGTAATGCAGCACCAAACGTGACCACTAATGCGTCCCAGATATAGCCTGGATTTACTCCGGTGCCGATGATTACTGAGCCGTAGTCCCTAGCCAACATATCTAACTCCCTCGCTAGGACTGGATACCTATAGTACGGGTAGGCAAGGGTCTCACATGTAGATACCACATGTATACCCATCTCAGCTACGCCAACTAATTGATTGTACACCTTATCTAGGAAGGAACCAGTTGCATGGAGGACCACATCAGCATCAGCCAGCGAATCAACATCGCTACTTACTTTCACCCCTAACTCGCCCATACCTAACAGAGAACCCACATCCTTACCTATCAACTCGCTCCTCACATCGAGAACCCCTACAACCTCATGACCTCTTTTAATGGCCGTTAAGGCTAGGAGTTTGCCTATAGCTCCGAAACCGTATATACCTATCCTCATATCCAAGGACACCAATAATTAAGGACATTTGGTAACTAAAATGGGTTTCTCTACAAGCTCTTAAATCCTATGCCTTCTTAAGTTAAATAAGGTATATTGCAACGTAGGTTATAACTGCTATAATACATGAGAGATCCATGCCCAATAACTACGGCCACCGTATATGATTATGCCTACGGCACCTATGAGTGTTCAATAAACCTTATTTAAGTGTTCGCCCGACCAGCCAGCAATGCCCGAGCTGAGAAATAACATTGTTAATGCTATAGTTGTTAATCCATTTGTGAATGATGAAATCGTCGATGCACCGTTTGTCCCTACGCCTTCATTTCGATCATTTTACGTCCGTCCATGATCAGGCG
>JAGDWE010000063.1:2167-24632 GCA_023255965.1 Desulfurococcales archaeon | reverse complement strand
AGGGCCCTCTGTAGGGAGGGCCTTCACCGCTTTTGCGGAGGGAACCAGGCCAGGCCCGGAAGGGAGCAACCTAACCTCCGACGCCGACGTTCACGGGTCACCGGCAGGAGGACGGCTTATGGGCAGTATGTGGTTTGGGGTGGTACGTTAACGGAGGGCTACGTGCCGCTATGCGTTTGCTGCCTCATTAACTTCTCAATGATTGTGATGCTAAAAGCAATTACATTTAAAGTTTATGTTGATTTAAAAGCCAGGGGGCTTTACTTTAATTACGTCCTTATTCACTAGGTTAGGCGGTATCCTTCCCTCAGCAAATGCTATCAAATTGGTTGCTGCGGTTGATGCCATCTCAAATCTTGATTCAAATGTGGCGCTTGCGATGTGCGGTGCTAGTACCACATTCTTAAACATAGTTAATGGATGATTTTGGGGTAGTGGTTCTTCTTCAAATACGTCTAACCCGGCCCCTGCTAATCTACCCTCACTTAATGCGGTAATTAACGCATTAGTATCTACTATCGGTCCCCTGGCTGCATTTATGAGTATAGCCCCTTTCTTAACCAGCTTCAATCTCTCCTCATTGATTAAGTGATAGGTTTCCTTAGTTAACGGTGTATGTATGGTTATTATATCAGCTTCCTTAAGTAGGTCATCTAAGGGCCTGAACTCAACACCTAATTCCTTTTCAACGCTTTCAGGCGCTCTAATTGCATCATAATATATCACCTTCATGTTGAAGCCCTTAGCCCTTCTAGCAACTGCCCTGCCTATTGCACCAAGCCCTATAATTCCTAATACCTTACCATAAACTAGAGTCCCAAGGAACATCAATGGATGCCATGGGGTTCTATCCCTAAACCACTCACCCCACCTCACGTAGTTATCAGCCTCAACGACCCTCCTAGCTGTTGCTAAAATCAATGCCCACGTGAAGTCCGCCGTAGCCTCTGATATAATGCCTGGCGCATTAGTAACATATATGCCTAATTTAGTGGCGCACTCAACATCTATGTTATCGAAGCCAACAATCATCTGGGAAATTATCCTCAGGTTCTTAGCTTCCTTAAGCATATCACAGGTAATTCTATCTCCAATCATTGTAAGCAATGCATGGTATTCACGCACTCTACTACCTAGAACCTCCTTAGGAGGGTTTGTGAACCTATCCCAGACCTCGACCTCGTAGTAGTCCTCCAACTTCTTAACGATTTCATTGAATATCTCCCTCGTCACGAATAGCTTGGGCTTACGTGACAACTACTAAATCACCGGGCTTAGTTAGTTTCGAAGGCCTTTAAATACTTAAGAATTATCGCTTGAACCTATCTAAGAACCTCAGCCTCTTCGCTGGATCTGGGTGGGTTGAGAATATTTCTAAGGGAGTAAACGATCTAACGCTCTTGATGTATTCAACGACCTCATCGATGTCATAGAACCTTCTACCGCCTAATCTTAACTCCGGATCAGATATAAGTAGCGCCTTAAACTTGCTGATCGACGTTAAGCTATTAGGACGCATTCTTCTCACACCCTCCGATGCAACTATTATCCTAGCTAAGGCCCTTTGAAGCTTTAACGCGCCTCTGTTAACTACGGTTGCTGCATGACTGTCTGCATAATACTCCCTTAATCTGCTTACGTGTAGTACGAATAGATTAAATATGAAGCCGATAGCTATTAAACCCATGCCGAGTAATACCATTATTAATGGCGATGCGTTCCTCTCCCTCCTACCGGCTAAGCCTGAAAGGAACCCGTATCTATATAGTACCTGTCCTAGCCAATATATAAGGGCTGGGAGTATGCTTATAATCATCATGACCTCAACATCCCTATGCTTTATATGGCCAACCTCATGAGCTACCACTGCCTCGACCTCATCTCTAGGCAAGTTGTCCAACAAGCCTCGAGTCACTGCAACCTTGTATCCCGTAAATACATTACCGTATGCGAAGGCATTAGGCACGTCAATGTTTGCAATCATTACCTTAGGAACTCTCCTTAAACCGCTTTTAATCGCTATGTTGCTAACTAGGTCATTAAGCCATGAGAGGTCTGGAGGAATAGGCTTCGTCCTATACATCGCTTCAATTATTTTAGGTCCTAACAACCATTGGATTATGTGGATAAATATTATAAATACTAATGACCCGTAGAGCAATACCCCGATATCAACGTCTGGGATCAAGGCATAGAATATTGCCGTGAGTAGCAGAGTACTTACTGATATGATTAAAGCTATGGTTGCATACATATTCATCTTAAGCCTAAGTAATGTGCTCCTTTCCGACATTAACCCACCCCCACTTAACCCACTTAATATTCCCATACAATACAAAATTTATAATTTATTTGGGAGTCGACATGAGCTCTAACTCCACGGCCTTACCTCCATTTAATTCCCATGCTCTTACTTCATGACTAAGCCTATCAACTATAATCCATGGAATACCCCATAATTTCATCCCACCTAAGTCCATAACGCTCGGGTATGGAGGCCCTGGATGTGAGTGTATAATTGCTATTATGTCTAATCCGTAACTTTCAGCAATTTCATGAGCCTTAAGCACGGCATTGGGATGCACTTTAAATGAATACGGCGATCTATCCTCATTTTCACATAGAATTAATTCGTTAACAATTATCGCATCACCTGCTTTACTACCTATCAGGAAACCAACCACTTCACTTTCTGCCTGCTTCATGATGCTGACGAAGGTCATCAATAAATCATAAGGGATGATTACGTGCTTCATCATAGTTTCCTTAAGTTTAGTGAAATGGCCCTCCTAATATTTGCTGGAAGGGCCTCAAACTCCACCTCCTCTGCCCTACCTACATCATAAGACCACTCCTTAACCTCATCACCCTTAGCATACTTAGCGACCATATCCTTATGCAGGGCAATGTATAACCTACCTCCCATCGATCTGATCACCTCAACTAGGTATCGGCTAGACCCGTCCTTAACTAGGTATATCTTCTCGGTATTCACTTTAATCATCTCAACACCGATGATTAGAATCGGATATGCCTAATAAGCGTTATGCAACAGCATAGCAATGACATCGACACATAGCTCTTGATACTAAAAAGTGTAAAGTTTAATTAACTTGAAATAAACTTGAATTCCTAGTGATTGATTTGAGTTTAAAGAGAAAAAGGGTTAAGGTATACATCGACGTCTTGGGCGTACTGCTAGCTATGGATAATCCAACCAGAAGTGATGCTGTTGAGGCGTTAAGGAAGCACTTTGAGAAGGAGGGTATAGAACCGTTTAGGGGAACCTCAAAACCTCCCGACATTTATGAGAAGGAATTAATATCATTATATATCGTAGGAACTAGAGGTCTTGGTATAGATAAAGACTATCCAGATAAATTCAAGTCCGTATTCAGCGTTGAGATGGTATACGACGAATTGGTGAGAGCCGCTGAATCCAGCGATGTAAATAACATTAAGGATGCCTGGAGGAGCATTTTAAGCAGAGATGTAGCCGAAGTGGACGTTGCCAGGGTTTTAAGATTCATAATCGTGCTCTACTATCTTGACTTCGTTCAGCACGACTACGTTGTTAAGATGTTAAGGAAGGTTGCTGGAGCCTTCCCGGAGTACGTTGAGGCTATAAGAAGGTTCACTAAGTTCTTCGTAGCTATTAAGATCTCATCAGATATCGCAAATGGGGTTATTAGGGATAAAATGAAGAAGGAGATAACAAAGCAGCTACTATTACTTGATATAGGGGTAAGTAAGTCCGTACCATCAGATAGATACATAAGGGAAATAGCTAGGGTATTATTTAACATACCCAAGAAAACCCTAGATAAGGTGCTTAAGTAGCATGCTCTGACCTCCTCCTCGCCCTAAAGGGCAGGGCTTTTAGTTGTAATTTAAGAATTTATGTTGTTTACCCTAAATTATGATAAAATTTATAACAGAATTATTAATTTAATAAGATGTGATAATACGGTGAGCAAATATGGCTGAGCTCTCATACACACAGCGTGAGGTACTTCAAACATTAGTTAGCCTATACGTTAAAGCGCAGAGATTAATTAAAAGTACTGAGATAGCGAAGGCATTAAAGAGGGATGACGGCACCATAAGGAATGTTATATTGGGTCTTAAATCGGCTGGATTAGTTGAAAGTAAGACAGGACCTAATGGAGGATATAAGCCAACTCCTAAAGCCTACAGCTACCTAAAGTTGATATATGAGGAGACGGGGCCCTTCACTAAGGTTAGGAAGGATGGCTCTGAAATCAATATACATGTATTGAACGTTGAGTTGATTGATTTAACGAATCCCTACTCAAGTAAGGCGGTACTTAAAGTGGCAGGGGATATAAACTCACTTAAGGTCGGCGATAGGATATCCGTCGGTCCTTTGCCTATATCCAGGTTAGTCTTAAGTGGGATTGTACTACTGGTTGATATGTTTAGGAGCGAATTGGTCGTTGAGGTCGAGAGCTTAATTAGCATTCCTAGAGAGCCCGTTAAGTCTCTACTTAAGTCACGCAGATTAATAACGACGACTACGGATGCGTCAGTTAGGGATATAGCTAAAATACTGTCAGCCGAAAATGTTAGGGGGTTGCCAGTGATAGAGGGTTCAGGTAAGTTGGTAGGGATGATAACGAGCGCGGATGTGATTAGGGCGTTAATAAATAACGATGTCGATGCTCCAGTAACTAAGTACATGCGGACAAATATAGTTACCGCAACACCAGATGAGGATATATATGAGATCATAGATAAGATGGTAAAAAATAACACAGGTAGAATTATAATCGTCTATGACGGAAAGCCCATAGGTATAATTACACGTACGGATATTCTAAACCGTATTGCTGGATTCCACTCTACCTAATTACCTTGCCGTAGGAATCATAGCTCTTTTAAGGCCTAGCCCCCTTCCGCCTTAATGGCGATATGTATGCTGTTGCGGGGGATAGAGAAGTTTTGGGTTAATCTACGCTCATAGAAGCTGAGGTGGTAATATAATCATCTACTCCCAGGCCTTGCCTTAACGGACTTTTTATATAGGTTCCCAACCTGTATAGCCTAGCAATATCGCTTCTATCAGCATGTGCTTTGTACCTAATAAGTACGTGTCCGTTATCCCTACTCAACAAATCTGCTTCGATAATAGACAACTTTATGGAATTAATCAAATGCCTTGTAGAAGACTTACTAAAATGCCCATACCGCCGGTGATGGAGTTACTTTGATTCAGGGAAATAGTGTTTGGTATGCCTTGGAAGCCCTAACTTTCAGTGATCCGTATAAAGTTTAATAACGACTGTAAAAGGTAATTAAGTTGCTCGAATTTATTAATTGGTGGTATTATGTACTTAAAACCAAATATAGCCGTTAGGGAATTTAACTACGTCTTCAGCACTTATTCGATTTCCGAAGGAGATGACTTACTAACTAGGTCATATACTGCTGAAGGTCATGAGGTAAGGGTTGATGAACCCAAGGCAGTAGGCGGTCTGGGGAGGGCGCCGAACCCCATCGAGTTGTTCCTCACCTCATTAAGTAGTTGCTTCATAGTTACGCTTAAGTTGCATGCCAGAAGGCATAGGTTACCCATAGACCGGGTTGAGGTGTTCAGTGAGGGTTCGTTCGATATTAGGGGGTTTATTATGCCTGATAAATTTGGATCAGGATTTAGGGAATTAAAGATGGAGATAAGCCTTATATCTGAGGCTAGGTGTATAGATATCACGAAACTCGTTGACAGAGTCTTAAAAGGATGGGTTGTAGGATCCACGGTAAGTAGGGGGATACCCATTAAGGTTAAGTTAACGATTAGATGCGTTGATGAAGTTAATGAATTTAAGGAAATAATCAGCGAGTTAGTGCTTCAGGGCTAGATAGCTGACGTAAGTCCTTGCTAACCCTATCTCTAAGGTATTCAATAAGCGCGTTTAAATTGTTGGTAAATGGCTTATATGTATTTAATTCTCTTATAATTATATTTAATTCCTTACCCCTCGGTATGTAGGGATAGTTACGTGGTCTCTCACTAGGTCTCTCATTAGCATAAGGCCTGTTACACCCAGGGCACCCTGAGGTTACGAATGGCAGGCCAGTATTAATAACCTCATTCAATACCCCCCTAGAAACCCCAAAATCTGATATCTGGCCCTCATTATTGAATTTCATCCACTCATACCTACTTAATTCTGCGTTAATTAAGTATCTAGCTAATTGTACTCTCCTATACTGGCTGATTGGCGGCCTAACCCATCCATCGAGCACTGAGCCTTCCTCAGGGTAGAATGAGAATAAATGAGTCTCCGCACCTACATCATGGGCCCACTGAATAAGCCTAACAGCGTCTTTTTCGCTCTCACCTAGGCCTACTATTATGTGAATACCTACTTTACCCTTACCAAAGACTTCAACAGCTTCAACAACCCCTTCTAGGTATCTACTCCATTTATGCGGGCTCCTAGCATGCACACCTCTAAGTAAGTTGAATAGTTCTTCGCTGGCGCAGTCGATAGCTATACCTATGCGTTCAGCCCCAGCATCCCTCAATTTCTTCATAGCCTCCTTAGTAAAGATTGTGGGGGTTATCAATGCAGATATAGGTAGTTTAGTTGCATCATATATTCTCTTGATAACCTCTATTTCAGCATTTAATGCCTTAGGATTAGTTATTGATGACACACATACCCTATAAGGCCTTAGAGAACAGCCGTTATGATCGAATTTCTTAATGGCTTCAATAACCTCGTTTAACCCTCTTAAAGGCCATTCAACACGTATTAGCGTCTTGCATGTAGGTGATGACGCTATCTCCCTAGCTTGACCGCAGTACAGGCAATTAGCCTTACAGCCATCATTGAAGTGTAGAAGTAGATTTATGCAGAATGGGAATGCGTTCTTGAAGAACCTGCCAGATGCGAACCCAAGCATTATGTCTGCAGCAGTACTTAACCTAATGTAATCTGGCGACTCGGATGAATAGCTCACCCAACCCCCTTTATTTAGTCAATAGGTCCTTAATTAATTTTACGTCCCAACGTAATTGAATATGGATGCACAACACTCATTAACTACCCTGAATTTTAAGCCATTAACGACTAAGTAATTTATTGTCTGACCTGATGGAAATGCTAATCCGTTAAAACCGTACTCTATAGCCTTAAGCTCTACATCTAAATACTCCTCATACCTAGGCCTCATACAACCCAGCGTTAGTGGTATCCCACTAAGCTTTAATCTACCGTATTTAAGTACCTTAATCACGTAATCAGCATTAGGCGGCTTTAAGTCCTCGTATGGTGTCCCAGGATATGGCGTAAATACCACGAATACTACCGCCTTAGGCTTTAGCTTACTTAGTATGTCAATAGCCTTAAATTCGTTAGATGGAAGCCCTTTATAGAGGCCTATTACTACATGCGGTATAACATTTAATGAGTGCCTCATTAATATCTTCAAACTCCTTAGATAGGCATTAACATCATCTAATCCTAGTACCTCCTTAATCGCGCCTTCATGAATTACGAAATCGATTAAAACTGCATCGACCCCGGACTCCTTAAGTAACCTTGCCCTATTGTCGTCTACGATGCCTGAATGTATATACACCTTAAAGCCCAACTCCTTTAGGTACCTAATACTCTCTATGTAGTCCTCAAAAGGAACTCTACCCAATAAGTCGCAGCCCCCACTAATTAATACGCCTCTAACTCCATTACTCCTCAACTTAATTGCCACAGCATTTAAGTCCTCAGGCTTATTACAAGCTAACATGTTCTCAAGGAGCTTGCCATAGCAATGCTTACATTTTAAATCACATCTACGCCCAGTAATGCTTATTGATGGGAAGTCTCTACCTAAAATACCTGCCTCGGGGATCTCATAATGGATATTCGATGTTGCAAATATGTAGATCAGCGTTAGACACCGTTAGTAGTAATCAAATAGCGCATTAAATAGCTATAGTTAGTTTTAAATATCTACCATCTGGAAGTTGTAGTGATGAATTATGCGTGTATGGAGATTCCTCCATCATATCGCGCAAGACGATTACCTACTAGCAACTGAGGAAGTCATAACTAAGTCCGTAGGATTGAATAAGGCACCTCCGACAGTACGCGTAAATGTGTTTAATCCCCCTGCAATATTAGTTGGATTTAATCAAGACGTTTATGAGGAGGTAAACGTTGATTTAGCCCGTGAGTTAGGGTTAAGAATTAATAGGAGGCCGTCGGGGGGTGGAGCCATTTTAATGTACGAGGACACTCCAGGCTGGGAAATATGGGTACCTAAGACGATGGTAAGTAATTTAGATGTAGGAGGGATCTATGAGTACCTAGTGCAAGTTCCTCTTAAGGCATTTCATCACTTAGGCGTAGTAAACGCTAAATTTAGACCTAAGAATGATATCGAAGTTAATGGGCGTAAGATCTCTGGTACAGGCTTATATATGGATTACGATGGAGTAATGTACTGTGGAACAACATTGCTGGACTTCAACATCGAGCTTATGCTTAAAGTCTTAAAGCTACCGGTAGAGAAAATAAGTGATAAAGCAATTAAAAGTTTCGAGGAGAGGATAACCACGGTTAAGAGGGAGTTAGGTTATAAGCCAAGCATTAATGAAGTAATAGAGGCCTTCAAGAAAGCAGTTACTGATGTTTTTGGCGTAGAGTTAAGTGATGGCGATTTAAATGAATGGGAGTTAAATGAATTAAACGCCTTGATTGATAAGTATAGAAGCATTGAATGGATATATGAGTCTAGGAGGGGTAAGGGCTTCGTAAACATATGTACATACAAGACTCGAGCAGGATTGCTGAGAATATATTTGAAGACCTATGAAAACGTCTTAGAAAACGTATTAATTACTGGCGATTTCTTCGCATACCCTAATAACTTAATCAATTATATTGAATCCAGGCTTAAGTGGATAGCTATTAGTGATGTAGAGAGCGAGATGCAGAAGATTGCGGAGACTCATGGAACGATACACGGCCTGGATTTTAAGGAATTAGCCGATCTCATAATTAAATGCTATAGGGATAGCTCCGGAGCAGTATAACAAGGGAGGGAGTTAAAATAGATATCATTAAACTACTGCTACTATTAATGATTTCAATTAGCCCTATAACTGAGATCAGGGGCTCTATACCATTAGCTTTTATATTCTTTAGTGGCCATGAAGCACTAGAGGCGGTATTCACATGTATCATCGGTAACTTACTCATAGCCCCTACGGCTATGATTATACTTAACTATATAGATAGAATTATAAAGAACTCTAGGTACGTACCTACCGGACTACGTAACATCTACATTAAGATCTTAAATAGCGCTAGATCTAAGGGTTCTAGGGCGGTGAGTAGTTATGGCTTAATAGGGTTATCTATATTTGTAGCCATTCCACTACCTGGCACTGGTGCGTGGACTGGTTCGTTAGTTGCTTACCTTTTAGGGATGGATAAAGCTAAGGCGTTGTTAGCCATAGAGGTAGGCGTGTTAATCGCCTCATTAATAGTACTTACCGCCTCGTACCTAGGGATTGAGATCGTAAAACGCCTCTTCATGATCCCCTAACGCTACGTCATCTTTAGCTTAAGTTTAAGTTACTGTATTGCCTTAAGAAGCATTTAATGACATCATTAACTGGGATGCCTAACGACTTAGAGATGCTTTCTAAGTCGCTGAATTCCGGCTTAACCCTAATAACCCTTCCGTCACTATCCTTGCTCACTTTAACTCTCACCTTAAATTCCCTCCCATCAACAACTACGCTTAATTCCCTTAACTCCCTATAGGGTACAACGTACCTACCAACCTTAAACACCCTAACTCCAAGGGTCCCTAGCTCTGAGATCATGTACTTAACTAGCTCACTAATCGTCTCCTCCCTGCTTAATGCTTTAACTATATAGCTAGGCCTCCCCTTCTTACCTAACGCTGATATTACAGATGCATCTAAAGCCCCTAATTCAATCATCCTGTTTATTGCATGGCCGAGAATCTCACCAGTGACGTCATCTACGTTACACTCAATAACATATATCTCCTCATAATCTAAGGGATTTAAGTCATCAACGCATCCTAGAATACCCCTAAGGACATTTGAAATCCCCTTAAATGCCTTACTACCAGCGCCGTAACCTACCTTTCTGACCTTCATTAGTGGCAAGTACCTAATAGGCTTAAACAGCGTAGTAAGTAATGCTGCCCCAGTCGGTGTAGTTAGTTCCTCATCTATAGGGCCCCCAACCAAGTAGTAGTTGCTCTCCTTAAGTATCTCTAAGGTTAGGTAGGCAGGGCACGGCATTAATCCATGTCCTCCCTTCACGGTGCCTCCTCCTACTGCCACTGGCAGGGAGTATGTTGCCCCATTAATTAAACCTAAGTCGTTCATTAAGGCGATGGTAGCAACTATATCGAATATCGTGTCAGCAGATCCAATCTCATGCAGACGTACGTCATGAGGGGTTGAATTATGAATTAATGACTCGTACTTAAGTAATTTATTTAATACATTGAAAGCTAAATCACGTAATCGACCCTCCAATCCTAAGTCATTAATTACTTGATCCATCCACTTAATTAAATCCCTACCTACAACATGGTCGTCCCTAACCTCAGAAGCCGCGATCTTAAGCCACTTAGCCTTTACATTACTCCTTAGGACATCTTCAATCGTTACTCTAAATTCCCTAACATGGGGTAACTTCTCTAGCGATTCGACGACATCATTTAATAATTTAACGTCACCGCCTAAGTCAACTAACATAGCGACTAGCATATCGCCTGAGACGCCAGAGATCGATGGATCGACTACCAGCGCATTATTCATCGCTTAAACTCACCACCCATCATACTAAGTAGTGAGCACTATAATAACTACTTATAGGATGCGAGGCTTATAAGCTATTACCCCAGCCATAAATTACGGGGCTTTCAGTCGTAGCTCACTAGCCATGCGACCTAGCTTTACTTAACCTCCTACATATTAGTAGGGTAAATAGCGCCGCTGCAACCCCACCATCTATGTTAACTACTGCGATCCCCAAGGAACATGTTTGAAGCATCGACATAAGCGCTGAGATGCCCGACCCGCCGAATCCATAACCATGTGATGTGGGTAATCCGATGATCGGTATATCTAGTAGTGATGATATAACTGATGGTAGCGCCCCCTCCCTACCAGCTATAACTACTGCTACGTCAGCATCGAATTCCTTAATCGTCTTGGCAGCACTTATAACCCTCTGAAGACCTGCAACACCTACATCATAGATCGATTTAACTTGACACCCGTATTCGTTGAGAATTGCTTCAACCTCCCTAGCAATAGGTATGTCCGCAGTACCTGCAGTAACTACCGCAACCCTACACTTAAGTTCCCCACCTACGTAACCCTTACTCCTAACTACAACTAATCTAGCGTCCTCGTAAGCGCTTACGTCGAAATCACCTAAGTTGCTTATTAAACTGGACATGTACTCCCTAGGAACCCTAGAAATCACTACCCTGCCATATTTAGGCACCAATTCCCTTGTAATTGATAATAAGGTGCCTAAGTCCTTACCCTCAGCTAAAACCACTTCCGGAATCCCTCTACGTAGTTCCCTGCCAGCGTCGAATAATACGTTACTCAGCTCCTCGATGGCAAGTAGTTTAATTAGCTTCTCAGCATCATCTAAGCTTAAGTTACCGTTAACTAGCTGCTTAAGAATAGACCTTAAATCCATTAAATACCCTGGACATCATAGAATTTATGCTTAAAAATCTATAACAAACTATCTAGTGTGGATGATGAATTTTTCGGGGAACGAATAGTTGATGAAGAGGCGGTTACCTCACTGATCACTCGATACTAAGGTTCCTCCACTACTCCTATACCCCTCTAAATCTAGCACCACGTACTTAAATCCCAAGGACTTAACGTATCTAATTATGCCTGACCTGACCTCGTATTCAATCAACCTAGGCATCTCATCAATACCTACCTCGATCCTGGCCATATCCCCATGCACCCTAACCCTAACTACCTGAAAACCTAATTTAATTAAGTAGTCCTCAGCGTTTCTAATGCGATTTATTAAGTCTAAGGTTATTCTACTTCCATAGGGGATCCTAGTGGCTAGGCATGAATTAGGCGGTTTGTTGTGGATATCCAGCCCCAACGACTTAGCGATCGATCTAATACACTCCTTAGATATCGACAATTCGATGTAAGGACTCCTAATTAATTGCTTGAACTCCTTAATAGCTTTATAGCCCGGCCTGAAGTCGTATCTTACATCATCTGCGTTAGTTCCCTCAATAAATACGTCAACGTCTTTGATAGAGCTTAAGATCTTGCTTACCATAAACTTCTTACAGTAGTAACACCTCATTAGATCGTTCCTAGCGAATTCCTCGATATTCATCAATTCAGGGGCCTCGATAACTACGTGCCTGACGTTAAGGAGATCGCAGTACCTCTTGGCATCATCTAAGTCCTTAGAATGGTGTACTGGCGAGGCCACAGTTACAGCTATGACGTTGTGGTTGCCCAATACCTCAACAGCTACTGCCAGTAAGGTAGTGCTATCCACGCCGCCTGATAACATGATTCCAACGCGGTTAAATGCCCTAAACCACCTCTTTAACTCATTAATTGCATCTAGGCAGCTGATTTTAATACCCGTAAGCATTAATATAACCTAGGCTTATAAACCTTGGGTGAGCACTTCATGTACTTAAAGCCTATAGGGGTAATCCATACGGAGTTTGATGATGAGGTTATTAGAAGTTCCCTTGAGGGGGTTTTAGGAATCATCGAAGTATTCCCCGAATATGAGGGAGGACTTCATGGTATTGATGGCTTCTCTCATATAATCGTTGTAGCGTACCTACATAAGGTCGACGATGAACTAAGGAAGGTCCTTAAAGTAAGGCCTAAGAGATTGATCAGATTAGGGCTAAAGCCTGATGAAGTACCTGAGGTAGGTGTCTTCTGCACCGACTCACCACACAGACCTAACCCCATAGCTATAACTATAGTTAAGCTGCTTGAGCGTAAAGGTAGGTACCTCTACGTTGATGGCTTAGATCTCTTTAATGGGACTCCAGTAATAGATTTAAGGGCGTATACCCCTGATAGGGCCATACATGACATTAAGTTACCTGACTGGTACGCTAGCCTTATGAATAAGGCTAGGGAGATACATAGATACGGAATCTAACTACGTGTTAAGGATAGTACACCACCAATAAGTAATGTTAGAAAACCAACGAATAGGGTCCCCAGTATTAACGGTATAGACATTAGTGCAGCAACTATTGAAAGTATCCCCCCGGTTAGTAAGTGGCCAGTCCTTATGAGGAGTGAGGCCATCAATCCCACGATGCCTGGCAATAGCATAATAAATGCCATTAACGGTATTAAAGCGGCACTCATAAATGGAATTAATGACATAAAAATATTCCCGAATCGTCCGTGACCTACGTATGTCGTAAGCGTTGAGAAGAGCAAGAGGAAAAACAACCCAGTCACCAACGTAAGTATCGAACCTATTAAAGTGAGTATGTAGGCTGTACTAACCCTATCATCACTTAATGGCGGCATACCATTTATTAGTTGGTTCAGAATTTTAATTTTTAACTACATATATTAGCGGGAATCCTATGGCAAAAGTTAAGGTAAGGCCCTTCGACTCATTAATAATAGTTGATATGCAGAACGACTTCATGCCCGGAGGTGCGTTACCAGTACCTAAGGGCGATGAAATCGTAAATGTGATCAACGAATACATATCAATATTCAGCAAGTCAAACGCATTTATAGTAGCTACACGGGACTGGCACCCACCTAATCATGTATCATTTAATACTGTGGGTGGTCCATGGCCGCCGCACTGCATTCAAGGAACTTGGGGGGCTGAATTCCACCCTAGCCTAGCCCTGCCAGCCAATGCATTAATAGTATCTAAGGCAACTAGACCCGATAAAGAGGCATACAGCGGCTTTGAGGATACGGACTTAAATATGGCGCTACGTAGGAGAGGTGTTAAGAGGTTGTTCATATGTGGAGTGGCTACAGACTACTGCGTAAAGGCAACCGCCTTAGACGGCATTCGGCTAGGTTTCCAGGTATTCCTACTGATAGACGCTGTTAAAGGGGTAAACATACCCCCTGGCTCTGAAGAAAGAGCTGTTGATGAAATGCTTGATGAGGGCGCCGTCATCGTATCTATAAATGAATTAAGCATTTAATAACTGGGTTTAACTATCGAGGAAGCTGATGGTATCGCTAACCTCATCCTAATAAACTTGGAGAGCGAGCAAGACGCGTTAATTAGTATTAGGCGATCATTAACTCAGAAATCTAACCTTACACTGACCTCCTCCCCGCCCTAAGGGCTTGGAGGTTCGGGCTACATCCCCCTGCTTTTCGGGGTTTAATCCTGGGCCTATCTCCGGCCAATTACCCCTATCCCCTTGGAGACTCGGAGTTGTGGTCATCATCGCGGCCTGGAGGCGTAGGGCTTAGGCCACGTATTACCCCACGCCACAGAGTTTTTACCTAAGTGCACCCCCGGAGGCCCCCTCAAATAACATCTTCGTCACCAAGGCAATTAATAACCAGGAAGACCTTATAGGACTTCATCCCCGCCTTTAAAGGCAGGGCCTTCAGTTGTAATACTGCTTGACATCGCAGTAATCCATATATTTACTAAGGTAAAATAACTACACTAGAGGGGTGCTTAATGATTAAGGTGCTTGGGATTAATGGATCTCCAAGGGCGTATGGGAATGCGCTAAGGGCTTTACGTTTGGCTCTAGAGCTAGCGAGATATGAGGGGGCTGATGTAGAGCTAATTAATCTCTACGACTACGAGATCAGGCCATGTCTTGGATGCGTAAGTGATGATATCATGGCATGCACATATCCGTGTCCCATAAGTGATGATATGGTTAAACTGTACCCTAAGGTCATCGATGCTGATGGGATAATAATCTCATCACCTATATACTGGTTCGGCGTCAGCGGGCATCTTAAGAACTTCATAGATAGATTAACGGTTCTCGAAAACATGATATATGTTGATGGCAGGAGCTGGTTAGATGGTAAGGTAGCAGGTTTAATAGCTGTTGGGAGTGATGAAGGCGCTACCGCATTAATATCTAATTTAATGGCTGTAGTCAATAGCCTCGGCATGGTGATACCTCCGTGGGCCCTAGCATATTACGTTGGTGAAGGCAATGCATTAGACGATACTAAGTTATTGCTGGACGCTGCCAACGTAGGACGTATAGTAGCTATCATGGTACAGGTACTCAAGGGCTTAAGGAAAGCCCCCAATGTTTGGTATAGAGCCGATGATGATTTCAAAGAATACGTCATTAAATTAGCTAAGGAGATATCAGATGAAGTTGATTTCACACTTACTTAAACCGAAGGATTCGTGTTTAAGTATCCTATAGTAAGTTCGCACGTCGCTCACCTGGGACGGCGTTGATCAGTTTTTATGTTCATTGATTACCGCCTCCAGGCTCCTCATGGTCTCCCGGGCCCTTTGCCGCCCCTCTGGAGCGGATAGCGGAAGCCCGGGGTCGCCAAGCAAGAGAAGCCCAGCAATCGTGAACTTGGTTGCAGCCCTCATCCAATAAAAATCGTCCTCAGAGCCTTGGTAGTATAATGATTCGTAAATCTCATCCCTTAATCGCACTCAAATAATTAAGAACCAAATGTTAATATTCACCTATAAGGGGTCGTAGAGCGGCATTCTACCTTATTTTACTTAGGCCCATTACATCAAATAATACCTTACTTAATTCCCTTAGATCTTCATCCTTTAGGTCAACTAGTGGTAACCTCATGTAGCCTCCTTTAAGTCCTAGCAAGTTCATGGCTGCTTTCCTAACGCTCATGTATATGTATGATGTCGTGTAGGGTGGCTGAATTACCGATGTAGATGGTCCGTACTTCTCGGTCATCTTACTAATGAATTCATCTAATGGCTCTAACTTCCTAATTAATTCGAAGACTTTATTGTAATTCCCTTCACTACCAGCTTTAAGTAATTCCAAGCTAAATTCCGGCATAAAGTTCGCTAGTCCTGATACAAATCCCTTAGCTCCTAGAGGTACGGTAAATGCGTACCAACGCTCCCCACGACCTTGAACTACAGGTATCCTATTTCCTACAGCCTTAACCTGTTGATGAAAGACCTCAATTAATGGCGTATTCTCCTTAACGCCCACTATGTTATTTACCTCAGCTAATCTCTTCATTAGCTGAGGTCTTACGTAGCACTTAGATACGCTTGGATTATTATATATCATCACGCCTATATCTAAGGACTCGGCTATCTTCTTGAAATGCAGGTACATGCCCTCCTCTGTTGGTATGTGATAGTATGGAAGGACTACCTGAACTCCATCTGCGCCTACATCCTGAGCGTACTTACTTAAGTTAACTGCTAATTTAGTGCCCGCAGCGCCAGTGCCTGCTATGACTGGTACCTTACCATTAGCTTCATCAACAACTACCTTAATCACCTTCTTTATCTCCTCCTCACTCATAGCGTAGAATTCGCCATTACTCCCGCATGGAACTAATGCTATGGGACCCTTCTTACTGACCTCAACTAGGTACCTAGTATTATCCCTTAGGCCCTCAACATCAACTTCATCATCCTTAGTGAATGGAGTCATTTGGACAACTAGTACGGCCCCACGCATTAGGAATTCCCTAAGGGATTCAACACGCATAATGCCACCACACTCTATATGAATTAACCATTAATAAATTTATTAGAATCAAATAGGATTCGCATGTAATAAAAATGCGCCAAACAAATATGTGAGCTACCTCTCAGGACAGATGGTGCACCTGCCTAGAACGTACTTAATACTGACCGCATTAGTAAGGTAGTTAACTAACATTATCAGTGATGATGTAATAAGTACCCACGCTGATAATGGGAGCCCGTAAAAGGTTATTAAGAATGATTTGGCGGGGCCGTAGCTTGTTGCCGCCAGCATAGAGATAGATGTGCCTATGATTAGGGATGCTATAGCTCCATACCGTAACTTCCTAGCCTCTCTATGATTAATCCATGCAATTAAAGTTATTGGTGCTAAGGGCAATAAGATCACTGAGGAAATCACAGACATCTCAACTATGAAGCTAGGTCTTAAATACGCTATGATGGAGGATAATGCGGTCAGCGTAATTATTGTTATGCTTGTAGCTGTAAGTAATTTGGTTGGGCTAGCACTTCTTACCCTGGACTCGTAGAAGTCCCTAATAATCGATGACGTTACGGTTAATATTATTGAGTTAGCTGTCGATAGCGCTGCGGCGATTATGGAGACGTATATGAATGCCGACGATATAGGATCCGCTAACTTAAGTAGTGTTGGTGTTACTAAATCTCTATTAATGATTAATGGTACGACTCCTAACTCGGTCAACGACCTAGCTATTAACCCGGCAGTAACTACTATTAAGGTATAGGTTAGGCCGTAGAGCGAGAAGTAGGTAATTAAGGATTTAATAGCTCTCTCATCAGCAGGCATGTAAAGTCTTTGAACTACTTGCGGGTTAGTTACAGCGAAGAATAACCATGGCAGAGTATATGCTAGGAACGTTGAAGGACTCCAAAATGGTGTAATACCTGTTGCCCCAACACTATCTACTGCCTTGAGTACGTCCTTAATTCCATATCCGTATGTTGGGACTAAGCTGATAAGGTAACATAGAAATAGCACCGAAGCACCTATCATCCAAATCCCTTGGTACGCGTCTGTAGTTGCTACGCTCCAAATACCTGCTATTACTATCCAGAGGATCAGTAGTACTGCACCTAAGACCACACCGACCAAGTAACCCATGCCTAATCCCTCAAATACTGCGCCTACGCCGATGAGCTGTGCGGAGATGTAGGGAATTAACGCTATGAAGTATATTACAGCTGTTAGCGACCCCAATAATTTACTATTGTAAAGGTCTGAGAGCATCTCTGATGGACTTACCCATCCCCTCTCCCTAGCCATTAGCCATACCTTACGTGAAAATGTAGTAAGTAGCGATAACGTAGCTATGAAGTATGCTAATTCGAAGCCTAACGCGCCTACACCAGTGGAATAGGTGAGGCCAACAAGTCCAACCATCATGAACGCGCTATAAGTTGTTGCCGCATACGTCATTGATGACAGAAAGCCACCTAACCTGTAATTAGCTACGAAGTATTCCCTACTAGATTTAACTCCATACCGCCTAGATATTAAAGCAATTAAGGTACCTACCGTAATGTACGTAATTAGTAGTATGATGAATGATGACATTATCAACACCTCCTAATGAAGTAGATGGTTATCAACATCCATATAAGAGATAGCATTACCCAGTAAGCAGTTAGCACTAGCCCCCTACAGCTATAGAGCAATGTATAGGGTATTAAATAATGAAGGAGTAGTACGATTATAGATAGCCCCACGTAGATGCTCTTCCTCATACGTTACCCACGAACGAATGTTCGGAATAGTTTAAAAACTTTAATGCCCATGAATAACTTGAGGTTTCCTAATGACTTCGTTAGTGAAATACGAAATACTTAAATTGCTTAGCGAGCACCCTGAAGGAGTACTACAATCTAGGATCCATAAAGTCTTAAAGATATCTAAAAGCAGGGTCAGTGAAGTACTTCATGAACTTGAATTGCAGGGGATGATAGCGAGAATTAAGATCGGCAATCAATACCTCATAAAACCTAAGGTAATTACTAGGAAAAGCGGTCGTGAGAAGCTCATCAAGTTAGGTATTATATGGTCTAGCGAGTACGTATTCATCGCTCCATTCATTAAGATGGTTGAGGAACTACTTAATTATGGAGTTGAAGTTGTCATCTATCCTAACGCCTTAGTAGCTACTTGGGCCTTAGTAAGAAATGAGTTAGATTTAGCATTAACGCCTTTGATAACTCAATTATATGCCTTCGCCTTAACTAAGTCGTTGAGGATAATTGGCGGGGGTGCATATGGTGGTGCTTTAATTATGTACAACCCTAATTCGTTAAGGAATATAGTTATATCTAGTGAGTTATCGACTATGGACTTATGTCGATCTATAGCAATTAAGGAAGGAATTATTGAAGCATCCGACACCGAGTACTTCAGCAATCCATACGATGTTAGCTCATTAACGGTTAAGGAGAATGTAAAGTACGTAATTGCATGGCATCCACTCACAGATGAATTGCTTAACTTAGGACTTAAGGCTATGGCGTCCTGCAGTGATTTAGACATTAATTACTGCTGCACATTAGCGGCTTCAGCGAGCATGGATTATGATTTGATGATGAAGCTCTCCCAAATATACTTAAGGGCCTTAGAGGTGTACTCCGACGAACCTAGAAAATGGATTAATTGGTATTCAATTAAGGTGGGTATAAATCCCGAGGTACTTGCAAGGGGTATTAGCTATTATGGCTTAAATCCATATATAGATAAGAAGACATTAAGTAGATTAATCTCAAGGGCTCAAATATCGATGCCAGACCCCTCATCTCTACTTAAGGCTATCGAGGGTTAATACTTACGTTTTTTATTGTGAAGGTCATGTTATCCTGACCATCATACTTTTAAAGCCCTCAACTTAATGTTATGAGGCGGAGGTCGTATGAGGAACCAATTCCAATATCCGAACTTAAACTGGATCTAAGTTCCGTTGACGTGCCCGTAATTAGAAACATAGTTAGCAGGGGGTTCAATAAGAATCAACTTCTCATATTAAAGGAAATTAGATGCAACATTGGAAGGAGCCTAACCTCCATCTTAAGGGATGCCTCAAGGAGGTACGGCATACCGTTATCTACCTTAAAGCTTAATGCCAAGATCTTAAAGGATTTAAACATACTTAAAGTCGATAATGGGGGGTCTAGGGGTGTTTACTTAACCCCGCTTGGGGAATTCGTATGTGAGTTGCTAGGTATTACTAGTTATGGTAGGGAATTTAGCGTGGATCCCAAGCTAATTCAATCGCTTAATGAAAAGGCCAGCTTGGTTAGGAAGCACGTCCTTGAGATGATGGCTGAAGCAGGTAGCGGTCACGTAGGCGCATCATTATCTGTAGTTGATGTATTAGTTGCATTATACTTTGCTAAGATGCGATACGATCCTAAGAACCCTAGTTGGCCGTTAAGGGATAGATTAATCCTTAGCGAGGGCCATGCCGCACCAGCCTTATATGCTGTACTAGCCTTAGCTGGATTCATACCAACAAGCGAATTATACAAGCTTAGAGACATTAATAACTACCTCAGTGGGCACCCTGAAATAATTATACCAGGCGTGGATATGGTCTCAGGGTCTTTGGGTCAAGGGCTGTCGGTTGGATGTGGGATGGCGTTAGCCTTAAAGAGGGATGGAATTAACTCTAAGGTCTATGTGATATTGGGTGATGGTGAATTAGATGAGGGTCAGGTTTGGGAGGCAGCTCTAACTGCAAGTAAGTACAAGTTAAATAATCTAGTAGCTATAGTTGACCGCAATAGATACCAGCAGGGAGGGCCCACAGAACATATTAAGCCCTTAGAACCGCTGGCTATGAAGTGGATTGCTTTCGGCTGGCATGTAATAGAGGTAAATGGACATGACTTTAGGGAATTACTTAGGGCGTTAAACGAAGTTGATTACGTAATGGATAAACCGTCAGCAATCATAGCTCATACTATTAAGGGTAAGGGTTACCCCCCAGCTGAGGGTAATAATGACTACCATAATAAACCTATAAGTAAAGACGAGCTTAGGCTGTGGGGATTTAAATGAGGTGGGTTCTCAGTAAGCTAATAACAGAGTTAGGGTTTAAACGTAGCGACCTGTACGTAGTTGATGCGGATTCATCTATGAGCGCGATGCTCACATCGTTTTCCGAGAACTTCCCTGAGAGATATGTAAATGTAGGTATTAGCGAGCAGGGCTTAGTAGGGGTTGCCGTAGGGATCGCATCATGCGGTAAGAAGGTAGTTATATGTACATACTCCATGTTCTTGATGAGGGCTTGGGAGCAGCTAAGGAACTTGGTTGGCAGAACTAGACTAGATGTTAAGATCGTAGGTACCCATAGCGGGATCTCAAGCTATGGTGATGGACCCTCGCATCAATGTATTGAGGACGTAGCCTTAATGAGGGTAATACCGGGCATGAAGGTATTCGTCCCTGCCGATTCAATAGCATTAAGGTGTTGCTTTGAAGACATCATAGATTCTGAAGGACCTACGTACATACGTGTGGGTAGGGATGAGGATGAGAGAGTATATAGCGAATGTAGCTGTAGATTAGGCGTTGCTAACGTGATTAAAGATGGAGGCGATGTAGCTATAATTGCCTCAGGTGGCATGGTTGCTGAGGCCCTTAAGGCAGCCAACGAATTAAAGAGGTTAGGCATTGATGCAGCAGTTATAGATTCGCATACGATTAAACCAATAGATAGGGACACAATACTTAAATACGCGATGAAGACGGGTGCTGTGGTTACTGCAGAGGAGCATAGCATATACGGGGGGCTAGGAAGCGCGGTTGCTGAACTACTAGTTAATGAATACCCAGTGCCTATCGCATTCGTGGGAATTAAGGACGCCTTTGGCAAGTCAGCGAGGAACTTAAGTGATTTAAGGAGGTACTTAGGGCTTACATCATCAGATATAGTTAATGCGGTTAGAAAGGTGGTGAGTAGGAGATGAGGTATAGATTAGTGAGTAGGGAGTTCATTAAGGAAGACATAGTTATTGAGGTAGGGGGTAATAAATTAGTAATCATTGCTGGACCGTGTGCTGTTGAATCGTTGGAACAAACATTGGAGATAGCGAAGGCCGTTAAGAGGGCTGGCGTGCATATGTTAAGGGGCAGCGCCTTCAAGCCTAGAACATCGCCTTATAGCTTTCAAGGATTAGGTGAGGAGGGATTAAAGATACTTAAGTTAGCTAAGGATGAGACTGGTCTGCCTATAGTGACCGAGGTTATGGATCCTAGGTACATACCCTTAGTTAGCAAATACGCTGACGTAGTAAACCTAGTATGAGTTTCAAACGTCCTAATACCTCTCTTACATAGAATTACATTTCTATTACCACCCAATAATATATACTCGGCTGTTCCTAACCACTCATCGATGGTTGCCGTAAAACCCCTCTTAAGCAGTACCGGCTTATTGATCTTCCCCCAACTCCTTAAGTAGGGCAAAATTCTGCATATTTCTAGCACCTACTTGAAGATTGAGTATTACCTCCATACCCTACGTAAAGAAATTGACTTACTTACCGGTGATTGCAGATCCAAGCCATGCAACTGGGAGAGCTGATTTAATCATACCTACAGCGAGGGCGTGTGTAGCTGCGGGTGCTGATGGATTGATGGTAGAGGTGCATATGGGAGTGTCATGAGCCCGGCAGAACACGATGAGCTGATGCGTCTATCTATAGGCGTACCT